>PBTP01000142.1 GCA_002729275.1 Roseibacillus sp. | reverse complement strand
GCGAGACAGGCTTCCGTAGAGCTCCTCGCCTCTTCTGGTTTTTCGAGAGCAAGGAGGGCACGACCGATCATGAAATGGGTTTCCGCTTTCCGATAGTCGTTGTCCTCGGTCTCGAGGACAATAGTCAGTGGTCGCAGGGCCGCCTCATGGTTTCCAGATTCCAAAGCGCTTCCTCCAGCGGCGCGCCAGGTGCGTAATTTGGTTTTGCTGGGCTCATCGGGAGTAATGGCGAGGTTTAAGTATTTCCATGCCTCCTCGTAGTTCCGGTCATCATGCAGGGCATTTCCCAGCCACGCGAAGACGGGTCGAGGTATGTTCTCGTCCTTATAGTCCCTCAGGAGAACGTCGAGTTCCTGCTGAAGGCTTGTCTTTTTCTGGAGGTGGTAATATGCGAGCGCGAGGTGCAAGGTGGAGCTTCGGTGCAGAGAGTTCACCTTGCCTTGTCGGGCCTGCTGGAAGGGGCTGATGCATTTAGCGAACTGGTCGAGGCGGTAGAGTGCCCAACCGAGCCAGAAATGAGAGGCATCCTGCTTTGAACTCTCCCTTTCCGGGAAATCCGCGATAAGTCGGGTGTGACACTCAGCAAATTTCCCAAGGTTATGGAGGCGGTCCTCGTCATCTCCCGGTGTATCGATTGTGTTTTTGTAAAGAACGGCTTTCTGCGCCCATGCGTATTCCTGTGGTGAGCCCTGAACTGTCTGTTTGATCAGCCGGTCGAACTCATCGTGAGCGGAGGCCGGATCATCCTTTTCGAGGAAGATTTCTGCTCGATTGACGATGGCGCTACTTATCTGGGGGTGGTTTGGGTGCTCTCTGATGAAGCGGTTAAAAGAGGTTAAGGCTGCCTCCTTATTTCCTGCTCTCAGCTGTGCGTCAGCCATTCTGTAGAGCAATCCGGGATGATTTTGTGAGTCGATATGAGTGAGATCAATGGCCTGGTAGGTGGCAACCGCGAGAGCGTATTGATTGCCTTCGTGGTAGCTCTCCGCGAGCATTAAACGGGCATTGTGGATGCGGGGATCGCTTTCATGTTTCTCTGCGAATCGCTGAAGAAAGGCTGTAATCTGGCGGGAATGGCCCTCGTCATTGTTGCGATATTCCCTGGAAAGGACGAGGTAGCTTGCCTCCAGGGCCGTGAGGTCGTCAGGTGAAATCGAAGCAAGCTTTCGCAGGAGAGCTGTTGATTTCTTTTCCGCGCCCAGAGCGGCATAGGACTTGGCCGCAATTTGAAGTCGTCTGCCACGGGGCTCTTCCTTGAGTGGATAATCGCCTTGCTCGTAGTAGTTGATCACGTCCCCGTGTCTCCCATCCAGAGAGGCCTCACTCATCAGCGCTAGTTGTGATTCCCCGTGCCACTGTTCGAGCTCCGGGGTGACTAGAATATCTTCGAAATATTTCCGGGCAAAATTCCGTTTGCCAAGTTGTCGAGCGAGCTGAGCACACTGCAGGATTGCATCAGCTCGCGTCTTCTTATCCGTGGACTCCGACAGGTGGATAAAGTGGGCGAGGGCCTCCTCATTCATTCCCTCTTGCAGGTAGTGGTGTGCGAGCACACGCTCAGCCTGAGGCTGGTAGGGAGATCCCGCGTCAGCAAGAATGGCTTTGAGAGAGGAAACGGTCTCCTTTTCTTTCTCTAGTTTTTCAAAACAGAGTGCACGAATGTACAATGCGCGGTGGCGATAGGTGACTTCGTCAGACTCTGAGGCCGCGATCTGAAAAAGAGGTTCTGCTTCTGCATACTGCTCCTTCTTGTAATGCTCGAGAGCCCTCTGGTATGCGGCGGCCCCGACCAGAGCTCCTGTCCTCTTCAAGGCAAGAACTTCATCGAGGCCTGCGAGGTAGTCCTCTCGTTTATCAATTTTCTGGTAACAGATTGCCCGGTAATATGCGGCCTTTATCGCATCGGGGTGATCCTTGAACCTCAGGGAGAAGCGGTTGAATTGTCGAGCGGCGGCACTGTAGGTGTCATTCCTGCGCTGGGAGTTTTTGGTCTCTCCCGCTTCCCGGTAGGATTGCAGTGCGAGTTCAAAGAGGTCTTTGGAGGGGTCAGCCTTTAAGGGTTGGCTCCCAGGCGGTCGAGGCGGTTCTGGTGACAGGCTTGGATCCTGACTTCTCCCTTCACCTGCCAGCACGAGGCTCACAATCAGTCCTGCCCGGATCAGGGGTGAAGGGTTGTAGAGACTGCGCATGAGGGAAGGAACTAGGACCTTGGACCGGAAAAGGTCGTGGGAAAAACGCTTAATTTCAAGCATTCATGACCCATGGAGGTTAGTTTGGCCTGCGAGTGGCAAAGGAGATATTCCAAATGCCCGCCTGTTGGCAGATGTCGATCACTCCCATGAGGGTTTGATAGGTGATCTCCCCGTCTCCCCGCAGCCTCACTGGCTGGTTCTGATAGACTTCAACAATTGCGCGAAGCTTGGTGAGAAGCTGCTTTTCTGTGAGGACTTCGCCATTGATTACCAGTTCGCCGCTTTGGCGGATGTTAACATTGATCTCGCTAATAGCACGGGTTTCGTCCTTGCCCTGGCTGGAGGTCGGGACCTTCACTTTGCTATCCTGTTCTGAGCGGGAGAATTGCCATGTCACGAGGAAGAAGATCAGCAGCAGGAAAACGATATCAATCATGGGCGCCAATTGAATGACGCTCTCAGGAGGCTTTGGAGACTTGAATTTCATCCTGCGAGCGATCGCCTTGGGTCATGCGCCAGGCGGGTCAGACTGGCTAGGGCGGGCTGGAGCCGGTCTTTGACTCCGGGGAAGTTGGTAAGTATCTGCGGGCTCTGGCGCGGGTGCGGGTGCTTTCTTATCGGGCCTGTAGCGTTCCGACTGCTGGAACTGGGATCCCAGAAGAGCAAGAAGGTGCGTTGCTGCAGCCTCCAGCTCGGTGAGGTAGCGTTGAACCCGACCCCGAAATACGGAGTAGAAAATCATGGCGAGGATCCCTATGGAGAGTCCGCTGGCAGTAGTTACGAGGGCCTCAGCGACCCCACCTGCAAGTTTCATCTGGCGCACTACTTCAACGTTTCCAGTGTTAATTTCGAGAAAGGCCCGGATCATGCCGAATACGGTTCCCAGCAGGCCGACCATCGGCGCGATTGCTCCAATATCCGCCAGGTAGCTGATGCGTTGATTGAGGGTGCTGGCCTGGCGGGACCCCTCGGCCTCTGCCACATCTCGAATCTCATTGAACTTCGCCTCGGGGTTCTTTGTGACGAAATCGAAGGTTTTTTGGGTGATACGCGCAATACATTCGCCTCTCCGGTGAGCGTATCCAGCCAGTCCAAGGTAGTCGCGCTTCCGAATAAGGCTCTCCGCCACTCGCATGAACCGGTCATTGACCACGTTGCGGCGATTGATCGTAAAAAAAAGGAGAAGGATGAGAACGAGGGCCCCGATAGAAAGGGCTCCGAGTGGCCACATCATCAGTCCTCCCTCCTTGATAATTTCGAGGATGTTGACTTTGGTTGTGTCTCCCGGCTCTTCTGCTCCCAGAGCGGCGCCTGTGGCTGCCAGCAAGGAGAGGACAAAGAGCAGAGTGCGGTTCATGAAGCGCCACGAGTGTATCTGCTCGATATCAACGTTCAAGCACGGGGGCTGCTGTTCAGGCGCATAATCATGCTTCAAATCGGGCACTCAGGGGCTTCAGGGTGCTGATTTTGGTATTCTTGCTGGTAATACGCCCTGCTTGTCTTGATGTCGTCTCTTTGCGTTAGCCCTTGTTTGCGCTAAAATGCCGGCGAGAGATGAAAGCGCGTCCAGACATGAGAGCCCGGCTTGGGGACATCCCGCATCAACCGGGTGTCTACCTCATGCTGGACCGGCTTGGATCGGTCATCTATGTGGGAAAGGCCCGCGACCTTCGCAAGCGGCTGGGAAACCACTTCATGCCCTCGAGAAGGCAGAGCGCGGATCACAAGACTCGGGCTCTTCTTGAGGCGATATGGGATTTTGAGATCCACCTTGTTCGAAACGAGCAGGAGGCACTTCTTCTAGAGGGCAAGCTGATCAAGCAATACCGACCGAGATACAACGTCAGCTTTCGGGACGACAAGCGCTTCCTGCTTGCAAAGATCAACCCATCGGATCCATGGCCTCGCTTTGTCCTGACTAGGCTGAAAAAAGATGATGGGGCACGCTATTTCGGCCCATTTGCTCATTCGGGTGCTCTGCGAGGTACGATCGCATGGTTGAACAAGGAGTTCGGTCTTCGAAGTTGCCGGAGCAGGAAGCCGGGAGAACAAGAGCACAAGCACTGCAGCGCGGACGTAATACGAAATTGTAGCGCTCCCTGTATCGGAAATATCAACCGTGAGGCTTACCTGGAGCAAGTGGAGCAGGCGAGTGCCTTGCTGGAGGGTCGGGGAAGAAGGGAGCGCTTGAAGTCTCTGGTCACCGAAATGGAGGGAGCATCGGCCCGTATGGATTTTGAAAGGGCGGCTCGATTAAGAGACATCGTGCAAAACCTGGAGCGGACTCTCAATCCGACGCGGCAGTTTTCAAGAGGACGAGGAGTCCCAACTACCGTGAAGCCATTGGACGACCTGGCTGAGCTGGCCGAGCTGCTGCAACTTCCCGCTTCACCGAAGGTAATGGAGTGTTTCGATATCTCAAATGTCAGTAGTAATCATATTGTCGGCTCCATGGTCAGGTTCGTTGATGGGGTGCCGGATAATCAAAACTATCGACGCTACCGGATAAGGACAGTTGAAGGACAGGATGACTTCGCGAGCATGGCGGAAGTCATCAGACGTCGCTACGCTCGCATTCTTCAGCAGGGAGCGAGGGCTAATCCTGAGGTAGCTGACAGTCAGGAAAGTATCATTGAATCCATGCGCCGTCTCGCAAAAGAGGGGAGAGCGCCGATTACCCTGCCCGACCTTGTCATCGTGGATGGAGGAAAGGGTCAGCTGAGCTCCGCGACGGGTGAGCTGCAGCGTCTCGGGCTTCACGAATTACCGATCATTGGATTAGCGAAGAAACGAGAGGAGATCTTCCGGCCGGGAGAAAGTGATCCTCTCGTTCTGGACCATGAGGTGGGCGCGCTCAAACTTCTGCAGAGAATTCGGGATGAAGCCCATCGCTGTGCCAATAATTATAACGAACTCCTTTTTCGCAAACGAATGAAGGAGTCCCTGCTGGATGATTGTCCGGGGATCTCCCCAAAGCGGAAGGCAACTCTCCTCGCAGAGTTTGGCTCAGTGAGCCGGATTCGTGGAAAAAGCGCGGAAGAGATTGCGGGCCTTCCGGGGATCTCGCTGCGCTCGGCCGAGGCCATGCTGCAGTGGCTCAACCGGGATTAAGGGCAAGAAGAGCTCAGTGTTTGCTGCAGCCTCTGCCCGAGTGCACTTTTCTGGCCCTCAAGGCCTCAATCGGCGGCCCCGGCAAAATCCAGAGCACGTTGCTTCATCTGGAGAGCCATAAGGTTGAGGGCATTAGCTCGGGTTGGGGCAAGATGCTCCTTGAGGCCTGTTTTCTCTATGAAGGCAAAGTCCGCAGTGAGGATGTTCTCTGGAGATTCACCGTCTAGGAATTGGATGAAGAGCGCGATCATTCCCTTCGTAATTTGAGAGTCAGAATCAGCCCTGTAGTGAACGCCCCCATCTTTGAAGTAGGCTTCGAGCCAGACTTGGGACTGGCAGCCTTCAATGAGCCTGTCCTCGGTTTTACTTGCCTGTGGCATCTCAGTCAGCTGTCGCCCGAGGCCGATGACATATTCGTAGCGCTCGGTCCAATCCTGGAACAGGCTTAAGTCCTTAAGCAGCTGTTCCTGACGTTCAGTGATGGTCATCTTTGGGAGAATAATTAAGGACAGGAGTCTGAGATATCAGCGTAGCATTTCTACTCCCTTTTCCACGGCCTCAGCGAGACGATTAACATCGTCTTCATTGTTGAAACACCCAAATGAGGCTCGGAGGGTTCCGGTAACGCCAAAGCGGGCCATCAGGGGTTGGCAGCAATGATGGCCGGTGCGCACGGCAATTCCCATCTTATCGACAAGAGTGCCAAGGTCATAGTGGTGAATGCCTTCAATATTGAAGGAGAGTGATCCGGAACGGTCACTTGGCCCGTAGAGGGTAACTCCCCTGATGCTCGTGAGCGCGCTGGCAGCACGCCGGATCATCTCATCTTCGTGACTTGAAACATTCTGGAGACCTAGCCCGTTAAGAAATTCCAGAGCTGCAGCGAGGGCGATCGCACCTTCAATGTTGGGCGTGCCTGCTTCAAATTTATAGGGGAGATCGTTGAAGGTCGTTCCCTCGTAGGACACTTTACGGATCATTTCCCCGCCACCTCGCCAGGGAGGAAGGTCCTCAAGGAGTTCACGTTTTCCATATAGAACACCGATGCCGGTAGGAGCGTAGACTTTGTGCCCGGAAAAGACGTAAAAGTCAGCATCGAGATCCTGCATGTTCACGGAGAGGTGGGGCACGGCTTGGGCGCCATCAATGACCACGAGGGCTCCTGCCCGGTGAGCAGAATCTATCATCGGGCCAAGGGGCAGAATCGTGCCGAAGGCATTTGAAATTTGGGTCAAAGCGAGGACTTTCAGCCGGCCTGAGGTTTTTTCCAGAAGATGATCAAAGGCTGTGGAATCGATGGTTCCTTCCTCTGTAACTGGAATGACTTCCAACTCCGCCCCGGATCGTTCGCAGAGCATCTGCCATGGCACGGTATTGGAATGATGTTCAAGATTGCTGATCGCGATGACGTCCCCGGGGTTTATTTTCCCAGAATACCCCAGGATGGAGCTGATGAGATTGATTCCGTCGGTGGCGCCGCTGGTGAAGATGATTTCTTCCACCGAACTTGCATTGAGGTGACGTGCGATGAGCTTTCGTGCATTCTCGTGGGCTAAGGTAGCCTCCTGGGCGAGATAGTGGGTGCCTCTATGGATGTTGGAGTTGAGCCGCTCATAATAATGGCGGCTGACGTCGAGGACGGCCTCCGGCTTCTGAGAGGTTGCTGCGTTGTCGAGATAGACGAGGGGCTTCCCATGAACCTCATGCCTGAGGATTGGAAAAGCCGAGCGCACTGCACTGACATCGTAGCTGCTCATTGATAATCGAGATTTGGAAGGGGTTCCGGGAAGTTTTGGAGCGGAAAGGGAAGCCCCGGTCTTCTCGCCTTTCCAGGACGGTTCGGCTTCCAGACTCCGGGGCGCAGATACGGGGGGAATGTTTCCTATGCCTACTTGAGCATAAGATTTCCAGTAGACAAGCGGGGCCCGCGATTCTCTACATGTTTGGTAGCTCGATAAAGCCTTCCAACTTACGGATCCGCGTTGGGTGACGCATCTTCCGGAGGGCTTTGGCCTCAATTTGCCGGATACGTTCGCGGGTAACCTGAAATTGACGCCCTACCTCCTCAAGAGTCCGGCTATAGCCGTCCTTGAGTCCAAAGCGCTGCTCAAGAACCTCTCTTTCCCGCTCTGTCAGGGTATCGAGAACTTCGTTGATCTTGTCCTTCAACATGGAGAAGCCAGCCTCCTCCATTGGGTTTTCCGCAGTCTTATCCTCAATGAAGTCACCGAAGCTGGTGTCATCACTGTCCCCAACGGGGGCTTGGAGTGATATGGGTTGCTGTGCCATCTTGAGGACTGCGCGCACTCGCTCCACGGGAAGATGGATTTCTTCAGCGATTTCGTCGGGGGTGGGTTCCCGTCCGTATTCCTGAACCAGCTGCTTCTGAACCCGCATGAGTTTGTTGATCGTCTCGATCATATGGACCGGAATCCGAATGGTCCGGGCCTGGTCGGCGATCGAACGGGTGATGGCCTGACGAATCCACCAGGTGGCATATGTAGAAAACTTATAGCCACGGCGATATTCAAACTTTTCTACCGCTTTCATCAGCCCCATGTTCCCTTCCTGAATCAGGTCCAAGAACGAGAGCCCCCGGTTGGTGTATTTTTTGGCAATAGAAATTACCAGGCGCAGGTTAGCCTCGACCATCTCGGTCTTGGCTTTATGCGCTTCACTCAGCCAATGATTCAGGTCCCCGGTGGTTGATTCGAACTGCTCCTGATCGTGCCAGGAGTAGAGTTGGAGTTCCTTCAGCTTAGTCTCAAACTCCTTCTTGTCCTTAAGTCTTGAAGTGAGCTTGCGCTGGTAGCGCCAGATCTTGGTCTGCGTTTCGCGGACCTCCTCGCAAAAGTCCTCGATAACCTTCTGCTTGAAGTAAAACCGGTTGTAGAGACGGGCAAGGGTTGTGAGGTTTTTATCGAGGCTTGTGAGCAGCTTCTTTTTTCCTCTGACAGACTTGGCGCTTAATTTCTTGAAGATCTTACTGGTGTCTTCATGGAGATTGCGCACCTGATCACAGAGCTTCGGAAGGGTCTTCATGTAGCGCTCGCGGCTCTCGATCTTCTTGTCGAGAATGACGCGGTCGAAGCGCTCCTTGCCTCGCTGAAGTTTGTCCGCAAGGGCGAGATAACTATCCGCAGTGAATCCGAACTTATGGAGAAATTTCTGGACGCAGATTTCGGCATCCTCGATTCGCTTGGAAATTTCGACCTCCTGCTCACGGGTCAGCAGTGGTACCTGCCCCATCTGCTTCAGATACATCCGGACTGGATCGTCCAGAATATCGAGCTTCTGATCCTTCGTTTCTTCCGCGGCATCATCAGAGGATTTCTTATCCTTAAATCGATCTACCTCGGAGGAATCAATGATGTTGAACTCCATGTTGCGCAGCCGATCGAGAATGGCAGCAACGTCGGTTGGATCGACAAGATCCTTGGGAAGAATCTCGTGGATGTCGTCGTAGGTCAGATAGTCCTGTTCCTTGGCGAGCTTAATGAGCTCCCGCATCTTTTCCTGAATCTCAGGCGTATCGATACGGCTCTTTCCCTTGGCTAGCTTCTTCTTGGGCGCGCTGGCATTGGCTGGTGAGGAGGAATCTACCGCTTTGGTGGTCGCCTTCTTCGCAGCTTTCTTAGCGACCTTTTTGGGGGCTTTCTTGGCTGCCTTCTTTGCGACCTTCTTGGTGGCTTTCTTAGCAACCTTCTTGGCGACCTTCTTGGTGGCTTTCTTGGTGGCTTTCTTGGCGACCTTCTTGGTGGCTTTCTTGGCGACCTTCTTGGTGGCTTTCTTGGCGACCTTCTTGGTG
>PBTP01000141.1 GCA_002729275.1 Roseibacillus sp. | reverse complement strand
GGGCTTTTTGCCTCTCCGGGATTAGTGAGAAGGGCAGTGATATCCCGCCCGTCAATCTGGTGAGGAGGCTCTTTGCCTCCCACAATATTCTGGATCGTGGGGAAAAGATCAATGTGCATGGCCGGAGTATGGCACGCTTGGCCTGCAGGAATTCTCCGAGGCCAACGTACGATACAGGGGACCCGCTGCCCTCCCTCCCATGTGGTTCCTTTTCCTTCGCGGAGTGGATGAGCGCTTCCGGCGTGGTTTCCGTAGCTTAACCAAGGCCCGTTGTCGCTGGTGAACAAGACCAGGGTATTGTCTGCCAGATCGAATCTTTTCAGCGCTGAAAGGATCTGGCCGACAGACCAGTCAATCTCCATGATGACATCTCCGTAAAGTCCCTGTTCAGATTTACCCTTGAATTTTTCTGAGACAAAGAGAGGAACGTGAGGCATGGAGTGGGCCACGTAGAGAAAGAAGGGTTTAGTCCTGTTACGGGCAATGAAGTCTACTGCCTTCTCAGTATAAGAGGTCGTGAGGCCAACCTGATCCTCGGGCGAGACCTCTTTGTTAATAATCTCGTTGCCCTCAATCATAGGGAGGTGAGGCCAGCGCTTGAGTCGCTTTTCCATTGAGAGATGACGGACACCGGGATGGTAGGGCCACATGTCATTGGAGAAGGGCAATCCATAATATTCATCGAAACCATGCTGGAGAGGAAGAAACTTCCTGAGGTGGCCCAAGTGCCACTTTCCAAAAAGAGCAGTGGAGTAACCACGGTCCTTGAGCATCTCAGAGATAAGAACCTCGCCGTCGGCGATGCCCCCTCGCGAGCTCGGACCTGGCGCTCCGAGCATGTTAATACGATTCGGGTAGCAGCCGGTAAGCAGTCCGGCTCGTGAGGCGCCACACACTGCCTGAGGGACATACCAGTTGGTAAAGCGCAGCCCCTCGTCCGCCATCCGGTCCAGATGAGGTGTCGAGAACCCCTTCGCGCCGAACTTTCCTACATCAGCATAACCCTGATCATCAGTCATGATGATGATGATATTGGGTGCCTGACTTGAGCCTTTGTTTTCTTCTGCAGAGGCAGCGACTGGCGCAAAACTGATAATAAGCGTTAGAAGGAGGAGGTGTATGGTATTCATGATGCTGCAAAGTGCCCCATGGTCGGGTCTTTAGGGCAGGGAATGGAAAGCGAACAATCTGGAGATAGGAAGCGAGAAATGATCGAGTCAGGTGTAGCGGTCCTTTCAAGAGCGGATTTAGATGGAGCTGGATACGATGCACTGAGTTGCACTTATGCTTCACATAGGATGAACTGGGGTGTGAGATTCTCCTGTCCCTCTTGTAATCAGGCTCTTCTGGCCCAGCAATTCGCCTCAGAGACCCAGGTGAAGTGCCCCTTCTGTGGAACAAACTGTACCGTTCCCGCTCTCGGATCCCTGGCCGCTCCGGGTGCGGTTTCCCAACAGCAGGTCCCTGCTGCAGAGGGTAGCCCGGGGGGACAGAACTGGGGAAGTGCCGGGAACCGTGAACTGTGGACAGGCTTTGCCATCGGGGCTGCAATCGGCACAGGCTTTCTGCTCATGATGCTTCCTTTCAAGGATGCTTACTTTGGCGCTCTCTTTCTTGATCGCGGATGGGTGCCTTTCGTCCTGGTTCTCTTCCTCGGATGGGCAGCCGGAATCATGATCTTGAAATACCGGCGGCTGAAGGTGGAGCGGCGTGCGCTGATCATGGACGTTCTCCCTGTTTCCATCGCGGATGCGATTACTCCGCAGAATGTCGACAACTTCCTTAGCTATCAGGCCACTTTGCCAGCCAAGCTAGGGGACAGTTATATGCTTCGACGGATTCGGAGGGGTCTTGAGCACTTTAAGGCCCGTGAGAGTAACCCTGAGGTAGCGAGCATGATGGAGATGCAGTCCGAAATTGATGCGGGAAAGATCAGTGGCAGCTACACCCTTGTGAAAGTGTTTCTCTGGGCCATTCCGATCATGGGTTTTATCGGGACAGTGCTTGGCATTTCGACCGCTATTGCAGGATTGGCAGGAGGTATGTCGGGGACTCAGGAGATGGCTTCGCTCATGGATCAGTTGACAGAGGTAACGGTCGGGCTTGGAGTTGCTTTTGATACAACTCTGGTTGCTCTCTGCATGAGCATTCTCTTAAGTTTTCCCGCCAGTGGAATGCAGAAGGCGGAGGAGGACCTCCTGGCCTCGGTGGACAGTTACTGCCTTGAAAATCTTCTTAAGAGGCTCAGTGATGCCGGTGGTGTTTCAGATATTGCCGATAATACCCGATCTCTTGCGAATGCCCTTGCCCCGGTTCTTGCGGAGAGCCAGCAAGACCTTCTACAGCAGTTAAGGGAGGTTGGAGAGGGGATGGCCGAGGGACAGGCGAAACAGCTCCAACTGGTCGAGCAGACCACGGCTGCGATCGTTTCGCAACGATCCGTGATTGAGGAGAAGGTTGGGGCAATGGCGGAAAGCCTGGAGGTTCAGTCCAAGCACACTCTCGAGACGACATCGGAGAGGGTGAGGGCCTCATTCCAAGTGCTTGCGGAGGGAATGAAAGAGCTTAACAAGGTGCTTCGGGAACTGGACGGAAAGCAGGTCAAGATTGAGAAAAAAAGGAAGTGGTTCTGAGTGTAGTGGTCGAAAAGCCGGAGAAATCGCAAAATTAATATCAGACAATGGCCAGGGGGCGAACATCTGCGGGACCCGAGATCTCGTTATTTCCATTCCTCAGCATCCTTGCGTGCCTGATTGGCTCTCTCACGATTCTGATTGTCGCTCTAAGTGTGTCAGAGGTTCTTCAGGGTCGGAAAGACGAAGCGGTCGCCCGGGCTGAAGACTATGTTGCACTGCAGGAAGAAATTGTAGAGCGGGAGGCTGAGATCGAGCTGAAGGAGCAGGAGCTTCAGCGGACGAATGCTGATGCCGTGGGTCTGGCCGAGCTCAAGGAGCAGATTGAGAAGGTCTCGGCAGAGATCGAGACTCTGCGGAAGGAAGGGTCAAAGGTTCCTCCGCTTGTCCGTCAAGTTGACGAGGCGAAGGCGGAACAGGAAAAAATCCGGGACGCTACTAAAAAGGTTGAGGAGGGGTTGGTTAAAGGGAAGGAAAAACTGGGAGAGCTTGCCAAGCAGGCTGGGAGGGGTCTTCCCCTGAGGATTCTTTCGAACTCCAACTATTTCCGGAAGGTTACTCCTGTTTTTGTGGAAGCGCGTAAGGAGGGAGTGATCATTCACAGTCCTTCCCAGCGAGTAGAGGTAGCTCGTAAGGAGATATCAAAGAATGCAAAGTTCCGGCAGGCGGTGGAGTATGTGGCATCCAGGGAAAACCGTATCATCGTATTTCTTGTAAGGGATGATGCGCGGTCCAGTTTCTATGCGGCTCGTGATTTCGCGCGGGGAGTTGGTGCGGTGACAAGTAAGGTTCCTCTGGTCGGCGGAGGAGATCTGGACCTCAAAGAATTCTTCAGTAAACGGCGCTGACAAGGCCATGGCACGACGTAGAAAAAGAGATGATACGATGGGGAGCCTGGACTCTCTTCTCGATACTATGACGAATGTGGTAGGGGTTCTTATCGTTGTTTTGATTGTCACTCAGGTGAACGTCTCGAGTGCGGCCAAGCGGATTCGAGCCAACCTCCCGGAAGTGACCGTTGCGATGATGTCTGAGCTGGAGGCGAAGGAGAAAATCGTAATGGAGCGCCTCGATCAGCTGAAAGAGCCCGAGATGGTGACCCCTGAGGATGTGGAGAAGGCACGAGGGAATTTGCGGGCCTTGATCGCGGATCGGAAAGAGTTCAGAAACAGCGAAGCTCGTTTCAAGAAGCTGGATCTTGAGTTGGCAATCATTGAGCAGGAGGTTGAGGAGCTAAAACAGAAGCTGGTATCCGAGGGTGGCAAACTGGCACAGTTGAGAAGTAAGGCAGAGGAGGAAGAGGAAAGTCTCAGAAGCAGGAAGCCTAAACTGGTTCGCCTTCCTAACCCCCGTATTCCTGAAGAGGAAGCGAAAGAGATCCGTATGATCATTCGCGGTGGAAAATTGATTCATTTCGACCGCGAGGGAATCCTCGACGCCATCGCAGCCAAGGTAATACCCAGGAAGGATCTGCTATCCCGCGACCCCAAATACAAGAGTCGCTATGAGAGAAACAAAATTATACCACTTCTGGATAAATTAACGGAAAGCCACCCCCTTTTCCGGTATGAATTCAAGCTGCACGAGAACGGGCATCTACAGGTTTTCTGTTACCCAAGGGATGGGAAGGGGGAAGATCTTGAGGATCTTGCAAAACCGAGATCCGCTGGCAACAAGGTGATGGTTGCGGCATCATTCGACCGAGACTATCTCCGGTTTTTTGTGACCAGAGATTCATTCGAGCACTATATCAGTGTTCGGAGAATCGCTGAGGACAAGCGGATTCCGGTCGGCTGGATCTTCGCGGATGATGCTGTACGCCAGACCCTGAACCTCGGAGAACGGAAGATCCGGGCTACCCCTCATCCTGACTGGAAGCCGCCGGCCCAGAAGCCTGGGAAGAAGCCCCTGCCGAAGAAAAAGCCGACGGAGGATATTCTCGACTGAACGGGCCTGGTTCTACTGATTACTTCCAGCTGTAGGCGGTGAGGCCTTTGAGGTCCCGGATATAAACTTCATTCCCACACACAACGAGATGAGCCCAGGTTGCTCGGCCGCTTACCTCGATCTTGCCGGCGGGCTTGAAGCCTTCCGGGCTGGCGTTGATGAGAAGAAGGTATCCCCGGCTGTCCAATGCGAGGATCTGATTTCCGTTTGCTACCATCGACCAGTAATCACCAAATACCTCCCCGGTGGACCAGAGGACTTCCTTTTTCACCGGATCGATGCAGTGAAAACGCTTGTCGCGTCCATGCATGTAAATCAGGCCATCAACGACGACTGGCGAGGACATGTACCCTTCAACCTTATGCTGCCACAGGGAGGAGATGTCCTGCTTGTTCCCCTTGGTTTCGACTCCATACCAGAAGGTGCCACCACCATAGGTAGAGGTGAACACCTTGTCGTCGATAACGGTAGGAGTGAGGATGTTCATTCCCCGGAAGGCTTTGACCGGAGTCTTCCAGATGACTTTTCCATCATGCGGGGCGATTCCCGCGAGTTCCATACGGGTTTGCACCACAATCTGGTCGCGCTTTCCGATCCGGGCACGAACCGGTGATGAAAATGCAGAGCCAAACATTGCTCTCTCATCAGCGAGAGATTTCCACATGGTCTCTCCATTATCCTTGCGGATCTTGCGGAGAGCACTCCCGATCTGAACGTAGATACTGTCCTTGTCGAGCAAGGGAGAACACGCAAAGCCGAACTGCGGCTTTGTGGTCTTCTCAGTCTTTGGAAAATCGGCGCGCCACTTCTCTTTTCCGGAAGTAAGATCAAGGGCGACAAGGACATCCACCATCCCACCAACATAAATATGCTTGCCATCAGACGCTGGTGAACTGCGGACCCAGCTACCGTTCTTGGCAGCAAAAAAGGGAACTTTCATGGACCCTGCCCAGGATGTTTCCCAGAGCTGTTTTCCAGAGTCACGGTCGAAGGCACGAACGATTTCGTTCTTCTTGGACTTCGTCTCTACCGTGATGACCCGATTGCCTGCGACAACCGGGGAGGAGTAGCCCTCCGCGAGATCGACCGCCCATTTCTTCTTAAGGTTGCCCTCAGTCAGTTTACTGGGCCAAGCCTTGGCAGATTTGTGAATCTTACTATCCCGTGTTGGGCCTCTCCACTGGAGCCAATCCGGTCTTGCGGAATAGACAGAAGAAGCCATCAAGGTCGTGGCAAGAACAGTGGATATAAGAGGGTTCATGATAGGCGGATGAGTTGAGGCCCAAGTAACTCGGGAGTATCGAAAGGGCATGGTGGAAAGTGCCTGCTTTGGTGAGGGGGTCAATATTTTGTCACAGGTTTTGCTCCACCACATCGCTCTGGGGCCTCGTTCCCGGAGCTGGGAGTCGGGAGGCCGTTCCGCTCGTCAAGCAGAAGGGTGTGAGCCGGATTGCCGCTCAGAGACGAGAGTTCCCGCCATATCGGAGACACTAACGGTCAGAAAGCAGCTCCTTGAGGTCATTCTTGACCTTGCGGACAGAATAGAAGCGTTTCTGTGCTTTGCCGATAATAAGAGCGCTTTCAGAGATCCTGCGAGCGTCTGGAATCCACCCCTCCTCGCCGGAATCTCTCAATTGCTGTGCCAGGAGGGCGTGCCCCTGTTCAAATCCTCCAAGTAGGCGTTCTGCTTCCTTGCTCCAGATCTCTGCATTGTAATGCGCGGAGGAGAGTCGTGCTTCATCTCCAAACTGCTTGGCTGTGGCCATCTGGGCTCGATAGTTGGAGTCCAGCTGGTTGATGGCCTTATGAACGAGGTCGAGTTCATTAAGAAGAAGTTCAACCTTCTCCATGATGGTAAAAACCTCTGGGTTTGGAACAAGGTAGTCGTTGCTGACCGTGGCAAGAGCGCGGCAGGCGTGCGCGAACTGCTCATCATATTTCTGGTTCCACGTCGTAACTGACAGGGCCTCCTCGCCCCAGATCCTTTCCAGAGTCTTGTTGAAGCGTTCGCGTGCTTTTGGGGCGAGATAGTAAAAGTGGCTATTGTTGTGTGTGATCATGTCGCTGGTGAGGACCTTGCCGTCGGGCACTCCAAAAATATTGCGATGGCGGTCCGAGGGGAGTTCATCCTCACCCAGAAGGGAACGCTTCCCACTGTAGTGATCCCAAAAATATTGGGAGTAGGCGATCAGGGCTAAAAGTGTGGTTTGAGCCTGCCGCTGCTTATCGTTCGGGTTGGCAGCAATCCGAAATCCCCGCTCCACAGCCGTCCTGACAGCTGGGAGTTTGAGGGTCACAAAAAATTCAGAGTCAGAGGTATTGCCCGAGTTTGGGTCGACGGAGTGTAGCAGAAGTTCGGTTGCCTGCTCTTTTACATTCAACGTGCGAAGCGCGTCCTGTGCGTCTCTGAGGTGCTGCTCGTGTTCCCGCTCAAGATTTCCCACAAACTTTTCCCGGGTTGCAAGCACCTCATTCCAGGCTTCCTTTCCCCGTGCGGCAAGGGAATCAAGCCCCGCATAGGCCTCTTTCAATGTGTGGAGGTTGACCGCGGGATCGTGGGGAAGTCGGCGAAGTTCCTGCTGGGCCACCTGAATTCTTCCAGCCCTCGAGCGATGCTGTTTGTAGCGCGACCTCTCCTTGATGAGGCTTTTGCGGATTTCAGGCCGCTCCTCCGCATTGAGCTCTGGGTCCTCGAGGAATTCTTCGTAGCCCGAGATGAGTAACTGAGCCTCCTCAGCCTCAGCGAGAGCCTGAGTTTTTTTCTGATTCAGAGCTTCAAGAAGCTGCTTCTGATTCACCTTGGGAGCCTCTTCTGCGGATCGGCCGATTGTTGTAAGGCCGAGAAAAGCAGTAACTGCTACGGCGAGAGCAGGGGCGGGGAGAACAATACGGGTGGTCATAATGAGGAGTGTTCCTGTTTGGATGAGCGTAGCAGGGGCAGCGCGCTTTTCCGGGTTGGTAGAAAGGAGAAAGAGTTAGATATATCAGGATACGTAGGAAGATGCCGAGTCATTTCGCCAAAGTGAGGGAATGAGCTCAAACACCTCTTCCCGACGTAGATATTCCACCTCAGGGCGCAGGCTCGACGATGAGGTAATATGCCCCCAGTTCGTCACCGGTGGAGGCAGTGAAGAAAGGAGCCAGGCGGTGTGATCCAGCGGTGAGGGTTGCGGTAAGTTTGACGTGGCTCTCTGAATCTACAACGGGGGCGGAGGCAAGGTCATTGCCATCAATGCGGAGGGTTGCCTTCTCAAAGTCGAAGGCTTTTCCCGGGATGGTGCTGAAAGCCTTGCTTGAACCGGGAACGTTTGGGAGGGCGGGAACGCCGGCATTGATCGGGATATCCGCTTCTTCGGGCCAGCGGCGCATCTCGAAGGAATATTTCCCTGCCTTGACAACCTTGACTGCCCAGTGGCCTCGGTGTTTCCCCCCCTGCGCCCCTGACCCCTTGCGGATATGACCCTGGTTCCAGGGTGGATTCTGCTCCTGAATCCAGTCGTGGGAAGTTAGGGAGACGCGGGGATGATCCTTGTGTCCCAGGTATATTTCAGTGGTCTGGGAAAAGGTTGGCTCCAGTTCGGCCCACCAGCTGTTGTAAAAGGCGCGCATCTTTTTGACCTGCTCGGGGTTGTCCGCTGAAAGATCCTTTTTTTGGCCGGGGTCATTATCGATGTGATAGAGCTCATTGCCATTTACCAGTCGCCATTGCTCGGACATCACGGACGACTTTCGCCACTTGATAGGATCCCTGACCCGCTGCGAATCTGTGATCAGAAATCGATCCGGCCAGCCCTTGTGATCACCTTCCTTGAGTAGCTTGCTGATCGAAGTTCCATCAAATTTGAGGGCAGGGGGAACCTTACTGGCTCCACAAAGATCAAGGAGAGTCGGAACAATATCGACAAAGGATGTGAGGGTGTTGACGGATTGTTTCTTGTTGAGGTTGCCAGCGGGCCAGTGGACGAGGAATGGAACCCGGTGCCCCCCATCATACTCGCTTCCCTTGGAGCCCTTCATTCCGGCATTAAATATGTTTCTGCCGAGAGTCGTCCCGTTATCGGTGGTGAAGATGAAGATGGTGTTGTTGGTTATTTTCAGTTCTTCAAGAGCACGCCGGGCCCGGCCGACGTTATCATCAATATTCGAGATCATCCCGTAGTAAGCTTGCTCTGCCTTGCTGCGTCCCGGGTAGAGATCCATGTATTTCTGAGGACAATGCAGGGGCCCGTGTGGGGCGTTTGTCGAGATGTAGGCGAAGAAGGGCTTTTCCTCGCGGACGGAGTCCCGGATGAATTGAATGCCGTAGTCGAAGAAGACGTCACTGCAGAATCCCCTGGCGGAGACGATCTTGCCGTTATGCCAGTAGCGGCCATCAAAATAATTGTTATTCCAGAGATCCGGGGTTTGCCCCACTCCTCCTCCTCCATGGCGATAGACCTCCGTGAAACCCCGATCCTCTGGACGGTAGGGGAAGTTATCCCCAAGATGCCATTTGCCGAACATCCCGGTATGGTAACCGTTATCCTTGAGGAGCTGGCCAAGCGTAATTTCATTTTCCCGTAACATGGACCGGCCGTTCACGGTGTGCCACACCCCTGTACGGTTGGTCCAGTGTCCCGTGAGCAGGCCACAGCGGGTAGGTGAGCAGGTAGGAGCGACATGGTAGTCATCCAATGCGACTGCTTCGGCGTGCAGCTTATCCAGATGAGGAGTTTTTACCCAGGGGTGTCCATTGCATCCGAGGTCGCCATATCCCTGGTCGTCAGTGATGACGAGGACAACGTTGGGTTGTCGGGCCATGGAGGGTTGAACCGAAAGGATTGAGCAGAGAAAGAGAAGCAAAGGGAAGTGACGCATTAGTGCAGGAATAGTAAGCGAGAGAAAATTTTGCAATAGCCACTTGCCGTCGGGGGGTTAGAATATGCAGGTTATCTGTCTTTCTCCCTATGAAATCCAAATTGACCCAAGCGTTCACCGCCTTTTTGTTGATCACTTTTGCTGCCGGAATCTCAGCGGTCGCGAATGACCACCCGGGGGTCCGGCCGCCTGAGGGCTTCTCTGCTCTCTTCAACGGAAAGGATCTAAAGGGATGGTGGGGAATTGGAACTGAGGACCCAGCCAAATGGATGGCGCTTAGCCCGGAGAAGCTGGCTGAAAAGAAAGCCAAGAGCCTGCTGGATATCCGTAAGCACTGGAGCGTCGAGAATGATGAGCTGGTCAACGATGGTCGGGGGCTCTACCTCAGTACAGAAAAACATTATGGGGACTTCGAGTTACTGCTCGAATACAAGACGGTGGCCAAGGCGGATAGCGGAATCTACCTCCGGGGAATTCCTCAGGTTCAGATCTGGGATTTTACCGAGGCGGGGGGGAAGTGGGATATTGGGGCCGACAAGGGCTCAGGCGGTCTCTGGAACAATCCCAAAAGCTGGCCTGGAAAGGACCCACTGGACCTCGCTGATAAGCCCTTTGGCCAGTGGAACAGCTTCCGTATCATTATGGCTGGAGACCTTGTGACCATTCATTTGAATGGAAAGCTGGTGGTCGATCATGCGCGATTACAGAACTATTTCGACAAGAAGGGTTCGCTTCCGGAGAAAGGACCAATTCAGTTGCAGACGCATGGAGGTGAGATTCGCTGGCGCAATGTCTTCATCAGGGAGATCGGAAAGGAGGAGTCCCGAAAGATTCAGGGGCGAAAAAAGTAAGATAGGCTGAAATCTCTTGTGCTCACAAACGATTTACTAGCTCAGGACTATGAAGAAATATCATCTGTTGCTGGTGGGGGTCGTGCTCGGCCTGGGGGTCATTCTGTTCTTGCCGCGTGCCCAGAAGGAAAAGGAAAAGGAGGTATACCTGCCATGGTTCAAGGGAAATACTCATACTCATACCCTGTGGAGTGATGGGAATGATTTTCCCGATATGGTAGTGGATTGGTATAAGGGGGAGGGATATGACTTCCTTGCCCTCTCGGACCACAACATTCTCAGCCGGGGAGAAAAGTGGATGAAGAGTGCCGCGATCAAGGGTCGTCAGAAAGCTGATGGGCCTTCCGCCTTGGACAAATACCGCAAGCGATTTGGTGAGGATTGGGTCGAGGTCCGGGGAAAGGAAAGCGCTGAGGAGGTTCGCCTGAGAACACTCGATGAACTTCGGTCTGAGTTTGAGGAAGAGGGGCGCTTTCTGCTCATTGAAGCAGAAGAAATTACTGATCGTTTCGAAAGGCATCAGGTGCACATCAACGCGCTGAACCTTGAGGAATTGATTCCGCCGCAGAAGGGAACATCCGTGGTTGATACGATGCGGAACAACCTTCGAATGGTCCGGGAGCAGGCAGAGCGTCTTGGCAAGCCTATCGTGGCACACTTGAACCATCCGAATTTCCATTTCTCATTCACGGCAGAGCAGTTGGCTGAAGTGGTCGAGGAGCAGTTTTTCGAGGTCTACAACGGCCATCCAGGGATTAATCATCTCGGTGATGAAACGCACCCCGGGGACGAGCAGCTCTGGGATATGGCGAATGCTATCCGACTCAGAAAATTGAAGGCGGCTCCTTTGTATGGCATCGCGACCGATGACTCACACGAGTATCATGGGGGTAACGTTTCTCCCGGACGGGGCTGGATCATGGTCAGGGCGGAGCGCCTTGAGGCGGATCTTCTTATGAGGGCGCTGGAGAGCGGCGAATTCTATGGCTCCTCCGGAGTGACACTGCGGGATGTGTCGTTCCGGGCGGGCATCGTCGAATTGGAGATCAAAGGGCAGCCCGGGGTAGCCTACAAAACCCAATTTATCGGCACCCGCAGCGGCGAGGAGGCTGCTGTGGGGGAAGAGTTGGCGGTTTCAGAATCCCTTCAGCCGGTCTACCGTCTGAGAGGAGACGAACTATATGTTCGTGCGAGGGTGACCTCTTCAAGGGATCATCCAAACCCCTCCTATGCTGGGCAGAAGGAGCAGGCCTGGACCCAGCCAGTGGGATGGGAGAAATTGATCAGTGGGGGGCAGTGAAATCTGCCAAGCAGCACTTCTCAGCCATGGTTGTAAAAGAGGCAGGATTTGGGTCAGAGGCCTATTTTGGCATGCTGGCTCTGAGGAAGCGAATCCTACGTGACCCACTTAATCTGGAATGGACGGAGGAGGAGAAGTCATGGGAGGAAAAGGAGCGCCACTTCGGGTGCGCAGTGGAAGGGCGAATTATCGCCTGCCTTGTAATTCGCGCGGTGGGCGACGGGGTGGTCAAGCTGCGGCAGATGGCTGTCGACCTGGATTGTCAGTCTGCCGGATGGGGTCGGCGCTTGATATGTGGGGTTGAGCAGGTGCTTTCCGGAGAAAATATCTCCATCATTGAACTGCATGCCCGGGCGACGGCGTTGGGTTTTTATGAAAAGCTCGGTTTCGCCCGAGAGGGAGAGAAATTTCTCGAGGTGAATATTCCACACTGGAAAATGCGTAAGAGAATCAAGTGAATCTTTCCCCTTTTACCCCGGGGAGAACCCGGCTAACCCTCCACCCATGGAGCATCATGTGTATTTCTGGTTGAAGGAGGAGCGGGACAATCCATCGGGGCGCTCGAAATTTGAAGCAGGAATGAGTAAGCTCATGGAGTCAAAGACTCTTGAGAGTGGGTGCTGGGGTCAGCCGGCAGCGACCGAAGAGCGCCCCGTGACCGATCACTCATGGGATTACGCTCTCTCGTTTAAGTTCGCAACGATGGAGGATCATGATGCCTACCAGGGTAACGATCCTCATCACATGGCGTTCGTAGAGGATTTCAAGAATTGGTGGGAGCGAGTTCTGGTAATGGACCTGGAGTAGCTCCATGTGTTGCTGGGAAGAACCTCTGCAGGCCCCTCAAGGCTGCCAAGGCCTTGGCCCACCTGGTTTCTGCCGGAGAAATTTGGCGTCGACCTTGCGATACCATTCATGAAGGTCCTTGCGCATTGTGAGGACTTTCTCGGGGTGTTTTTCGGCCATATCTTCCTTTTCTCCCAGATCAGCTGCGAGATTGAAAAGGTGGACCCTTCCATCTTCGAACCTTTCAATCAGCTTGTAGTCGCCCTGTCGGATCGCGCCGCCGGGAAATCCCCCCTGATTTGAATAGTGCGGATAGTGCCAATGGAGTGACTTGCGGGGAAGTGAGGATTCCGGATCCCGGAGCAGTGACACAAGGGATTTGCCGTCGAGGTGCTGCTTCGGTCTTGCAGGAATGCCGGCGAGGTCAAGAAGGGTGGGATAAAAGTCCATCGAGGTGACCGGGTAATGGCAAACTGTTCCGCCTCGGGTGAGGCCCGGAGCGGAGATCATGTAGGGCTCCCGGATCCCGCCTTCGTAAAGCCACCCCTTGCCGCCGCGGAGTGGAACATTGGAAGTTGGGCTGCCCTCCGAGGTGGAAAGCCCACCATTATCAGACATGAAAATGACAATGGTTTCTTTTGTGAGTCCGTTACTCTCAAGGGAGTCAAGGACATGGCCTACTGCTTTATCCATGGATTCCATCATCGCAGCGTAGACTGGGTGCCGCTGGCGGATACGGACCTTACGCGTGGATCCGTTCTTGCCTTGCTGCTGCGAGACCTGCTCTTCCGAGCCAAAGGCAGATTCGCCATCGGCGAGAGGCATTTTGGCCAATTTTTCCCGATACTTTGCCACAAGGTCGGGCTTGCCCTGTAGCGGGGTGTGCACCGAGTAGAATGACAGGTAGAGAAAAAAGGGCCCCGTCTTGTGGCTGGTGATAAACTGGGCGCAATTCTCCGCAAGACGTGCCGGCAGATGCTCTCCTTTCGGTCCATCGGAGAGACGGGGATTTTGATAGGGGGAGAAAAAACTTCGAGGCATGCCGCGGCTGTGGCCTCCGAAATTTATATCGAAGCCCTGCTTGGTTGGCCAGAATTCAGGGGTGGGGCCGAGATGCCATTTCCCAGCGAAGCATGTTTTATATCCAGCCTCCCTGAATGCTTCAGCGAGGGTTTCCTCATCGAGATCCATTCGGTCATGAAGAGGAGCGGGCAGGAAGCGGCCACTTCGTCGCCCCGAGAAAAAGTTAGTAGCGTCGGGTCGGGAGGGATGACGACCCGTCATGATGGAATACCGCGTGGGCGAGCAGACTGGGTTGGCGGCATAACCGTTGGTGAAGCGGCATCCCGCCGCCGCGATGCGGTCACAATTTGGTGTCTCGTAGAAGGAGTTCGGATTATAGGCGCCAATATCCATATACCCCAAATCGTCTACCAGAAAGAAGACCACATTCGGGCGCTCTGGACTGGCCGCGAGAGAGAGAAGTCCCTGAGAGATCAGGAAAAGTCCAAATATGTGTGCAGGAAGTGTCTTCGCCATGACTCGAATTCCTTCACGGAGGCTTGGGATTGGCAAGACAGAACCGAATCTCACGCTCGTCATTTCTCAAAACTTTCGCTTTCGTCGCACGGGTGCGGTGGCAATCTAAGTGATGACGATGGAAAGACGATCAGTCATATGGGTTGGAGCCACTCTGCTATTGGTCGTCACTGCGCTTGTGCTTTTACTTCAGGAGAAAAAGAGTCCCGCATCCGTTGTTTGCGAGGGCGCTCCCAAAGAGAAAAATCCGATCCGCTACCTGGGCGCGCAGTTGAATTCGGCGCAGAGGACGGAGTCAAACCGAGGTCTTTCTGGATCAATACTGAAGCTTCCGAATTTTGACTCGGATAAGCTTCTTCGGGAACATCCTCCTCGGAAGGTGCATCCACTTCGTTTTGCCACGCGACTACCGGTCAACATTAACCCGGGAGAGCATGGTGAGTGGAAAGTCCGTGACGGGAAAGCACAGTGGAGCTTTCGAATCGAAGCTCCGGGTGCGGTGAATTTGAATCTGGGGTTCTCCCGTTTCTTTCTGCCAGAAAATGCGCGTCTGGAACTGCGAGCCGGGGGGCAGTTGCTGGTGAGGCCGTTCACTGCCAGAGATAATGAAAGTCATGGGGAATTATGGACTCCAGTTGTGGCGGCTTCAGAGATCGATTTGCGATTAGAGCTGCCGGATGATGAGCGAGGCAGAGTCGAGCTGGAGCTTGCCTTGGTTAACAGGGGGTTCCGTGCCCTGAGCTTCGCAGCGGGTGCGTGGAAAATTGGTAATGAAGCTCCTGATGGGGACTGCCATATAGATGTTGTTTGCTCGGCTGCCGAGTCGGGAGTGGGCCCAGCGATCGATCAATATCGAGATCAAATCCGGGCTGCTGGGGCCTATACCCTCAATGGTGAGGACACCTGTTCAGGTAGCGCGGTCAATAATGCGCGTGGTGATAGGAGCCCATACTTCATTACTGCGGATCATTGTGGGGTAACTTCCTCGAATGCACCCAGCATGGTGGTTTACTGGAACCATGAGAACAGCTCCTGCCGAACACCGGGGAGTATTCAGAATGGTGGAGATGGGAATGGGCCGCTCAGTGATTTCAACAGCGGGGCTATTCTGCGGGCCAGTTATACCGCCGCTGATATGACTCTCGTCGAGCTCGACGATCCGATTGACCCTGAGCACGACGTCTATCTTGCCGGATGGTCGCGAACTGGAGAAATACCTGAAATGGCTGTAGGTATTCATTTCCCTGCTACCTCTGAAAAGCGGATAAGCTTTGACTTTGACGCTCTGCGCTCAACACGGGATTACAGCTCGGTCAGTAGCGCTGATGGAACCCACTGGATGATTATCGACTGGGATCATGGTACGACGGAGGGAGGGTCCTCGGGCTCTCCGATTTTCGACCAGAACGGCCGTATGGTAGGCCAGTTGAGTGGAGGCGACGCAGACTGTGGAAATGATGATGCTGATTGGTATGGTAAGTTTTCCGAGGGCTGGGAAGGAGGAGGTTCCTCAGGGTCGAGGCTGCGCGACTGGCTTGACCCGGATGGAACGGGCTTGCTGACCTTGAATGGAGTTTCGCTGGGTGAGGTTGAGGTTGCCTTGTCCGATGCCGAGGTGGCAGAGGGGGACTCTGGAACAAGAAACCTTCAGTTTATAATCAGCCTCAGCCAGCCGCTGGAGGAGAGTGCTACTTTTCTCTACTCCACCGAGAGTGACACGGCTGTGGCGGGGAGTGACTACGTTCAGGCGTTCGATGTGGCGGTTTCGATTCCAGCGGGCCGCTTGAATGCGACTTTTTCGGTCTCGATTAATGGAGATGCCGAAGCTGAGGAGAATGAACGATTTCGAGTAGTGCTGTCTTCTCAGGGAGATACTCCGGTCAATCTCAGT
>PBTP01000140.1 GCA_002729275.1 Roseibacillus sp. | reverse complement strand
TCTTAGCGGGCTTCTTAGCAGCCTTCTTAGCGGGCTTCTTAGCAGCCTTCTTAGCGGGCTTCTTAGCAGCCTTCTTAGCGGGCTTCTTAGCGGCCTTCTTAGCAGGTTTGCGCTTTGCAGCAGGTTTCCGCTTTGCAGCGGGTTTTCTTTTTGTGGTCTTCTTCTTTGCAGCCATGGCTCTTTGCTGTTTGAGTTTGCGCTCAACGGCGGTTCTCTCATCTGGAGCTAACGCTTCGTCAGAGAGTAAGTGGAGAATAGCGCGACCTGCACTGCCTCCGAAAGCGTTTAAGAGAAAATCTTTTACTAGTGGAGAGACGATACTTTCTTGACTTTTAGTTGCTTTGTAGATGTACAATCGTCCTTCACGCACGTGTTCGACGAGTTGCTTTCGCTCGAGGCATTGCATTACCGAGAGGACAGTTGTGTATGCGCGTGGTCTTTCATCGGGGAGATGATCACGGATAACGGAGACTGTAGATGAACCGAGAGAGTAAAGAACTGAGAGTGCTTGCAGCTCGAGGTTAGATGGGCGGGGCTGATCCGACATGCGGTTCTGTTTTTCGTGGATCCTGACGACAAGAGAAATCCTTAACTGGATATCGCAGAAAGAATTGAGAGAGAGGCTCCATGAAAATGCTATTTTTATAGGGAATTCCGTTCTAATTGGTGAATTCGACGTATGATGCACGTGGCCCTATTAAAACTCTTTCCCGAAGAACGGGAGGGCTGAACATCAAGGGCGTTTTAGAGCGAGCCCTACTGAAAGCGGTCAGGGAGTTGGCTTGAGGCGTGGGCGTTCCAATTTTGGATCGACCTTTTTCAAGGTGGACCAGAGGAGCTTCTCTGACGGATGGCCACTGAACAAAACAGATCCATCGCGTTGCAGAATGGTGATGGTTGGGAGTTCGAGGACGCGCAGTTTCCGTGCGAGAGATCGCTTGGAGTTATCCACAACCCAATCTCCTGTTTTACGGGGAATGAGATCCGTACAAAATTTTCGTGCTTCGACCAACGCCTCTTGACCCGGCTCAATGAGAATTGAAACCACTGGGATCTTGTGCGACTCCAGGGTTTCCACCATCGCGAGAAAGTCGGGAAGGAAGGCCTCCGACTCAGTACTCCAAGGTGACCAGAAATGTATCACCAGATAATCGCCACCCATCATCAAGGTCTTCAGAAGCACCTTTTTTTGATCGGCCTGCCTCAGGAATGCTTGGTCAAGATTCACCTTCATATTAACCAGGGCCTGCTCGCGACGCAGCTTGTCGATATGGGGGGCGAAGGCTGTCGCTTGTCGAGGGCTCAACCAGAAAGCCTCTTTGATATGGGTTTCAAAACCGGCAAGCTCTCCATTTCCCAGAGCCTCGAGGGCGAAACAGTATTCAATTATGGAGTAGAACTCCTCCGGAACACTGAAGATAACTGAGTCATCTATACGGAAGAATTTTTTCTGCCTTTCGAGTAGCGGACCAAGAGCGGCGACTGCCGCGAAGTCCTCCTGATCAACGAGAAAGAGAAAGCGAGCTTCCAGAGTGACCTGCTTCGCCACGCCACCCGCTTCGGCGGCCTTGATGGCATCATTCAGATTGCTCTCATTATCCGCCTCGAAAAGATTCTGGATGAGGACTTTTCGACTCTGCTCCTCTCGAGCCTCCTGAGAGGATCCGGGCAGTGAGAGAGAAAACAGAAGCAGTGCGAATAAAGAAACTCGCACCGAGGTGGAGAAGCGCTGGATCAATTGTTATTTGGAATCTGAAGAGTCTGCCCTGCTTGGATATTAGTTCCTGAAATTCCATTGGCAGCCTGGATTGCCTCCACGGTTGTATTATAACGCTTTGCCAGACCCCAGAGGGAGTCACCCTTTGCCACACTATGAGGCACGGTGTTTGCCGCGGGGACTGCGCCGGGGAAGGATGGGATTGGTGCCGGGGCCGCTCCAGGAAGAGACGGAATGGGAGCCGGAGCCGAAGGACTGTTCAGAACTGAAGGCAGTGGCTGATAGGGGGCTCCCTCAGGTCCAGCGCCGGGGATTCCAAAGTCATCGATCTGGCCATAGGGAGATTGGCTGGCCCCTTGTGCGTCCTTCAACTTCTTGTATTCAGCGTAGTCAGGGTCGAGTGCCGAACATGAAACAAATACGATCGACAATCCAATGGCTGAGTAGTGAGTCATCCTCATGAGAAGAATAGTAATCTATTACTACGGAAATACGAAATATTTTTGCCGCTTTTCTAGCACGTTGAATGTGCTGGAGGAGCGGTTCGTCTATTTTCCGATTTTGAAGAAGCGATCTACTGTAGCCTCGGTGTGAGCGCAGAATTCTTCCAGTTGTTCCGAGCGCGCCAGTGAGATGGCTTCAGCGATGTGCCGGATATAGGCCGGCTCACAGCGTTTCCCACGATGTGGGACAGGAGCAAGGTAGGGGGAATCGGTTTCCACCATGATTCTTCCGGCTGGTGTTCTGCTAGCCGCGTCGACTACTCCGGCTGCATTCTTGAAGGTGGCAATACCTGTGAACGAAACCAGCCCCCCCAACTCCAGAACGCGTTCTACCTGTGAGTAGGGTCCCGGAAAGCAGTGAAAGACAGCCTGCAGATTGCTCGCAAACGGTTTGTAGAGGGCGAGGGCATCGCTGAAGGAAGCATCTCCTTGGCGGTCACGAGTATGAATGACGACATTCTGTCCCGTTTCTACAGCGAGCACGAAGTGCTGTCTGAGAAAGTCCCTTTGCCGCTGATGGTAGCTCTCCTCGGTCCAGCCCTTTGGAGCTGGGTGAAAATAATCGAGACCGGTTTCTCCGATTGCGGCAACACGATGATGAGTGGCGAATTCCTGAAGGGGTTCGAGATAGTCATCGGGGGTCTCATGGACATCACAGGGATGAATCCCGACACATGCGTAGACCTCAGGAAATTTCTCTGCGATGGAAAGATTACGGGGGATGTCCTCCAAGTTCGTTGCGAGGGTCATCATACGAGTGACCCCGGCGTCACGCGCACGGTCGATGAGCGGGCCAAGTTCGTCCTCTGCAAACTTGTGAGAACCGAGATGGCAATGACTATCGGTAAGCATCGAGAGCGGAGCGCCTTGAAGAGTTTCTATTCCTGAAGGATCGTTTCTCCCCTGTAAAATCGTGCATAGGGGATGAAGATGATGGCGGTCAGGAACATCAATGCCGTAAAGAACCAGTAATAGGAAGCTCCCTCGAGGCGCTCTCCTCCGCCCGCGAAAAATTTCCGTGTGAATAGTCCTGTTTCCTGTTCGTTCTGCTCCTCTCGATAGCCCAATTCCTCCTTGCGGCGCTCGAGCCAAGGACGATCGGGGCGGAAGGACTCCGTCCAGGATTTAGCCAGTGCCCTCTGCTCTTGCCTGAGCTTGATCCGAATGCCCACATCCCACTCGGTTTGTCGCTGCCCGTCCGGTCCCATACTGGTGATACGGGCAGTTTGACTGTTTTCGAGGTGATAATTCAGAGGTTGCCCCCATGTGTCCTTTAATCCCAGTAACTCATTTTCACCCTCCTCACTACGGGGTAATTTTGAGCCGTTAGCAAGGACCCAAGATTCGATTCTCGATGCAGCAACCTCCAGGGACTCCGAGCCAGGTACGGCAACCTGTATCTGGCTGCCGAATTGAAGTGAGTAGACGAGGTCATCAGGAGTTCCTTTTGATCCGTCTTTTCCCGGGTGAGTCTCGTAGGCTGTAGACTTGTGATTCTGCGCGGCAACGATTTCCAGCCGCTTCTGGACTCCATTTCCCGGCTCCGGAATCTGGATATAATGATTGACTCCCGCAGTAAAAAGATTGCCCAGGGCAACCGCCGCGAGGAAGAGGCCGAGAATCATCGACTTCATTGTGCGAGGAGCCTGAGTGTATGAGAACTCTAGTGCCACGATGGAGACAAGAATTTCGGCCGCGGTAAGGAGCAGGTAAGCGAGCATCTGCCATCCAATATTGGGTCTTTTCCCAGCATCAATCCACTCTTGGATGGTAGAGCTCAGGATAAAGGCTGCACCCATCAGGAATAGTCCGGCCCCTATTTTTCGTAGAGGTGTAAGCTTGATTATCTTTCCGATCTTTGGATAGAGGATGAAGGTAAAGAGGGGAATGAAGGTAAGGATCAGAATCGGGTTGACCGCTTGGATCTGGGATTCCAGCCACTCGACACCAAGAAAGTTTCTGTCCATCTCCCTGGCCTGAAATACCCACCGGGAAGCGGTTTGATCAAAGAGGGCCCAAAACATCGCGACGAAGAGAAAAAGAACCGAAAGCTTTGCCATGGCCTTGATCCCCACTGGGCTGAAGGTCTCTCGAATAAAGGTTTTTCCTCCGGGAGGAACATGGATAAAGCGGTTCCGTCCCAACCAGAATACAATCGTCGCGAGGATCATCAGAACCCCGGGAACTCCGAACGCAAGGTGCGGACCATACCACTCAAGAAGCCACGGTGTGAGCATGGTAGAGAGAAAAGCCCCCAGGTTGATCGACCAGTAGAAATAGTTGAAGACCCGTGTCAAAAGGTGCCCGTTGGATCTACCGAACTGGTCCCCTACATGAGCTGATACGCACGGTTTAATGCCTCCAGATCCCAGGGAGATCAGAGCCAGCCCGACGACAAACCAGATCGCCGCGTCACCTTTTATGCCCATCAGAGCGAGTGCGGCATGGCCTGCACAATATACAACAGAGAGGCGGATGATCGTCTTGTATTTCCCAAAGACGGCATCCGAGATGAAGGCTCCCAGCAGGGGTGTGATATAGACCGCGAAGGTAAAGAGATGCACTTTTTCTGTCGCAGATGCTTCGCCCATGGCCTGGCCGGGAGTGTCGTTCATGAGCCAAAGGTATTTTGTCATGAAGACCGCGAGGATCGTCTTCATTCCGTAGAAGCTGAATCTCTCGGCTGCTTCGTTGCCGATAATGTAGGGGATGCCCGAAGGCATTCTGTCCAGATTTGGGTCCGGGGAAGTGCGGGGATTTGACATTGCGGATCGCGCTTAGGCGCTAGTTAGTTCACCGGAGTCCGAGCCCGGGTGCAACCGGAATTGAGAAAACAGATTAATCTCTGGACGGGCGCTACCAGCGAATAGCAGCAGCAGCCCAGGTCAGCCCCGCCCCGAAAGCCACAAGCACGATATTATCTCCTGGTCCGAATTTTCCAGCCCGATGCGACTCATCTAGAGCAATGGCGCATGCTGCGGCGGAGGTGTTGCCATACTTGTGCAGATTAACGAAGACCCTATCCTCAGGGATTTCGATGCGTTTGGTGACCGCCTCAATAATACGCAGGTTAGCCTGATGGGGAATGAGGAGTTTGATGTCCTCGGGGCGAAGTCCCGAGCGCTCGATAACAGAGTTTGCGGAGTCCCGCATACGAGTCACGGCTTGCTTGAATACATCGGTGCCAACCATCGCGAGAGTGGAGAGGCGCTGATCGGCATTATCCAGAGTGATGGGGCATGCGGACCCCCCGCCTGGAATATTTAAGAGGTCAGTTTGGCTGCCATCGGTACCGATATCTGTGGCCAGAATCCGTCCCTTTCCCTTCTCCGCCTTCTTCAGAACGGCAGCGCCAGCCCCGTCCCCGAAAAGTACGCAGGTAGAACGATCGTCCCAGTTTACGAATGCGGAAAGTTTCTCGGCACCGAGGATCAGTGCGTTCTGGCAGGTTCCTCCAGAGATCATCCGCTCCGCAAGTTTCATTGCATAAAGGAATCCCGAGCAAGCTGCTGAGATATCGAAAGCGACGGCCCGGTGCGCTCCCAGATCATGTTGGACATAGCAGGCGGTCGCAGGTGTCAGAGTGTTAGGGGTAATAGTCGCGACAATAATCAGCTCTACGTCAGAAGGGTCGACTCCTGCCTGCTCAAGGGCTTTCCGAGATGCCTTGACCGCCATGTGTGAGGTAAACTCGTCCTCTGCAGCTATGCGCCTCTCCTTGATCCCGGTCCGGGTAGTGATCCACTCGTCAGAGGTCTCAACCATGATTTCCAGATCGGAATTGGTTAGAACTCTTTCAGGGACGTAACTCCCCGTGCCCGCGATTGCGACTGGGAGCTGCGAGGCCGATTCGCTCATGTGGGCTGAGTGAATGACAGCTTTGATGCTCGAGCAAGCCTTGCCTTCTCTAAAATTTGGTAGATAAGCCGCTCCCCCACCTCAGAGGGAGTGATCGGCTTAATGAATGGCTTTCATGGCATTCACGATGTGTGGATTGAGATCCTGCCGGATGGCTTCAGTAGCGACCCTGATAGCATTTTGAATCGCCAGGGCAGAAGAGGATCCGTGAGCAATGATACAGACCCCGTTGACCCCGAGGAGTGGGCTTCCACCATAGGCCTCGTAATTGAAACGGTCTTTAATGTCGCGAAAAGCGCCTTTCGCCAGCAAGGCCCCGGCCTGCCGAATCGGGTTGGAATTGAGGCCCTCGCGAAGCCACTTGGACATGGCCTTTCCGGTAGCTCCGCAGGTCTTCAAGAGCACGTTTCCCACGAAGCCATCACAGAGGCAGACATCGAGCTTGGTCATGAAGAGGTCATATCCCTCGACATTGCCTGACCAGCTGAAGGGAGCCTTTCCAGAGTCTACATACTTCCGGATCAGGGCAGAAGTTTCTTTGGTAAACTCGTTGCCCTTTTCCTCTTCTGCGCCGTTGGACATGATTCCTACGACGGGAGTTTCGATTTGCAAAACGTGCTGGGCATAAGCGCTACCCATGATCGCATAGCCGAGAAGATGACTCGGTTTCGCATCTGGGTTGGCTCCAGCATCAAGGAGGTTGCATTGGCCGAACTCGTTGGGAAGGGGTGAAGCGATTCCAGCGCGTTCTACTCCTTCAAGGTGGCGAAGCTTCAGCGTGCAGGCGGCTACCGCTGCCCCCGTATTTCCGGCGCTGACGACTGCGTCAGCCTGCCCGTCTTTTACCAGTTCGGTAGCGACCGAGATCGAGGATTGCTTCTTACGCCTGACTGCATCAACTGCGGATTCGGACATTTCCACGACATCTGGAGCGTGGATGATCTCAAGTCTCGGATCGGTTAGCTTCTGTTCGAGGCACCCCTGCTCGAGCGTTCTCTCGTCTCCGACGAGAAAAAGCTTCTTGATTGCAGGATAGAGAGCGAGAGCATCCCGGGCACCTCCGATGGTGACATCGGGCGCCCGGTCTCCGCCCATCGCATCGAGGGCGATTTTCATGAGAAAGCCCGGGGAGCCAAAAGTTCCGGTGGAGGAGTTGAAGACTCAGTGGCAGGGCCGCCACCGAGGTTACATCACGTCAACGTCAAGGACCTGGCGCTCGCGGTAAAACCCGCAGGAAGGGCAAGCGATATGGCCTGGAACGCGGCTGCCGCATTCTGGGCAGGTTTGAAGCAGTGGCTTCCGCCAGCGATTGGCACCCCTGCGCATGCGCTGTTTCATTTTCGACGTTCTGCGTTTTGGCACTGCCATGGCGATCTGGGGCGGTTAGGATTACTGATCTGAGTTTTCCAGCTCGTCGAGGGCAGCCCATCGACTGTCCCCCTCCGTGACGGGCGGGTGATCTACATCATCCGTGGTGGCCTTGTCCACCGCTAAATAACGGGGGTTGATTTCGCACTTTACTGGCTCGTCTCCCTCGTCGCACCTGGGATAGGCCGGAAAATTCAGAAGAATCTCTTCTCGGACGGCCTCCGTAGCATCGATCTCACCTTTGGTGCCTATTTCGAGCGCAATTGCAGCTTCGGGCAGGCTAATGGTCTTTTTGAAAGGGGTCAGGGTGCGAACGCACAGGAACTCAAAAGGGGCCTGGAGATGACCCTGCAGTAGGAGTTCATCGCCAAATCGTTGCACTTGGAGCCTGAAAGTAAGGGGTCCGAGTGGTTTTGCATCATTTTCCGGAAGATCAAAAATGGTTGTGGAAAGGTCGTCTTCCAGAAGCTGACCGTCCTCGGGTAACAGGGCGAGATCAATGACAAGCCGTTCCATGGCATTAATGTAGATTGAATATTGGGAATGGACGATTGAAATAAGGGCCGTGGAGCGCATTCCCCCTCATGTCCTGCTTGGAGCTTACACCGAAGGGGTATTCCCGATGTCCGAGGACGGAGAAATTCTTTGGTTTTCCCCCTTGAAGCGGGGCCTCATTCCGCTCGATGGAAGGTTCCATATTCCCCATGGACTAAAGCGAGTCCTCAGGAAACAGCCATTTGAGGTGAGGCGTAACTCGGCCTTCCGGCAGGTGATTGAATCATGTGGAGCGAGAAACGAGACTTGGATCGATGATGCAATCATTGAGAGCTATGTTCAATTGCACGAGATTGGTTTTGCTCATTCAGTGGAGTGCTGGGACGGAGATGGCCTTCAAGGCGGGCTCTACGGAGTTTCCCTGGGTCGGGCCTTTTTCGGCGAATCCATGTTTTCGCTGAAGACGGATGCCAGTAAGGTGGCCCTCGTTCATCTTGTAGAGTGGCTTCGTGAAGAGCAGTATCTCTTACTTGATACTCAGTGGATGACTGACCATCTGCGCCAGTTTGGAGGTGAGGAAATTCCCCGTGAGGAGTATCTTACGATACTCAATGAGGCGCTTGAAGGCATTTACGAAGAGCCGTTGTAGAGGATACTAGTGGGGCGGTGGTCAGGGCGAGCTTTTCTAGGGGGCTGAAACCCCATTCAACGAGAACAGGGTTCATACCAGCAGCCTGGGCGGTTTCAAAGTCGACGGTGGAGTCTCCTACAAAGGCAATCTCAGAGGCTGGAATCTGCATGGCACTCGCGATGGAGAGAGCCCCGGTCGGATCTGGTTTGATAGGAATGGATTTCTTCTGGCCGAGGACCATGATCCATGGAACCCAGGAAAACATCTGAGTCATAATTGCCACGGTATACTGGTGGGGCTTGTTGGAACAAACCGCCATAGGCATTCCATCAAGGTGCAGGTCCTTGAGCATTGTCCGTACACCCGGATAGAGGTGTGTGCCTGAGATGAGAGATTCCGAGTAAAAGGAGAGAAAGCTCTCATGAATTTTATCGACCAAGGTGTCGGGAGGCTCTCCCCCAATGCCCCGGCTTACTAGCATTCGGCTACCATTGCCGATGAACCGCTCGACCAGGTCACGTGGGTGGGTTGACAGACCCTGCGCAGCAAGAGCGCTGTTCAGCGCGTCTGCGATTCCCGGAAGAGAATTAACAAGAGTCCCGTCTAGATCGAAGATGGCTGCCCGCATCAGTAACTATAATGTGACGGGCACCTACTGGGAAAGCAATGCCACCAGTGCTTCGTCACTGAACGCGGCCGGATTCTCAGCTGCCTGCGAAAGCATTTCTTCGTCGAGCAGGGTATCAAGGTGAGGGGCCTCGAGTTCCCCTTGAGGAGGAAGTGAATCAACGCCTGCGTTCGGGGAGGAGGGCTCATCGCCACTGAAAGCAATGAAGAGAACCGTAATGAGGATAGCCGATGATCCAGCCAGAAGAGGTCTGAAGGTTGTTGAATACTTCCACCACGAACCTTTCACCTCGTTGGCAAGACGCACTTCACGCATCACGTTGGAGACGAAAAGAGGGTCGACATCTGCCCTCTCCACCTTGTCCAGCAGGTCCCATACGGGATCATTTTCCCATGAGCTTTCCTCGTGCTTGACCTTAATCGACATGGTTACATGCAATTCAACTCCCCGAGACGGGGAAAGTTGCGGGGGGTCAGGGTAAATTATGCAAAAAGATGGCTTCGGGACCGGGAGGGAAGAGCCCCTGCAGGAGCTACTGCTTATTTATAGTCTTTGGCGAGTTGATCTCGCACTGTGAGAAGAAGTTCTTTTGTCGCAAGGATGCCCTCATCTTCTCCCATTTTACGGCCTTCATACTCGATTCCGACGTGGCCGCGATAGCCCGCGTCTAGCACAAGCTTCAAAGCTTTGACGTAATCGGTCTTGGTCTCGTTCCCTTTAGAGTCGAAGTTATGACTCTTGGCGCTGACGCCCTTAGCGAAGGGCATGAGTTCCTTGATTCCCATATACCGGTCGTATCCGCCGAAGTTTCCGAAGTCGGGAAGAGATCCACAGTTGGGCAGGTCAACATCCTTAAGAACCTTGGAGAGCCACTTGCCATTTGAGGACAGGCCTCCGTGGTTTTCCACGATCACATTGATTCCGTGGTTCTGGCCAAATTCGGAGAGCCCCCGCAACCCTTTGGTAGTATTGGCAGCCTTCTCCTCATCAGAGTTCCCAACTCCGTGGGCATTGACTCGTATCGAGTGGCACCCAAGGAACTTGGCGGCTTCGACCCACTTCTTATGGTTGTCTATCACTTTCTGACGTCGGGACTCCTCAGCTTCCCCAAGGTGACCTTCTCCGTCGATCATGATGAGAAGACTTTCCACTCCCAGGTCGTCACAGCGAGTTCGCAGTTCAGTGAGATATTTCTGGTCCGTGGCCTTGTCCTTGAAAAACTGGTTCACATATTCCACGGCGGTGATCCCGAATTTCTCCTTGGTAACCTGAGGAAAGTCGAGGTTGGTCATTTTCTTGCTGAAGAGGGTCTTATGAAGAGACCACTCTGCGAGTGAGAGATCGAAAAGAGGCTTGGACTTCGTGTGATGGTCGGCGGATGACAGGCCGGGTATTAGGAGTGTCCCGCCGGTGGCAGCGCTTTGCTTCAGAAAGAGGCGTCTTGTGGTCATAGGGAGAAACTAGACTGGGAGGCTCTTTCCCGGAAAGCTCCAAGTTGTCCCCGCAGGTTGGAGCAAAAAGAGTGCCCGGATGGCTGAAAAATCGGAACAGATTTGGGCAATTAGCCATCTTTGCTCAGATAGGAACCAAGTTGCGGTTGAGAAACCGGGGTAAACTAGGCTACGGCTCATCCATGAGCATTACAACGAAACGTGGTGACGACGGGGGCACCGACCTCATGTTTGGTAAACGGGCGGCAAAGATGGGTGACCGTATTGAAGCTATTGGTTCCCTTGATGAGCTTAACGCGGCCCTGGGATTAGTCCGAGTAGATGGGGGTGCTTCCATGGGAAAATCCATCGATCTGCTGCAGGGTTATCTTGTGGGACTGATGGGCGAGCTCGCAGTTCTTTCCGAGGATCTCGAGAAGTACAGATCCTCGGGTCACCCTTCGATCACCGAAGATGAGGTAAAAATTCTCGAGAATCTTGCCCGAGAACTGGAGGAAAGCGGAATCGTATTTGATGGGTGGGCTCGCCCGGGTGCCAAGGGGAACCGGACCGGCGCTCAGCTCGACTTTGCCCGAACCGTCTGCCGTAGGGCGGAGCGCCGGGTGCTTGCTCTGTCGGAGGAACTCCCGAATACGAATATGCTTCTGTTTCTTAACCGTCTCTCGGACCTGCTATGGCTTTATGCGCGCCATTGCGAAGCTGTGGCCTAAGAACGGCTCACGAAATGATAAATTAGAATTTTAAATTTCCCGGAAGACTCTAACATCTCTTGGTGATGAAGTTACCTGTTATCGTTTTGCTGATGGCGCTGGGGGCGTCACTTGTTTCCGCGGCCCCCAAGGTGCGCTGGCCGCGCGACGTTGTTGAGTGGGAAAAACTCGAGGCAGCGAAGGAGGTGGCACAAAAGGAGGAAAAAGGATTTGCCTTTATCTTTATACCAACGGTGTGGGATACGAAAGATAGTGGAGTGGTTCGATCTATCGATGCGACTAATGATGCGATTCGCGCCCTCAAGTCATTTTGCGTTGTGGTCAAGGGCAACTACCAGGAAGTAGTTGATGCTTCACGAGGTAAGAAAAATGATGTCCCCAAGGCCTTAATCACCGGCTTGAGTGGAGCGGGAAATTCCTACCCCCTGGTTGTGATCCTCGATGGGTCGATGAATACAGTTCTCGGGAAAGCTTCTGGCAACGAAATTTACCAAGAGGGCAGCAAGATATTTCGTGAGGCCAAGAAGATGCATCGCGAGCTCTTGAAGAAACAGGAAGAGGAGGAATAGCAGGCCCTCGAAGAGATCAGATGCTACCGGACCACGGGGTTGCGGATGTTCCGGCTACTGATTAAAGGATGTCCCCGGGCTGGTATGCAGCAGCTTCTGGATATCGCTCCTTGAGGCTGGCAACAGCGTCAACAAAGGCGTCTACCTGAGAGGTGGCGGCTCCGGTATTGCCCTTGCCGTCCTCAAATACCTTTTGGAGTTCATCACGGGAGACGGGGATGCGATCGTCACCAGCAAGTCGGTCCAGCAGATCATTGTCGGAGATGGTGGCTTCCCGGAGATCTCTGGCTACCGCCAGCGCATGTTCCTTGATCGCAGCATGGGCGGTCTCCCGACCAGCTCCGGCCTTTACCGCAGCCATAAGGAAAGAGGTGCTCAGCAGGAAAGGCATATAGCGCTCGTTTTCTCTGCTGACGGTTCCGGGAAAGACCTGCATCTGGGTCAGGATGGTCAGGAAGGTTTCGAGCAGGCCATCTGCAGCGAAAAATGCGTCTGGTAGCATGACTCTGCGCACGACCGAGCAGGACACATCGCCCTCATTCCACTGGGCCCCACTCAGGCCTGCTCCCATCGCGAGATAGCCCTTCAGGATCACGTGAAAGCCATTCACGCGTTCGCATGACCTTGCATTCATCTTGTGGGGCATTGCACTTGAGCCAGTCTGACCCTTGGCAAACCCCTCTGAAGCAAGCTCGTGCCCTGCCATCAGACGTAAGGTAGTACACATTGAGGAGGGCGCAGCAGTGAGGTCGGTCAGCGTCGACACGGTTCTCATGTCCATAGACCTGGGATATACTTGGCCCACGCACACCCAGTCACCGGGAAGCCCAAGGTGAAAAGCTACTTTCTGCTCTAGCTCCTTGACCTTCTCAACATCGCCATCGAAGAGAGAGAGCTGATCCATCTGCGTACCCACGGCCCCCTTCAATCCCCGGACAGGATAGCTTTCCACGAGGTTCTCGAGACGTTGCCGGGCGTCGAGAAGCTCCTCTCCCGACATGGAGAGGCGCTTGCCGAAGGTTGTAGGCTGGGCTGCAACGTTATGGGTCCTTCCTGCCAGAATGATGTCTCTCCATTCATGAGCCCGTCTCGCGAGCGTGGTCAGGGAGGCAATGGCCTTGTCGTGAATCAGGCGAAGTGAGGAGAAAACCTGCAACTGCTCTACGTTCTCGGTGAGATCCCTCGAGGTCATCCCCTTGTGGATCTCCTGATGGCCGGCAAGGTCGTTGAATTCCTCAAGCCGAGCCTTAACGTCATGACGGGAAATGCGTTCGCGCTCCTGGATCGACTCCAGATTAACCTCTGCCTTGACGGCCTCGTAGGCATTGATGGCTTCTTCCGTGATTGGGAGGCCAAGCTCTCGTTGGGCACGCATGACCGAGATCCAGAAGTCGCGCTCCAAGATGATACGGCCCTCCGCGGACCAGATCTCCTTCATGGCGCGGGAAGCATAGCGATCGGCAAGAACGTTTGGGATCATGTCAGGAAATACAGGGGTAAAGGAATGTCTCACGGGTAGCAAGCCGCGGGACAATTTTGGGCAAGAACGGATCGAGGCTGTCTCCGGCCCTGGGGGCGTCATTGCGGAAGTTCCTTGTGCTTAATCCCCGGGAAAGAGGTAGCCCTCGGGCATGATGCGAAAGCCTCCTCCCTCGACTCCGTCCAGGAACCACTCGCCATCCAGCTCTTTTCCGTTGTTGCGGATCACGCCGCAGAGTTGAAGGCGCTGGCCGGCGAAGGTGACCTTTCCCTCCCTCTTGCCGCGGGGCTGATACCGACCTTGCCCATCAAATTTTTCCGCCAGGACCGCGCTGGCCTCCCGGCTTGTTTCGTTAGCGGGCGGGTTTCCCCAGGGGGCGAGGCGGATCCTGAGGTCAAAAGGCTTGTCCGAATTGAAGCCCCGGGGAATCAGGGCGGTGCCCCGGTAAAACATTCTCTCGCCAGCGGTATCGAGGGCAAGATCCATGGTGGCGTTCGTGCGATCGGGCAGGGTGGTTTCCCCGTGGTGGCTGCATGAGCTACAGTAGATGGAGGTGAGAACCACGCTGAGGAGCAGCAGCGTTGAGGAGAAAGAGATAGGAAGAGACATCCTGTCGTCAGTCAGCGCTCAGAGTCTTCTTGAGCTGGAGGATGAGGCTGCCACGGAGAGGCAGGGCCTCATCAGCGAGCTGGCGTTGTAACTTCTCGTAGAGGCGACGTCCCTCGGGAGTCTCCACTTTTATGGGATCATAACCAAAGCCGGTCAGGTCGTAGGGGCTTGCTCTCATATCAATTTCGCGTGCCCTCGTGGCAAGGCCGAAGCAGTTCCACAAAAGATCACTCGAGACCCATGGCAGTGACTTTGCTGCCCATTTGTAGAGGTCCATATTGGCATGGATGCAGCCTGGCTGTTCATTCTCCTCGCGGGCTGAGAGATCTGGCTGCACACGGTTCATTACTTTGGCCCCGGGTGCGAAAAAACGGAAGGCATCAAAGTGACTACAGCACAGCGGACGGGAGTGAACCAGAGTGTCGATTTCCTTCCTGGGGAGACGCAGGGGAACTGTTTCGCCATGACGAACCTCCGCACCCTCGTAGAGCATGGCCCATTCATGGAGGCCGTGACAGGCGAAATTAGGAGGCCTTTTGTTGGTCGATTGGAGGATTTGAAGATAAAATTTAAGTCGTGTGCGAGCTTTGGGACCCAACTGGGCAGGGTCGACCGAGCAGGTCCCTTCCTTAAACCGGTAGTGCGTTTGACGAAACATCTGACGGGCTTCTGAGCAATCTTCTATGATGACCCCAATTCCTGGGTGCCACCGCTCCAGCTGACCCAGAGAGAGTCGGTAATAGGTATGCAGGAAATCATGAACTGGATGCTTTTCACCGCGTGCTCTGCGATCCCGCGTGGGTTGTGTCCATGTCAGAGCCTGTGATCTGTGGCTGGCTGACTTTTGCAGCCAGTCCTCTGCTCTAAGCAGCGGCTGAGTGAGAGAACTCATTTTGAAGGGCCCTTTTCCACCGAGATCAGGGCCTTCGCAAATTGTTCGCCGAGATCGAGGTAACCGGCAGAGTCATAGTGCCAGGGGTCCGAGTTCCCGTAGGAGTCTGTCGAGGTAACGAGCGCTGCCCGGGGATCACCTTCCACGAACAACGCCTGCGCCTTGCGAACGATGGCGCCAAATTTCCAGACTTTCCAGTCAGTGATACGCCCAATCACTACGGGGATCTGCGTTTTGGATTTTCCCAGATCCTTGCGGATGAGGCTCATGAGTTCGGAGAGGTTGGACTCGTAGCGCCTGGCAACTTCCTCATTGTCCGCATCGCTCTCGCCCTGCATCCAGAGAATACCGGAGGGAATCAGAGTGTCGGGCTCGCCGTCATTATCAAGATCCTTGTCGGCAAAGGCATGCTTCAAGGTGGCTTGGAAGTGATCATACTGGTTGATG
>PBTP01000005.1 GCA_002729275.1 Roseibacillus sp. | reverse complement strand
TTCTCCGTGGTCATCAAGACGATCGCAGGATTCCAAGGACCTGAAATATTTCTCACTGAAATCAACATAGTTTTCTTGATGCGATGCATCTGGTCGAATCAACCAATCGTAACGCCAACATGATTATGCAAGAATTTATTGCACCATCGAAGGGCATGGATCTCAATATTTGCACTCTGGGAGACCGAACGATTACTTATTTCCTAAGGCGCAGCGAAGATGGTGGTTTCAAAGCCAACTGCTCTAGTGGCAGCAAGGTCGGACCATACAAAATCACTCTGGGAATCAAATGTTTAGCAACTCAGACTTCAAATATCCTCAATCTTGATGCAGTGATCAACAGTCAGACAGCAGTCGTTACACGCTTCGTCAAACGGCGTGAAACAAAGGATGCCCTCGTTATTGCTTTAGAACCCTTGACTCAAACCTAGGAGATCTGGACTTAGGTAGAGAAAAACTACATCGCGATCATACATCCTGATCGAAGATTGGTAATCCGGCAAATTTCCTGCCTTATCAGGGTGAGCTTTCTCTGTATAAGAAAATGCTCTAGTGACAGAAGGTACAGGCCTTGGCTTCCTAGCTATTTCTTGGCCTGTATGCCTCGGTTCGTACTTTTCTTGTGTCACTAGACTTGTTTTCCAGAGCTATGATGGGTAGCTTTGTGGCTCTGTTCCCCATCATAATCATCATGATTCCAGTGGAGGTTCCAATGCTGCTCGCTGCTCTCCGTCGAACTCTTTGCCTGCTTAGTGGGCTGTTGCTGCTCTCAGCTCCTGCTGTCATTGCCCAAGACATTACAAAAACCCTACGTTTGCCTCAAATGAGTGCCATCCCAACTCTGGACCCAGGCTTGGCACAGGACTCCTCTTCCATTGAGGTCATTGAACAACTCTTTCTTGGTCTGACCGACTATGATCCAAAGACCTATGAAGTGATTCCGGAGTTGGCTGTAAAATGGTCCGCCAGTGCGGACAGTCGCACCTATACCTTCGAGATGCGCAAGGATGTCTTCTGGAGTGATGGGGTTCCAGTTACAGCCCATGACATTGAATATGCGATTCGCCGCAACATCAATCCGGAGACGGCCTCACCCTACGCCTATGTCCTCTACATTCTGGAAGGAGCTGAAGCGATCAATACGGGTGAAAGCAAGGACTTCAACAGTTTGGGGGTACGTGCAGTCGACGATTACACTGTTGAATTTCGGCTTACACAACCAGCCGGATTTTTCCCGGCAATGGCAGGTCTCTGGACCTATCGACCACTGCCTCAGCGCTCCATTGAGGCCTTTGGCACTGCTTGGACAGAGCCAGAACACATCCTGACCAACGGTTCCTATCAGCTAGCCACCTGGGAAAAAGGCAACCAGTTGATCCTCAAGCGCAATCCAGATTACAAGGACTCTATCACCCAGCAACCTGCTCAGATTGAGGAGGTGAATTATTACATCATTCCCGAATCGTCCACAGGCCTGGCAATGTTTGAGAATGGAGAACTCGACATCGTCGGGGGAACCTTCCTGTCGATTCCTGTCGCAGAGATCGACCGAGTTCGCAGGGAGTATGCAAACCGATATTCTGCTCAACCAGACCTCTGTACCTACTACCTAGGAGTGAACAACGAACGGGAACCCACTAACAATCCACTGGTCCGTAAGGCGCTTTCTGCAGCCATAGACCGTAAGACCTTGGTGGAACGAATCACCAAGGGAGGAGAAGAACCAGCCACAACTTTCACTCGACCACCAATCTTCGGCTCCGTAGATCCGAAGGAAGGTGTCGGGATTGGCTATGATCCAGAGCAGGCCCGTCGTTGGCTTGCAGAAGCTGGTTATCCAGGTGGTGAAGGATTCCCCACCATCACCTACATGCACAACACCTCTGAAAATCACGCCAAGATCGCTCAGGCAGTGCAAGCCATGCTCAGACGCAACCTTGGAATTAACATTAGAATCGAAAACCAGGAATGGAAGGTCTACCTGAAGTCAACTACTCAACCGGATGCTCCACATTTGTTCCGCTTTGGCTGGTGTGCTGACTATCCTGATGCGAATAACTGGCTGATGGAAGTCTTTCACCCGACCAAGTCCACCAATCGTATTCGTTGGCAAAACAGCGAGTATGCCCAGTTAACTGAGAAAGCGATGGGTTCGACAGATTCGGATGAACGTATCCAACTCTATCGTCGAGCCGAGCAGATCCTCAACGAAGAAGAGGCTGCAATCATTCCGATCTACTTCTATACTTCCAAGTACCTGGTCAATCCCCGGCTGAAAGACTGGTATCACATGGCGTTGGGCGGACAGCAGATCCGCTACTGGCGCTTAACGGGACGCCCATGATTCCAAGCCAATGCTGAACTTCCTGGTGCGGCGATTAGGTAGCGGTGCCCTGTCGTTGCTCGTGATCGCTGCCCTCGTCTTTCTACTACTGAAGGCACTTCCCGGGGGGCCTTTCGACACAGAAAAAAGCCTACCACCTGAGATCATGCGCAATATCGAAGCCTATTATGGCTTGGATCGGCCACTCTGGGAGCAGTTTGTGCGCTACGTTGGTAATGCACTGCAGGGAGATTTAGGTGTCAGCTACTCCCAACGTGATCTGCCTGTTGTCGATCTGATTGCTCAGCGTCTACCGATCTCACTGGAACTTGGCTGCTATGCCATACTTTTTGGACTCTTGTTTGGGCTTCCACTGGGAGTTCTTGCAGCTGCCTACCACAACAGACTACCAGATTATGTAGCCACCTTGCTGGCTGTCCTAGGTACAAGCATCCCCAACTTGGCGCTAGCCCCAATGCTGATCCTCTTCTTTGGACTCTTTCTCAAATGGTTGCCCATTGCTCGCTGGACAACCTGGGATTCCAAGGTGCTTCCAACAATTACTTTGGGACTGGGCATTGCAGCAGTGATTTCCAGGCTGACTCGCTCCAGCATGCTCCAGGTCATTCAAGAAGACTTTATCCGTACGGCACGAGCCAAAGGTCTTTCAGAAGTCTCTGTCCTTGGGCAACATGCACTACGTAACGCATTACTCCCCGTGCTCACCATCATGGGGCCCATTTTAGCCGTTCTGCTCACGGGCACTCTGGTAGTGGAAGAAATCTTCGCTATCCCTGGTTTGGGCAGCTACTTCATCACCAGCATCAGTAATCGTGATTATCCTGTGGTCATGGGAATCTACCTGCTTTATGGCTTTCTGATCATCCTGATGAACACGCTAGTAGACATTCTCTACGCGTGGGCGGATCCACGGATTCGATTAGAATGACAATCTTCCCAGTAGCCTTCCATGATTGAAACTTCTGCCTCACCAGCTATCAGTAAAAGTCTCAATCGACTTGCTTTCCGCCGCTTTGCCAGAAACCGATTGGCATTGAGCAGTTTTTTGTTCCTGCTGATTCTTTTTCTGGTCACCATCTTCGTTGATTGGCTTGCCCCCCAGCACTTCGCTGAAGAAGACTTTCTTGCCACCTACCTAAAGCCTGGAGAAGAGGGCTTCTTGCTAGGTACGGATTTTCTTGGTCGTGATGTCTGGAGTCGGATTCTCTATGGGGCCCGGATTTCCCTGACTGTGGCCGTCTGTGCCTCACTGGCCAGCTTTACGCTGGGCGTCAGCTATGGCATGGTCGCAGGCTACTACGGTGGAAGGCTGGACGAGTGGATGATGCGGTTCGTCGATATTCTCAACGCGGTCCCGCCCCTGCTGTTCGTGATCCTGATCATGGTCTACTTCCGAGCTGGGAATCCGGAAGAATTCAAAGGATTCAAGGCTATCTTCTATGGATGGGATAGCCAATTGGGGGGACTGCTATCCATTTTCATTGGAATTGGACTCACTTCCTGGCTACGGATGGCTCGGATTGCCCGGGCAGAAACACTCTCGTTGCGGCGCCGTGAATTTATTGAAGCCGATCTGGTACAAGGTTTCGGCACACCCACCATCCTTTTTCGCCGCCTGTTCCCTAACCTGCTGGGTACCTGCATTGTCGCGGAATCTGTGGAAATTCCTTCCTACATCATCTTCGAATCAGTACTAAGTTTCATCGGACTCGGAGTCAACCCACCTGTTCCAAGTTGGGGTGCAATGATTTCTGAAGGACTGGAAGGCATCCGCTCCTACCCTCACCTGATCTTAGCGCCAGCTACCGCAATGACCCTGACCGTTCTGGCCTTCAACTTCGTAGGAGATGGTCTGCGCGATGCCTTTGATCCAAAGTTACAGGACTGAATGGGAAAAGAACCCTTGCTGCAGTTAGAAAATCTGAAAGTTGACTTCTTTCTGCGCAGTGGGAAAGTGACCGCCATCCATGGCTTGGATCTACAACTGGACCGGGGGAAAACCCTCGGGTTGGTTGGAGAGTCTGGTTGTGGAAAGTCTCTGACAGCCTTGGCGATCATGGGACTGATCAGTTCACCTGGAAAGATAACAAGTGGTGAAATTCGCTTTGACGGAGAAGATCTGTTAAAAATCTCCGAACGAAAACGAAGAGAACTACGCGGCAACCAGATCTCAATGATTTTTCAGGACCCAAGCTCTGCTTTGAATCCTGTATTGACAATCGGCAAGCAAATTTCTGAGCCACTGCGACGTCACAAAGGGTTTTCTGCCCAGCAAGCTCGTGATCAAGGTCTGTCGCTACTCTCCGAAGTCGGGCTACCAGATCCTGGGCGTCAATGGTCACGCTATCCGCATGAGTTGAGCGGAGGCATGTGTCAACGTGTTATGATTGCCATGGCCTTGGCCTGTGAGCCAGCATTGTTGATTGCCGATGAACCAACAACCGCACTGGATGTCACGATTCAGGTCCAGATTCTTCACTTGTTACGCCAACTACAAAAGCAGCATGGAATGGCTCTGCTCTTCATCAGCCACGATCTTCGGGTGATCGCCGAAATGGCCGATCGGGTCGCAATCATGTATGCCGGAGACATCATTGAAGAAACCTCGGTTCGAGCAATTTTCGAACGTCCACGGCATCCCTATACCCGTGGACTACTCAAATCAAGACCTAGTCTAACGGAGATTTCAGGCCAGCGAGAACGACTCTATCACATTCCAGGAAATGTTCCTTCCCTACAGGAGTTATCCGAGGGCTGCCGCTTCCTTGATCGTTGTCCCTGGCCAGGACCCGATTGTTCCGTCAAGACACCTGAATTATTGGGCTTCTCACATCGAAGCCGTTGTTACCGCTGGTACGAATTTCGTCAGGATACCTGAGATGACAAGTTCCTCCTCCTCCAGCACTTCTATCCTCCGAGTGCAGGAACTACAGACTTACTTCCCTATTCGCCAAGGCCTGCTAGGTACTACAGTAGGCTTTGTCCGGGCAGTGGACGGAGTCAGCTTTGTGTTGAATGCGGGCGAGACCTTGGGGCTAGTGGGAGAGTCTGGTTGTGGAAAGTCTACGCTTGCGCGCAGCTTGCTCTACCTACATCCTCCTACCGGAGGAAGAGTCTGGCTGAAAGATACCGAACTCGGTGTGCTGAGTTCTACAGAGCTCCGGAAACAAAGACTGCGGATGCAGTTGATTTTTCAAAATCCCCACGCTTCTCTCAATCCAAGACTGACCATTGAAGAGATCATCAGCAGTGCAGCGCGCTATCACGGACACATCCGTGCTTCAGAGACCAAGGATTTTGCAACGAAGCTGCTGGAACAGGTTGGGTTGCGATCAGAACATCTGAAACGCTTTCCGCATGAATTTTCTGGCGGTCAACGTCAGCGTATCAGTATTGCTCGGGCGCTAGCTCTACGTCCTGAAATCGTACTCTGTGATGAAGCGGTTTCATCACTAGATGTCTCGATTCAGGCGCAAATCCTCAACCTATTCCTTGAGCTACAACAGCAACAAGGGTTAAGTTATCTTTTCATCAGTCACGACCTGGCAGTGATTCAGCATCTGGCAGATCGAGTTGCGGTGATGTACCTGGGCCGTATCATGGAGATCGCTAGCCGTAAGGAACTCTTCCAAGCCCCTGCCCATCCCTATACGCAAGCCCTTCTGCGTGCGATTCCCTCCGGAGACCCAAAGACCCGACGTCTCCTAGGCGAACGAGTGATCGCTGGGGATGTGCCCAGTCCTGCCAAGCAACACATTGGCTGTGTTTTTGCCGAACGTTGTCCACAAGTGACCAGCGAATGTCGGCAACAACGGCCGGAATTTCGGCAAATCCGAACAGGCCAATTAGTAGCTTGTCACCATGCACGAATGGATTCTGTCTGATCATTCGGATTTGACATCCAAAGCAGACCTCGGCACGCTGAATTTTTTTCTAACACCTCACTCTTTAGGAGGATTTGATGTGGATTGACCTGCGAAGTGATACTGTTACCAAACCAACTGTCGAAATGCGCAAAGCCATTGCTGAAGCTGAGGTAGGTGATGACGTTCATCACGAAGATCCAACTATACTTCGCCTTGAAGAGAAAACAGCTGCCATCCTGGGCAAGGAAGCAGCAGTCTTCATGCCTTCTGGTACGATGACTAACCAAGTTGGGCTACGCACTCACACTCAACCGGGTGATGAGGTGATTTTGGAGGCTCAGGCCCATATTTACTATTACGAAGGTGGGGGTCCAGCAGCTCTGTCTGGTGCTTCCTGCCGTTTGATCTCTGGAGACCACGGTGTCTTCACTGCTGATCAGTTGGTGAAATCAATTCGCAAACCGGACGTCCACCATCCAATCACACGACTGGTCTGCCTTGAGAACACCCACAACCGTGGAGGTGGACGAATCTATCCGCTGGAAGAAATTCGTAAAATTGGTGCCGTTTGCCGAGAGCATGACCTTGCACTGCACCTGGATGGTGCCCGACTCTGGAACGCCAGCATTGCGCTGGGCAAACCGGAAGCCGAACTGGTATCTGACTTCGATAGCGTCAGTGTCTGCTTTTCCAAAGGCTTGGGAGCACCAGTCGGCTCAGCTTTGGCAGGTAGCCAAGCCTTCATTCAACGAGCGCGTCACTTCCGCAAAATGTTTGGAGGAGGAATGCGACAGGCAGGCATCATTGCGGCTGGGGCTTTGTATGCCTTGGAAAATCACCGAGAGCAGCTCGCAGAAGATCACGCTAACGCACGCCTGCTGGCAGAAGGACTGAGCCAGGTGGAAGGAGTTGAAGTTAATTTGGACAGTGTGCAAACGAACATAATCGTTTTCCAGACGCCAGGGACTTCAGCCGTAGCCCTCTCTGAGGCTTTGGAGAAGCAGGGAGTTGGGATGCTGGATTTTGGGCCGGAAGCACTAAGGGCTGTGGCTAACATGATGGTGAGTCGTGAGCAAATCCAGCAGGTTCCTGAGAAGATGTCCAAGGCACTGGAAAACCTGAGCTAGCGAGATCAACTTCTAGGAACGCTTAGCCGGCGGAATCGAGTGGGTACCCACCGCATGATCCACCGGTTCTTGTAGCCTTCAGAGTAGAGTCGGACCTCTCCACCAGCAAGGGTCCGACCAACTTTGAGTAAAGTACAGACAGCAGTGATGTGCTGAGTAGCTGGTGGTTTGCGCAAGAAGTTGATTGTCAAACCGGTGATCACTGTCAATAGAACGATCCCAATCTCTTCAAGGAGGACTGCGTAAAGCGCTACGTCCGTACCTCCATAGCACTGGGCCAGACACTGTTCCTCCGCGGCCAATTCTGCCTCTCCAATCTCGTTATCAATCCAGGCCATCTGATTGCCCACCTCCACAATCCGACATTTTGTCTGCGAAAATTCTCTTGCCAGAAAGAGGCTGATCTCTTCCATACTGGGCCTGAACCGGTCTGTTTCAGGAGCGCTCAACAGGCCTCCATTCAGAACAGCTCTTTGACTTTCTCAACACCTTCGTCCAGAAGGTCTTCTCCTTCATCCAACAGTTCTTTGCCCTTATCTACCCCCTCGTCCAGCATTTCCTGACTTTTCTGAATCAATTTGTCAGTAGTGGTGGGCTCTCTGCTACTATTGCAGTCAATCATTATTGAACGCTCCGACGAACTAACGTTTTGCTGGTTAGCATTTTTCGAAACAATCTCATACCCACCCGCTCCACAAAGGCTCCCAGCTTTGGCCTCACAGTCTCCCCAACTCAACATGCTGCCACTGCAAGTTACCACATAGCCTTCGCTACCGTCTGGCAAGAACGTTTTGCTCGAACCAACACAGGCAGCACA
>PBTP01000143.1 GCA_002729275.1 Roseibacillus sp. | reverse complement strand
TTCTCCTGAATAATGGACATCCTTGCCGCCTCCAGCTCTTTGAGCCGCGGGTCTGCATCGTAGAGGTAATTCCTGATTGAGTCATTGGCTTGAGCAATCGCCTTTCGCCGTCTCTGAAACCCCTCGTCATCCTTAAGACTAGCCGTATAAGATTTCCTTTTTTCGATAAGGACATCGACCTCCTCGAATGCCTCGGGAAAAGCCCTCCGCAAATCCATCTCGAGGGTTACCGTGGTTTTTTCAAGCGCCACCAGTTCGGAGTCATCCCTCAGTAGTTTGCGATCCCTCTCAAAGGCAGCATAATACAGATGTTTTGGGAGGTCTTCCAGTTCGGCATGTTTTGAATGGATGTATTCCTTTTCCTTCCTTCGCGCTTTATTGACAGCACTTTCCATTTCTCTGAAGCGGGGCTCCCGCGCCTTGATCTCCTTGCGCTTGCTAGCGATGCTCTTGGAGAGTTCCTTGTGTGTTCGAAAGGCCCTCGGATAATCTGCTTTCAGGTCCCCTTGAAGTTTCCCGTGGCGGGCGACGAGCTCCCGGTATTTCGTGTCATTACGACTGAGTCGGTCTTTCAGGTTTAGCGTGATGAGATCGTATTGCTCCCGCGCATCGCGCTTGAGGGCTGGCGGCCGGGCCGCCTGCAGGGTGCTGAACCCAGCCCGCCTTTTCTGCCAACTATCCTTCTTAACCGATTGCCAAACGAAAAAATTGTCAAAGGCGGCCCCGCCTCCGCTGACCTGAAAGGCCAGATAGGTGCGCTCGGTGTTGATAATGGGGTGACGGCCGACCACGAAGTGCTCCTTGTCGATATGGGCAACGACTTCCTCACCGTGGAACTCCACCGTCATGGTATACCATTTTCCCTTCTTGAAATTGAACGCGCACTCCCCCTGCATTGATGGGGCGAATTCGTTGTTTCGTTTTGCGGTATTCACCTGGAAATGACCCAGGGATATCTGGGTCACGGTGTTATACCCGCCGCCGCCACCGGTCATCAACCGGATCTCCGAGGCGCCTTCAAAGCGAAAGTCGAAGCGGAAGATGACATTGTGAAAGGCGGCATCCTTGAGAAAGGTGCGGGCTGTCTCCTTCGGTTCGTGTTCGGTTCGCTTCAGGATTCCCTCGTCAATTTTGTAATATGCGCGAATGCCCCAGCGCTCACTGATAGTGCCCGGAGTGAAAGCCTCACTAAACAAAAGCTCCCCAGGTGAGCACATGAGGAAATCCTCACTGGCAGGAGACTTGGCAGAGGCCTCATACCGGGCGGAGGCAAAGAGGATCAAGCCCGCACAGAGCCCCAGAGGCACGGGATATTTGTTGAGATGTTTCATGTGATTCTATGGCTTTAAGCTCTTATACGTCAGCGCTTCTTTTCCCTCTGCCTTTCATTCCTCGGCGCCCTTCAGGATCGTTTCCAGGTTCTGCTGAATTCGCTCGGTATTTTCGGCCGCGATCTTGTTCACCTCGGCCAGCGGCCTCCCTTTTCTCATTGGCCGCTTGTGACCGATTTCGGTCAACCAAGCATCGCGCTTCACCCGCATTCGCTCCCGCAGGAACATCATTATACGGCCATAGGCATTCGGGTCGGGATCCTTGAGGGGCGATCTGATGGCAAAGAGGTCAATTATTTGCCGGGCCATTAACTCGTGCCCCTCGGCCCCCGGGTGAATGCCGTCGCGGGAGTACTTGAACTTCGCATCCTTCTCACGCTTCCTGGCGAGCTCCTTCTTCATCACGGTGTGCAAATCGATCACCTGCCAACCGTCCCTGCGCTTCGAGACCAGCCACTTGGCATAAGCGGCCATCACCTCGTCGTAATCGAACTCAGGGTTCGGTTTGTCATAGACTGGTGGCGTCATGAAGATGATCTTCGCCCCGTGGGACTCCGCCTTTTTCTTCAGGCGTTGCACTCCTTCCTTGTAGCTGGCAAAGCGTTCCTCCTCGAGCGGCAGGTAGATCCCGCAGTTTATACCGTAACAGGCGATGACCAGGTCGGGCTTCAAGGCCTTCAAGGCCCGGTCCAGGCGCTCGTGTAGATCTGGTCGGGGGAAGCCGTGCCTCAAATGGCCGGCTTCGGACAGACCGGACACCGTTTCGCTCGGTATGCCCTGGTTGAGGACTTCCGGGCTGAGTTCCGGGTGGTTGACCGTGAGCCATCGCTCGAAGAACACGACATACTCTCCTCCGTAGGTGATGCTGTCACCGAGGAAGACGATCTTCTTGGCATTCTTGAGAATCTCGAAGTTCTCGTTTGCTTGTGCGCCAGCAGGCAAAGCGAGCAGAACAGGAAGAAGCCAACGGGCAAGAAACGTATTAGCGCACATGATATGGAAAGAGCTTATTCGAATCGGTTACGGACGAAGCCTGGAAGCCTCCTGTCTCTAGGATTCAGGATCCGGACGTTCTTGTCGTTCTTTAAATTCGGACCCGGCGTGCTTCGTTCGCTGGCAATTTCCTCCTTCAGCAAGGCAACCATTTGCTTGACGCGCGCAGAATATTTCCTGGCCAGGTTTTGGTCCTCATGCGGATCAACCGAGAGGTCAAATAATTGAACGAAGGGTGCCTGCAGAAGGTCGGATTCGGTCAACTTGCCCGGAACCTGGTCCAGAGTCTTGGCCATTGCCCCGATGCTTGCGAACAGGCAAACGGGCACTAAAAGGGATTTGAGGGACGGACTCATAATAAGGGGTGAGTCTTGAGACTATTTCCACCTGGCGGTCAGGCGCCTGGCGATGCGTCGGGAGAATTCGTATTTCGACTTTTGAGCTGAGGCTATGGCTTCACGATGCAGTTTGCCGGCGTCCCCGAGTTCCTCAATGGCCCGCAGGGCGAACATGCCAACCAGCAGGTTCGGATCCTTGATATGGTCGACCAGCAGCTTCAGTTTTTCCAAGTCGCCGAATTTACACATGGCCTGAGCAGCCGCGACGCGAACTGCGGGCACAGGATCAACCGTCAGCTGCAGAAGAGCGGCTTTTCCCCCGGCCGTCTTATTGACGCCCAGCCAGACAGCCGCCCAGTAACGCGTCGATGGATCCGGAGACTTTGCATATTCCAACAGCTTGGCACCGTCGCTCTCTTCTCCGGCAGTGATTACATCGATCAAGCGGCGTGTCTGGCCGCTGTGGTCGTTATCGCGAAAAGCCAGGTACTTGTTTCCGGCCTCCCGACCGACGTCCTCGAGGATCGGCTCGGGAATCAGGCCGACGTCCCGCGTCTCGGTCATGCGTTGGGAGAGGACCTTACGCATGACAGTCAACTTCTTCTGATGCTTTGGCGTCACAGCCAGATTAATCAGCTCGTGTGGATCGCTTTGCAGATCGTAGAGCTCTTCCGGTGGCCGACGGAGGGCAAAGGGGCGGGCTTGCTGCTCGTTCAGCTTCCCTTCCTCGTGCAAACCGCGAATGACCTGCACGATCTTCTTACCATCCTTGTACTGGCTGGGCTGGGCGTGGGGAACGTGCGGCATGAAATTACGGACGTACTTGTAACGGGAGTCGCGCACGCAACGCAGGATGTCGACCGTCTCGTCGCAGCGATCCCTTCCCGCAAAAATAAATTCCCGGAACTTGTAGTTCGGGTCTAGGAAATCGCGACCCTGAACGTTATCGGGAATCTTAATTCCGGCAAGCTTGAGCGAACAGGCGGCGACGTCGATGTGCTCGATGAGGTCGTCCCGCACCGTCCCGGCACGTTGCTTCCCCGGCAACCGTATGATCATGGGAACGCGAATGCCCTCTTCATAAAGGAACTGCTTGCCGCGCAGGTGGCTGACACCGTGGTCGGTCCAGAGAAAGACCGCGGTCGAATCCAGACGCTCGGCAATCTTGAGGTCAGACAGTATACTACCAACCTCTTTGTCGGCCTCGACCCAGGAATCCAAATACTTCGCCCAGTCCTGACGAAGCTCCGGGTGATCCGGGTAGTATGGCGGCAGAAACACCTTGTCGGGATCCGCATGGCTTTGCGCTTTGCGGTTCTTGCCACCTTTCAACTGAAATTGTGCGAATATGGGTTGGTCGGCAGGCGCCTTTTTCCAGTCGCTTCCATGATAGAGGTTGCTCGTCGGGATGAAATTGTAGTCCGTCTTGCTCTTGTTTGTGACGTAGTAACCGGCATCGCGGAAGAGCTCGGGGATCAACTTTACCGACTTGGGCACCTTGTAGCTGTCGTAATAGGCCACGTTACCTCCGCCTTTTCTGGACGAGACCTGACTGCGGTGGTTGTGGACGCCGAGGGTGACCTGATACATGCCGCTGACCATGGCCGAGCGACTGGATGAGCAAACCGGGGCCGTGACGAAGGCGCTACTGCAGCGAATGCCATCCCGCGCCATCCGGTCGATATGCGGTGTCTTGATGAGGGTTTCACCATAGCAACCGACATGAGGGGACGCGTCCTCGATGACGATCCACACTACGTTGACAGAGCCCTGGTCCGCACCAAAGACGTTTGATATGAACAGGGTAAAAAAAAGGAGGGGCAGCAGGCGATTCTTCATGATGCTGTCGCAAAAGAGTCTTACTTGATCTCAAGGTTACTTATTCTCGATGGCGAATCCATTCGGCACAAGGGCGTGGCAGGGGTTTTCTTTTGGCGAACTAAACAAGCCGTTCCCCCATCGCCTGTCTTCGGAATGATTTCATGGCCTTGAAATCCGGCAATCTGATGCATGAGGGAAGGAATCGCAGAAAAGTTACCCCATGCACAGGCGCTTAATCGTTCGTACCATAACCGTGCCACACCCACTCAATGGCATGGGGGAGTAATTGAATCTTGGCATTGCCGATCCCATGACCGGAATTCTGGCAAAAGAGATACTGGTAGGAATACCCCTTGGCCTTCAGGACCTTGGCCATACGATGGTTGGCCTCAACCCAGTCGTGCATGCCGTCACGCATCACGTTCGGGTTGAGCAGGTCATGATCCCCCACCGCGAGGAACAGGCGGATGGGTTTTTTCGGAGAGTTTGGGATCAGTTTGTCGTGGAAGTCCCACGCTCCTCCCGGCGTCTTCGGGTCAAAGGGCCATTGCTGGTTCACGAAGGTGCCCGAGGTGGTCAGCACCCGGCGGTAAAGATCGGTCCGGTACCAAGCCATGATGAGGGCGGCCGATCCGCCCGAACTGCTTCCCATCACCGCCCGTCCGTCGGGCTCCTTGGTGAGCTTGACCCCGCAGTTTTTTTCAACCCGGGGCAGGACTTCCGTTTCGATATACTCGGCGAAAAGACCGGACATCGTATCGTATTCCTTACCTCTCTCGTGCCCCTGGGCATCCCCGCCTCCATTCGCTACCTGGATGACGATCATCGGCGGAACGCGCTTTTGGGCGATCAGGTTGTCCAGCATGTTGGGGATCACCTGATTGGGTTTTCCCTTCGGTCCGTCGTGACAAACCATAAAGGGAGCCGGGCGTCCTTTCTTGTATTGAGCGGGAACGTAGACGGTGATCTGCCGGACGTAATCGATCTCGTGGGTCTCGACGATCAAGGTCTTGGGATTCTTCGGATCGACCTTACCGAAGACCTTGCGGGCGATCCCGGGATTGAGCAACTTTGTATTTTTCGAATCGATGGTGAATTGGGAAACTTTCCCTCTCGGCGAATCCTTGGGAATCCTCCGCTCGGGAGCCGGCCGGTAGTCCGGTCCGATCAGGAAGTTTCCGACCGCATCGACCGGCGGGTTGACTCCCGGTTTGTCATCGAGGCGGATGAACATCGGCGCGCCGGGACCATCGAATGCACGGGTCGGCGGCTTCGGGCGCTTGGCCTTTAAAGCGGAAGACGTAAGTAACGTTCCAAGAGTGATGAGGATGGTCGTGTGCGGAATTTTCATTTTCAATGAGGACGAAAACAACAAGATGAATTCACGGCTTCGCAAACATACCGGCATAGACCTCGGCATACCGCTTGCCCATGATCAAACATGACTTGCGATCAAAATGCACCTTCGCGCGAGCAGCTGGACTGCAACCGGTGGATTCGACAAATCCGGTATGAGGAACCTTTCCCGGCAAGCTTCGAAGGATCCCCTTGATTCTGGTAATCCTCGCTACCCGATCCGGCGCCTTGTGATCCTTGCCGGTGCCGTAGAATTCCGCCAAGTTTCCCACGATAAAGGGCAATTGGGGGTTCCCCAGGTCCTTCCTTACGTCTTCGATCAGTCGATGCAGTCTCTTCTCATAGGCATCGGTCCTCGTCTGCTCAACGGTGTCCGATTCCCCTTGATGCCATAGCACACCCTTGAGGGTCCCGGCTTGCATGGCCGCCTTCGCATGGCGGATGGCATCGCTGTAGATTCCAGATCCTTTCCCGAGTTGCTCGATACTCCTCCCACCCCATGCCATCGGAACCAGACCGACCACCACCCCTGGGTTGTCATTCAGGTAAGCCTCAGCGAACGGCAGGCCCGGCCCAAAACGATTCTTTTTATTGGGACGTCTCGGGTGAAGCGGGTGGGCGCCGGGGGCCCACTTCGGCTCCTCCCCTTCCTTGGCATAACGCATCTTCAGCGCACGAGGAACCGGTTGGGTATCCCCGACTGCCAAGCCAACCCCTCCAGACATGTTTGACTGCCCCATCAGGAGAAACAGATGAAAGCTCTTCTTGGAGGAAGGAATATTCACGGGTTCTTCCCCCTGGAGCACGCCTGTCGCCAAGGCTGCCCCGAGAACGAATACCTCTTTTGCCCTCATTGCTTAAGCCTCCTACCTTGAAAGTGTGTGCGAAAAAAGCCATTCATAGACACCCTCCAGCTTTCTGATCTCTCCTGGTGTGGAGCCATGATTCGCGCCATCGAAAATCGTTGTTTTAACCACGGTCGAACCCAGTTCCTTGAGCTCTCTCTCCATATTCTGGATTCCCTCTACACGAGGCCTTGAGTCCTTCGTTCCAACCATCGCCCAGATCGGCAACTGCGCCATTCCCTTGATTCCTGAAAGGTCCGGAATAAAAGCTTTCGGGATGATTGCGGCAAAACGTTCTGGCGAAGCCATGGCCCATTCCCAACTACCCTTGCCGCCCATGCTATACCCGACACAATAGATGCGATCGGTATCAATGCCTGTATTATTCTGGAGCACATGATCAAGCATCGCATTCAGGGAATTGGGATCCCACGGCCCCCTGCTTTGAGGCACAAGGATATTGACGCTTGGCTTAACTCCCTTCGAGGAAGCGAACCGTCTGACATCCGGCGTCCACCTGGAGCGCTCGATACTTCGCCTCGACCCTCCTGATCCATGAAGAAAGATAAGGAGGGGGGATTTCTCTTTCACCACCTTTAGCGGACGATAAAGGATCGCTTGGGGATTCAGCCTCACGAAGTCATCCGCGATTTCACCGGGAATGGTGATCACTTCGAGCTGCAAGTCGCCCCGCACGTCACCGGGCTTTTTTCCCACCTGCCCACCGACAGCGTTGGGGATCAGACTGAGCAAGACTATGGAATAAAGGCAGCTTAGAAACTTCATGAGGAGATTTTGCCGATCGGCTTAGGACGATTAACCCATAATAGGTTTGATGCATGAAGCCCTTCCTCGGGTTTCTTCACTAAACACCGGCAATCGACATCACTGGCCTCCTCCGGGATTGTCGCTGGCTCAACTCCACCCTATTATGACCCAAGTGGACGGACTCTTCATGGAATCACCCGAGGATCCGCAGGTGCCTTCACCTGGCGCACAGGAACCTCTGGCCGCCCGCATGCGCCCGCTCTCCCTCTCCGAGATCGCCGGACAACAACATATCCTCGGAGAAGGAAAACTTCTCCGCCGGGCCATCGAGGCCGACCGCTTCACCTCTCTCATATTTTACGGCCCCCCCGGCACCGGAAAGACCACCCTTGCCTGGGTAGTCGCCAATTCGACCGGTTCTCGCTTTGAAGCCCTGAACGGAGTAGAATCCAATGTTGCGGAAATTCGAGCGAAGATCGAACAGGCTCGCACTTATACCAAACTGCGGGACCAGAGCACTCTCCTCTTCATTGATGAGATTCACCGCTTCAACAAGGCTCAGCAGGACGTTCTCCTTCCTCACCTGGAGCAAGGCACTGTCCGCTTTATCGGGGCCACTACTCACAACCCTTACTTTTACGTCAATTCCCCACTGGTTTCCCGCTCTCAGATCTTCCAGCTCGAACCGCTCTCCAATGCCGATCTCCTCCTCCTCCTGCAACGAGCCCTGACCGATACCGAAAGAGGGTTCGGCTCCAGCAACATCACGGCAGACCAGGACGCCCTTCATCATCTTGCAGAGAAAGCCGACGGCGACGCACGAAAGGCCCTCACCGCCCTTGAGCTCGCTATCCTCACCACCCCTGGGGAGGACGGCGTAGTTCGCCTCGACCTCGCGGTGGCGGAGGAATCCATCCAACACAAGGCCGTGGTCTATGATTCCGATGGGGATCAGCATTACGACACCATCTCCGCCTACATCAAATCAATCCGCGGCTCCGACCCCGACGCAGCCCTCTACTGGATGGCCAAGATGCTCCACGCCGGTGAAGACCCCCGTTTTATCGCCCGGCGACTGGTCATCGCAGCCTCCGAGGATGTCGGCCTAGCGGACTCCAATGCCCTCCGGGTAGCCCTCGCCGCTCAGCAGGCATTTGAATTTCTTGGCATGCCAGAGGGCCGAATCCCTCTCGCTCATGCCACCGTCTACCTCGCAACCGCACCCAAGTCCAATAGTGCCTATGCCGCCCTTGAGGCCGCCATGCAGGATATCGAGGAAAAGCGGACCCTTGCGGTCCCGGAACATCTCCGCACCAGTTTCCGGAAGAAACTCGCGGAGGGGTCCGGCGCGGACCGCGCCGCCATGGAGTATCTCTACTCCCACGATTACGAGGGAAACTTCACCCCTCAAGCTTACCTCCCGGAGGGGCGTCGCTACTACCAACCCACCGAAAACGGACTGGAAAAGCGCATCAAAGAGCGCCTCGCTTACTGGCGCTCACTACTCAAGCCACCCTCAGATCAGGACGGCTCCTGAGCCCTGCCCAGATCGGGCACTTTCCCAGCAAGAGCCTCAACTAAAAAAGGCAGGGCCGAAGCCCTGCCCTTTCTGGGGGTTGTGCCTGTGAAATTCGAAGAGCGTCTAGTTGGACGAAGCGATCGCGAAGTCATCGCGAATCATATCAATAGCGTCTCCGCAAAGCTCAGCGCATCGCAAGGCGGTCACCGCCTCGGCATGAACACACTCATCCGCGAGGTTCGCACACGCCGCGATGCAGACCTCGGCGTAGTGGATCGAGAAGCGAGACTCCCGGACCATCGCACCGGAAAGATTCTCACTTGCGACGATACACTCATTGATGTGCTCGTGCAGGGGATGAGTATAGGTCTCCGGCCCCAGCTCATCAGCCAGCACCTCGCAGGCGGAAACACAACGCTCGAGAAATTGCAGGGTGGAATAAACCTGCGCGAGATTTTGTGTTCTTTTTGAAATTTCTGCCGCGGACTTCGCGACACCGACGTGTTGTTGTGCAGAGATATGTTGTGCTTGCATAGTCGTGTAAGGGTGAATTTGAACTAAGCGTGACAATCGAAGCACATGTTCTTCTAGGCGGTAAATACCTTTGTTCTTCACCACTTGTTAGCGGCTCCAGATACTAAGGCGGGCACAATATTTAGCTTATCTTTACCACGTCCCTCGCCACCCTTTAATTCAGGCAGAAAATCCAAACCTACTCTTCCTCATCGGAAGAAATGCTTTCGAAGATGCCCCCTCCGAGGAGCTGCCCACCGTCATAAAAAGCGCATACCTGACCCGGAGTAAGGGCACGCTGAGG
>PBTP01000139.1 GCA_002729275.1 Roseibacillus sp. | reverse complement strand
CGCCAGATGAGTTCGCTGCGCGGTGGAGCCTCGAGTTCCGTCCTTTGAGAAAGCGAGCCATGAATTACGCTGGCGCCGCGGAGGGAGGGCCATAGGATCCCAGAATGAGCTCTACACTCGTTGTCCGTATTTTTGCTCTTTTTCTGGCTGGGTGTTCGGTTGTGGTGGGAGCCAGGCCCAACATCGTTGTGATTATTGTGGACGACCTTGGGTATGGAGACCTTTCATCCTACGGGGCTAAGGACCTCCGAACACCACACATTGATAGCCTGATGGCCGCCGGGATGCGGTTTGATTCCTTCTACGCGAATTGTCCGGTATGCTCTCCGACCCGGGCGGCTTTATTGAGTGGGCGCTATCAGGAGCTCGTTGGTGTGCCCGGGGTGGTTCGGACCCACGCACCCAATAACTGGGGCTATCTCGCGCAGGACGCCGTCATGCTTCCCCAAGTCCTCAAGCCCCTTGGGTATCACTCTGCTATCGTCGGGAAGTGGCATCTGGGGTTGGAAGAAGAGAACCAGCCCACGAGGCGGGGCTTCGATTTTTTCCATGGTTTCCTCGGCGATATGATGGACGACTACTACAATCATCGCCGGCATGGGAATCACTACATGCGACGCAATGAAAAACCGGTTTATCCCAAGGGCCATGCGACTGACATTTTCAGTCAGTGGGCAGTAGATTACCTTGCCGAGAGGGCGCAGAAGAAGACGCCCTTCTTCCTTTACCTTTCTTACAACGCGCCCCACACACCCATTCAGCCGCCTGCCGACTGGCTTGAGAAGGTGAAGAAGCGGGAGGCAGGAATAAGCAGTCAAAGGGCCAAGCTCGTAGCGCTCATCGAGCACATGGACGCAGGGATCGGAAACGTGCTGAAGGAGCTCCAGAGGACGGGGCTGTCGAAAGACACTCTGATTTTCTTCGTGTCAGATAACGGGGGGCAGGCAAACGTCGGAGCGAATAACGGGGCCCTTCGTGGCGAAAAGCAGGAAATGTATGAAGGTGGTCTGCGAGTCGCGGCCGGTGCAGTCTGGCCGGGAAAAATCAAGGCTGGAGGCAGGAGCGGGCTCATCGCTGCCACGATGGATATTTTCCCTACGGTGGTGGAAGCTGCCGGAGCCAAGGTCGAGCACGCAATCGATGGGAGATCCTTCCTGCCTCTTCTGCTGGGAAAGGACCAGCCAGCCTTTGACAGGGATCTTTTTTTTACCCGCCGGGAAGGGGGAGACCGTTTCATGGGCGAGTGCATCTGGGCCATGAGGCGGGGGGATTGGAAACTGGTAAAGAACTCGCCCATGACAAACTGGGAGCTATTTGACCTCTCAGAGGACCCTGGGGAGACGACCGACCTCTCGGGTAAGAACCGGCGGAAATACCGGGAACTCGGGGCGGCTATGAGGGTTCACATCCAGAGGGGTGGGGCCATTCCCTGGCAGAAAAGGTAGGAAGAAGAAGGTCCTGCGTCCCGAGCAGCAAAAGGTGGATGGTTCCGAAAGATCTGAAGTCTTAAAGGATCTTCAGCGTCACTCGAAAGTGCTATCTATGGCTACTTTGACGGCTGAATTTGAAACTTTCGAAGGAAAGGCGTGAGACCCGGGAGATTTTGTCTTAGTTCTCTCGCCTCAGAACTCTGAAATTCATGATGACCCGCTCGTTACTCGTCCTGCGGATTGCCTGTCTCGCTGTCCTTCTCGGATTTGCGAATGTGCAATCTGTCCCTGCCGCCCTCACTCTTGAGAAGCAAGATCGTATCTGCATTATCGGAAGTGGTCTGGCGGATCGCATGCAACATGATGGTTGGCTGGAGACAGTTCTCCACTCCGCTTATCCGAAGCACTACCTGACCATCCGTAATCTGGGCTATACCGGTGATACGGTCTGGAGCCGTCCTCGGAACCGGGGCTTCCCCTCCCAGGATCAGTATCTGAAAGACATCAAGGCTGACGTGATCTTTATCATGTTTGGCTACAATGAATCCTTTGGTGGCGAGGGCGGACTGGGTAAGTACCGCGATGAGCTTGGCAAACTGGTTGATAACTACCGGAACATGAAGCCCAATGGGAAGGGAGCTCCTCGGATTGTGCTCTTCTCCCCAATCGCTCATGAGGACCTCGGCAACCCCAACCTTCCGGACGGCAAAGCGAACAATGCGCGCCTTGCAATCTACTCAGCCGCGACCAAGGAGGTTGCAGAGGCTAAGAAGGTGGAGTTCGTGGACTTGTTCTCGAGTTCGGCGGACCTCTTCCGGGCCTCCAATGTTCCACTTACTATTAACGGGATCCATTTGAACCCGGAGGGCAACCGTCGGCTTGCCGAGGTCATCGCCAAGAATCTTCTTGGGAAGGATATCCCCGCCTCACCCAGCCTTGAGAAGGTCCGTAAGGCAGTGCTGGATAAGAATTGGCATTGGCATAACCGCTACCGCGCGACAGACGGAAACGACGTCTGGGGTGGTCGCTCTGGCCTGAAGTTTGTGGACGGGCAGAGCAATAAGGAGGTCCTCTGGCATGAGCTCTCCATGATTGACGTTATGGTGGCGAACCGGGATATGGCCGTCTGGGCTGCTTCGGGAAATCATAAGCATGAGATTGATGACAGCAACGTTCCTGCGCCGGTCGCAGTGAAGTCCAATGTGGGCGGAAAGAGCAGAAGTTCGAACGCCGGAAAAGAGGGGAATCTCTCGGGTTATAACACCGGGAAGGAGGGGCTCGCCAAGTTGACGGTTCCGAAGGACATGGAGGTGAACCTCTTCGCTGATGAGAAAATGTTCCCGGAATTGATCAATCCTGTGCAGATGGCGGTAGACACCAAGGGGCGCCTCTGGGCCGCTGCCTGGCCTACCTATCCTAAGTGGGAGCCTTTAAAGAAGATGGATGACCGGCTTCTGATCTTCCCTGACGAAAACCGGGATGGCGTCGCAGACAAGTGCATTACCTTTGCCAAGGTGCACAACCCGACAGGATTTGAATTCTGGAATGGGGGAGTTCTGGTGGCTTGTCAGCCCGATGTTCTGTTCCTGAAGGATACTGATGGAGATGATGTGGCCGACGTGCGGATTCGCCTTCTGCAGGGGATTGGATCAGCTGACACCCACCATGCTGCCAATGCTTTCGCGATGGGACCTGATGGCGCCTTCTACTGGCAGAGCGGGGTCTTCTTTCATAACGCCCACGAGCATCCGTGGGGGCCGCCTCTTCACAGTGGAGCCTCTGCCATGTTCCGATTTGACCCACGGCAATACACCGTGACGGTGCATGCGGGGAATAGCCCAAACCCCCATGGGGTCTGCTTTGATTCCTGGGGTCGCCACTACGCTAACGATGGCACCGGGGGCCGGTCTTATCAGGTGCGCCCCGAGGGAAAGGGTTTCAAGATGCATGGCCTCGTGAAAAAAGAGGTGCGGCCAGTGTCGGGATCGGGAGTGGTTTCCAGTGGGAACTTTCCAGACGAGTGGCAGGGCGATTACATCCTTGCCAACACCATCGGTTTCCTCGGGGTCAAGCAGTATGACCTTGAGCCCAAGAACGAGGAAGATCACATGTGGGGAGAGCCCCGTCAGGATCTCATCAAGAGCTCCGACAAGAACTTCCGTCCCTCGGATGTGGAGTTTGGCTCCGATGGCGCTCTCTATGTTTCCGATTGGCACAATGTCATCATCGGACATATGCAGCACAACATCCGGGACCCCTCCCGTGATCACACTCACGGCCGAATCTACCGGGTGATCCACAAGGGCAAGCCTCTCCAGGAGGATGTCAAGGTGGACGGCGCTTCCCTCGATCAACTTATGAAGAACCTTGAGCATCCGGTGGATGGAGTTCGCTACCGGACGCGGATCGAGCTCAGTGAGCGCAAGACGAAGGATGTGATAGCGGCCTGCAAGAAGTGGGCCAGTAAGTGGGATTCCGCCAAGGCGGAGCATGCCCACCACCTCCTCGAAGCTCTCTGGGTGCACCAGCAGCACAATGTAAGGGATGGAGAACTCCTTGGGAAGGTTCTGAACTCCCCGGTGTCCCATGCCCGGGTAGCGGCCAAGACCGTCCAGCATCTTTGGTATACAGCGGATCCCACCAAGGGCTCTGCTGCGGTGGAAGAGGTGAAGGTCACCAAGAACGATCCTCCCGGGGTTTTCAAGGACACCGATGAAGCCACTGACGTTCGGGTCGGGACCCTGCTTGAGCAGCTCAAGTTCGACATCAAGGAGTTCGAGGTCAAAGCCGGGAAAAAGATCCGGATTCACTTCAAGAATTCTGACTACGTGCCGCACAATCTGGTGATCGTGAAGCCGGGAGCCGCCAACGGAGTGGGAGAGGCTGCCATCAAGCTCGGAGAAGCGGGGTTCAAGGCCCAGTGGATTCCCGAGCACGATGGGGTCATTGCGCATTCCAAGCTCATCGACTTCGGCAAGACCGAGGTGATCGAATTTACCGCTCCCGAGCAGGGAGGTAATTACGAGTTTGTCTGCACCTTCCCCGGTCATCACATCCTCATGCGGGGTGTGATGAAGGTGAAGTAGAGAGGCCTGACAGAATACAGCTCTTCTTTAAGTGGCGCGGGTGGGAACCCGCGCCACTTTTGTTGGAATCTTCAAAGCTTCCTCCGGGTTCACATTCAGAAAGCGGAGGGGCTAGCGTATCTTGGTAGGTTTGAGGCCTGCGGCCCGCAGGCGTTTGTCGAAAGCCCTCCGTTGTATCGCGAGAGCCTGTTCAGAGTTCTTGACGCGAGCCCGATTAGTGAACTGCCCGGGATCGTTCTTCATGTCGTAAAGCTCCTCGCTGCCATCCTTGTAACGAGTATAAGTCCAGTTGGCGGTGCGCATCGAGGTGCCGCTTCCATGGATGGAAAGGGCGCTTTGCTTCACTTGGGAATCAGGTTCGCGGAGGATGGGAAGGAGGCTGGTGCCGTGTAAGCCCTCGGGAGTCTCCAGGCCCGCCGCTGCCGAGAGGGTGGGGAAGAGGTCAACTAGTTCAACCAGTGAGCTGGTGCGGCCTGGTTCGAGACCGGGAAGCGAGATGACAAGTGGCACGCGGGTCACTTCCTCATGGAGGTTACTCTTTTGCCAGAAGGTGTGCTCCCCAAGGTGGTAGCCGTGGTCGCTGGTGAAGACGATGGCAGTCTTTTCGCGCAGGCCGAGACGATCGAGCTCATCAAGGATACGTCCAACCTGTTCGTCCATAAAGGTCACCGAGGCGTAATAGGCAGCCCACATTCGCTTCTGATTGTCAGGAAATTTCTCGATTCCGTTGAGAGCAGAGCGGCTACGGGTGATGGCGAGCTTGGGCATGTCGTCGAGGTCGTTGGGGACGGATTTGGGAAGAGCTATCTTTTGCCATGGGTAGGCATCGAAATACTGCTTTGGCTGAACCATCGGGTAGTGGGGCCGCACAAATCCCGCCGCGAGAAGGAAGCGCTTGTCCTTATGCTTTCCGAGAAGCTCTATGGTTTTACTGGCAGTCTTGTAGTCTGGTTGATCAGATCCGTCGCCTTCGTAACTTACTGAGACGAACATACGATGGGGCATGCGGGTGGACTGCCGCCCCTCAAGGGCTCTGGTGAAAATATTCAGGTTCAAGCAGGCATAGTTGCCTGGGGTGTGAGCCTCCTGACCGGCGGAGTTGAACTTTTCGGTCCACGTCGAGGGGATATCAAGTCCATCCGTTCCGGCGATGATGTCACCGGGAACACGCATGTGGTAAATCTTGCCTGCCCGCGCACTGTAGAATCCGTTGGCCTTCAGGTGTTGGCCCAGATTGACCCTTCCTTTGGCCCCGTGGTAGCGGCTGTGCATGAAGGAGGTGCGGGACGGGGCACAGGCAAGACCCTGACAGTAAGCCCGATCAAAGACCATCGCGCTGGCTGCGAGTCTATCTATATTCGGGGTCTTGCAGACCTTGTCACCGTAGCATCCAAGGACGCTGGCCTTGAGATCATCAGAGATGAGAAAGAGGATGTTCTCAACCTTCGGAGTGGCGTGGGCGGAGGTCGAGAGAAGGACACATAGAAGATGGCGGAATGAGAACATGGTGATCAGGGGTGTAAGCTTGATGGTTTTTCCGAGGAGGACTCATGGCGGAGCAGTTCCGGGAATCCACAGAAGCGCCGGGATGTTTCCTGTGGGCGCTCAGGAAGAGGATTCTGGTGGGAAAGATACTGGTGACAAATCTTAAAGAACTCGTTTTCCTTCTTCGAGCGGAGAATATCGTGGTCAAATTCCTCGTCGAGACCTTGGGTGATGTAGGTGAGATACCGTTTCATCTTATGAACCTGGCGGTCCGCCCGGTAGACCTTGACCTGCTCCAGTGCGGTTTGCTCCCAGAGCTGTTCGATGTAGGCAAGGAGATCCTGCCCGGTTGGAACGGGGACTGGCTTCCTGGCGTAAGATGCGCGCAACTGCTCAAAGAGCCATGGGTTGCGGATGGCTCCGCGGCCCATCATGAGTCCTGAAGCTCCGGTGAGTGCCTCTACTGCCCGGGCGGTATCCACATCGACAATATTACCGTTGGCGATCACTGGACAGGACAGGGTTTCGACTGCTCTCCGGATACACTCGGGATGAACCGGGGATTGGTAGCGCTCTTTTACCGTTCGTCCGTGAATGGCGAGAGCGTCGATTTGATGCCGAAGGAACACGTCCAATAACCCGTCGAACTCATCTGGCGCATCGTAGCCGACCCGGGTTTTGACGGTGAATCGACCTGTGATGGTTTGGCGTAGTTCCCCGAGAATTCGGTCGACCTTGGCAGGATTGCGCAGGAGGCCGCCTCCTGCATCTTTGCGGCATACTACGGGGGCGGGACATCCGAGGTTGAGGTCGATTCCGGCCACCGGGTGCTCTTCCAGTTCCCGGGCGCTTCGCAACAGGGAGGGGATGTCCTGCCCGATCATCTGGGCAAAGACGGGTTTCCCGGAAGGATTCTCATCGATGCTGCGCAGGATGTAGGGTTTCAGACGAGAGTTCTCGTAAACCCGGAAATATTCCGTGACGTAGATGTCGGGCCCCCCGAATCGCTCCATAACCCGCATGAAGGGGAGGTCGGTCACATCCTGCATGGGTGCGAGGACGAGCAGGGGCCGATGTTCTGGAAGGAAGTCCCGCATGGAGCGCTTGGATTAAACAGGATGCCGGGGCGATTGGGGAGAGCAGAGTGCTGGATCTTTGTCCGGGATCCTTGTAGAATACACCGTGCGGTGGAGGATTCTCATACTCGTATTAGCAACT
>PBTP01000004.1 GCA_002729275.1 Roseibacillus sp. | reverse complement strand
GTTTTCTCCCGACGGAAAGCGCATCGTGTCCGGGTCGTGGGACAAGACCGTGCGGGTGTGGGACGCCGTGTCGGGGCAGTGCGTGCTGGGTCCGCTCGAGGGGCACACGGAGTACGTGACCTCGGTGTCGTTTTCTCCCGATGGCGCGCGCATCGTGTCCGGGTCGAAGGACAGCACCGTGCGGGTGTGGGACGCCGTGTCGGGGCAGTGCGTCCTGGGTCCGCTCGAGGGGCACACGCGTGGCGTGAACTCGGTGTCGTTTTCTCCCGACGGAAAGCGCATCGTGTCCGGGTCGAGGGACAACACCGTGCGGGTGTGGGACGCCGTGTCGGGGCAGTGCGTGCTGGGTCCGCTCGAGGGGCACACGGGTGCCGTGTTCTCGGTGTCGTTTTCTCCCGACGGCGCGCGCATTGTGTCCGGGTCGGGGGACAAGACCGTGCGGTTGTGGGACGCCGTGTCGGGGCAGTGCGTGCTGGGTCCGCTCGAGGGGCACACGGGTTGGGTGACCTCGGTGTCGTTTTCTCCCGACGGAAAGCGCATCGTGTCCGGGTCGGACGACAAGACCGTGCGGGTGTGGGAAAAGAATAAAGACGACTATACATCTCGTACAATTTTGGATACATCCGCGAAGGTGGTCTCTGTGTCGATTTCCCCACACGATCATATCGCGTTCGCGCAGTTGGAACAAAATAATGTGGGTGTATACGAAATCACCTCGGAGACTACTCAATCACCGGAGGACGATGATACTCGGGTAATAATGGATGTACAATCAGCAGCTGATCAGAAAAGGAAACCGTTTTTTACAAATAGATTGCAATCTATATATATTCGAAATGTTCAATTTATTAGTGCAGATGCGTTTCAAGGATGCACCGCTCTGGAAACAGTGCATATGCCAACAGTCACGGTTATCGGTACAAACGCGTTTAAAGGATGCACCGCATTGCAATTCGTGTCCATGGTGAGAAACAGACTAAGAAACTCTGCACAGTCCACTCCACCTCCTACAATGCCGAAAGTTATATATATAAATCCCGGTGCGTTTCAAGGATGCACCGGATTGACAAAAATAGACATCCAAAATGTCAAGTTCCAGGACATCGGTGCAAACGCGTTTAAAGGATGCACCGGATTGACAGATTTGAACATACCAAACGTCATCAAAATTGGTGCAAACGCGTTTCAAGGATGCACGAATCTAACATTAACATTAGGCGATGTGGACACCATAGGTGAGGGTGCGTTCACGAACTGTGTTAAAGTAACGATCAACTCTCTCCAACATATTCAACCAAACGGGGGGAAAAAAGTGAAATATTCATCATATAATTTGGCACGGGGAGCGCGGTATAGAAAATTATTAGCTATCAATGCAACAACAATTATAAAAATTGGAAAAACTATTTGGGAGAGAATAACAGGGAAGAACCCGAACGGGCAAATAAAACTAAGATTATAAATTTCATTTGAATTGTATATTAATACACATGGCTTGTAACTCCTGACACAGCAGCGCGAACGCGTACGGCATCTTCTTCGTCGTCGACGGGGTCCGGCACACCTTGCACACCCCACCCCGCAACGAATGCGACTGACCACACTTGGTACAAATCTCCACGTCGTACGCGTCGCTCGAATGCATCAAACGCTCCGTCAACACGAACGGCACCGTGTGGGCGACGAACGCGTCCTTCTCCATCTCCCCCACACGCAACCCCCCGCCGTGCGCACGTCCCTCGTTCGGCTGACGGGTCAACGCGTCCAAACGCCCACGCGCGCGGGCATGAATCTTGTCCGCCGCATTATGACGCAGACGCTGGTAGAACGTGGGTCCGATGAAGATAGGCACCTCGTACATCTTGCCCGTAATGCCGTTCATCATACGCTCCGTACCGTTGCTCCGAAACCCCATCGATTTCAACATCTCCATCAACCCCTGCGCAGTGTCCCCGTTGAACGGAGAAGCGTCCTGCAACCCCGCGTAACATCCGTACTTGCTCTTCACACACTCCATAATCTGAGCACACGTCATCCGACTCGGAATCGCGTGCGGGTTCATAATAATATCTGGCGTAATTCCGTCCAACGTAAACGGCATGTCCACCTGCGGAATCACCATCCCAATCGTACCCTTCTGCGACGAACGAGACGCGTACTTGTCCCCCACCGTAGGCACACGCTCCGACCGCAAACGCACCTTCACGGCGTCCGTACCACTGCGCTCCTTGTAACATAAAATACGGTCCACAATCCCGTCGCGCGGACACAACACCGAACAGTCCACGTCCTCCGCCGTACGCTTCTTCCCCCCACGGCGCACCGTTCGCGACTTGCCTATCAAACAGTCCCCGCGCTTGATCTCCTGGTTGACCAGCGGCAACCCGTTCGCGAGCACGTTGTACTGACAACGACGCTTGGGTACAGGTTTGCAATAGGTTTGGTCGGGTCCCAGCACATCTTTCACCGTCTTAAAGGTGGTGCAACGCCCAAACCCACGCTGGATGGACCCCTGGTTCATAATGATCGAATCTTCCTGGTTGAACTCGAAAGGCATGATCGCCACGATCGCGTTCTGCCCCATGGGCAAATCAAAGTTGTACGCACGTTCCATCTTGGTCGAACAGATGGGACGCTGTCCGTAATGGATCACGTTGGTCGACGTGTCGAAACGTTCGTAGTAGTTCAAGGCGTGCAACCCCTGCGCCTGCTTCATCATCGCCGCCTGGTAACACAGACGCGGACCCGGGTTGCGGTCCGAGTAGGGAATCGTCCCGCCGCACAACCCCATCATCATCGCCTCGTCAATCTCCGCGTGGGTCGTGCCAATCACCAACGTGTCCTCCTCGTAGACGTCCACGTACTCTACACAGCCCTGGGTCAACATCTCGTCGAACCGCTTGAGCCGTATGGGTAAGATGAAGAGGGGACGACAAATACGCCCCGAGTTGCAACGAATATGCACGCCGTTGCGATGGCACACCGACACGTCCTTGGCTATCTGACCCGTACGTCGTGCTGCCCGAATGACGTCCACCACCGTCAACGCGTAACGCCCCTGCAGCGCCCCGTTAATGAACACCAACTCGTCGCCCGGATGCCCCTCCATCAAATCCCGGAGCACTGCTACGGGAGACGCGATCGAGATGTAAGCACCCACCGACAGCTGCGACTCGAGCCCACACGACGCACCCTCCGGACTCTCAATGAAACACAGACGTCCACGGTGGGTACAGTGGATGTAACGAGGCTTGGACAGTTTTTGCTCGGGCTTGATACTGGAGGAGATGCGGCGGAACTGTGCCATGGCGGTGAAAAACGTCCCCCGCTGCAACAATTGGGACACCCCCACACGCTGTCGCCCGTCGAACGAAAGCGTCGTCCAGTTGCCCGTCGCCAGCGCGTACTGCAGTCCGTCGGTGAGCGTCGTCGTGCGTCCAATCTGCTTGAGCAACGTGCTGTCGCGAATGTCGCCCGTGAGCTTGCGGTGCACAAACATCTTGAGGTCGTGGCACATCTTGTTCAACAAATGGTGGGTCAGTCCCGTCAACAGATCCGACACCATCTCAATCCGCTGGTACATCAACGAGTCGCGGTCCGCCCACGTGTTGGAGAGCATGTCCAGACGCAACTGCCGTAACATCAATAGTACATAGTCCGCTTTGTGCGACGTGTGCGGCAGACAATACTCCAACAGTTTTGTCATCCGTGCATCCTCTTCTTCCCCCAACATAAACGTGTTGTGCGGCACCAACGTCCCCTCCGACGCAAAGGTGGACGCGAAGAACAACTCTTCTTCAGGCGAAAGCACGACGAACTGTGCAGGCGGCAAGTGTTTCAATAGCACGCCCACCGAAACTTCTTGCTGCAGCTTTGGAAAGGTCACCGAGGCGATGCCGTGCCATTTGACCGTAGTCACCATCACCCCGACCAGACACTCGCTCTTGCAAGTGATCGCCCAGTTGGACACACCGTTGACCACCCGGTGCAACGTCAGCATAGTGTTGTGCACGTGGGCTTTCTGGTTCACGACCGTCTTCTCGCTGCCGTTCACAATAAAATAACCGCCTTGGTCGTACGGACACTCGGACGCCCCACCCTTGCAGCGTTTGGAACCCACCATCAGCGGTATACGACCAAGGTAGACCGAAGTCAACACCGTACTAGTGCCGTTGCTGCGGTGCACATGGACGTCTGTGTATAGGGGGATACTATAGGTCAAATTACGCAGGCGACACGTGTGGGGGTCCACCTCGTGCGAAGTACCGTCCGACTCGAGGTAACGGCTGTCCCCTAAGGTGCACCCCGCGAACTCTAAACGGATCCAACGCTCCCCGTCCGCCGACCAACGCTGTGCGAACACATCGTGCTGCGACAAGAGCACCGAGATGGACTGCAAATACGCGTCGAACGATGCACGCGTCTGACGGGTGAGCGAAATCTCCTTCGCATGCGCCTCCATCCTCGTGAGGTCTATGCTTCGTTTATACACCACTACCTGAAGTTCCTATAAATAGGCTACAATCTATGTAAAATGAGCAGCATAACCTGCAATGCCAATCTCCTGACTTTATCCACCAACATAACTGTAAATGGTTATAACGTCATTGAGATTGCGATTAAGACAGGGCAGGTTAACTACACGAACCCCACTGGTGTTAAAATGAACTTCATTTGGCTTCGCACGGATGGTATAAAATATACCATCGGTCCATGGTATTGCGTTGGCAATTTCAATGTTACTATTATAGGTACACAACCGCTCAATACTATAATCTATATAGACATAAGTTGTGTGAATCTTCCTACGGCGATAAATATCATGACAGGTGGAGGTGCAGGTGCCGCGGCAGGTGGAGTGGTACGACGAGATCATTGGAACTGCGCATTTAGTGATCCCGCATACAGATGTCTATACGGGTTCACACACACACAGCTAAGTCGCACACGGATAGCTGTTAATCGATTGAGTTGGGATGACCAAAGACAGTATGCTGGTCAAAAAACGGGTTCTGGAGAAATTGTGAGGGAGTCTGGGAACGTACAACTGCGATTATGTTAGACGTAGGCAAAAAATGACAAGAGTTCCTATAAATAGGCATGTGTCTATCTCTAAATGCGAGCGTTGTTCGTGTCCGCGGGGGGTGACCACGGGGCGATCGCACTTGGCATGATTCACACCTTGCACAGCAACTACACCCACGTCGGAGGTATCTCCGCGGGCGCACTCATTGCCGCTGCCATGGCACACTCGGACAACACCCAAAAGTGCGTAGAGTCCATGTACGCCACTATGCAGCACCAATCCGCCGCCAAACCGTGGACCGCGCTCACCGGTACCGTGGGTGCAGTTGTCAACGTCATCTTTGCAGTGGTCTTCCGACGCAGTTTGTACCAAAGCCAGTTGCCAAAGTTCGCCAAACCCTATTTGTCCAAACCCTTGCGGAAGACACTCCAAGTGGGCGCGTTCAACACGAACACTGCCACCTACCACACCTTTACACAGTCCGACAAGGACATCGACAGCGCCATCATTGCCTCCGCCTCGGTGCCGGGCATCTTTACCCCCATCGAGATCCGAGGCGAAGAGTACGTAGACGGTGCCGTCGCCCACGTGCTTCCCGTCAACGAAATTATAGACTATTGGAACAACCGCCAGGGGGATATCGATATCGTTCTGTGCTATCCTACAGACTTTAAAACCTTTATGCAGTGTCAGATGCAGACACAGGCACACTCGTTGCACTTGGACATGGAAAAGTACGCATACGAGGTGCTGTGGAACACAATGCTGCGCGACATTCGCGTGCTCGAAACCCATCTGGCAAACCCGCTGTTGCCCGTCAACCGTATCGGTAAGCGCACAGTACGCTTCGTGAAACCGACCCAAGGTCTCTACAGTGACTTCAGATCACCGTCCAAAGCCGCCATCGAACGCATGTTCAAACATGGGCAGGACGCCGCGAGATTAGAATTGTATCAACAGTAATTATCTTTCCTATATAAGCTTGTATGGTACCACCCAAATGCGTTTGGTATGCTTGCTCCTCATGGTAGGATATGCGAAAGCTACAGATTGTAGTAGTATTGACAGGTGCCTCATTTGCAACGGCGATGACAGCTTTTGCACGTACACGAGCGGGCTGGGAGATCTTCTTTACGAAGTACAAACACGGTGCAAAGATAACTACGATACCAACGAAGTTAACTTTACGTATGCCACCAGAGACTACGTGACCGACAACCCCCAACCACATTGTGCCAACATTAATCATTGGAACGTTGGATCCGTTCAAACACTGTACGGCATGTTCTCATCCGATACAAACTTCAACCAACCTATCGGAAACTGGGACGTCGGGCAAGTCACGGATATGAGACGAATGTTCTTCGTTGCCAGAACCTTCAACCAAGACCTTTCCGAGTGGGACGTCAGCCAAGTCACCACCATGGAAAACATGTTTGGCTATACCAACCAGTTTAATCAGGATATCTCCAGTTGGGACGTGTCCCGTATCACCAACATGAAAGAGATGTTTAAAAGTGCCTCACTGTTCAACCAGAATATCTCCGCGTGGGACGTCCGTCAAGTCACCACCATGGAGTCTATGTTCGACAGTGCATCGGTCTTCAATCAACCTCTCGACTGGGATACTTCAAAGGTTCGGTCTATGGAGAACATGTTCCGATTCGCATCGGGTTTCAACCAACCTATCCAGCTCGAAACTGCCTACGTACAAACAACACGTTACATGTTTGGCTTCGCGTCTGCATTCAACCAAGATATCAGCGGATGGCGTATGCTACCGAAATATAATCCCACGACAGATCCAAACGCGCCCACTTACCAATGGGGAAATCGTGATATGCATGCAATGTTCTACATGTCCGCGTTCAACCAAGATACAAGCAGCTGGTGTAGATGGAACACTGCCACCGACACAGACTACGACGGAGTGTGTAACGTTGATGAAATTGTAGGGTGCTACGACAGCAACGCCTGCAACTACAATATATTCGCCACCGATACTGGAAGTTGTACCTACAAAGACAATATCTGCGAATCATGTTCGGGTGAACAAGACGGTACAGGTGTAGTCGTGGACAACGACCAAGACAACGACGAAGTGTGCGACGCGGACGAAATCGTTGGATGCCAAGACAACACTGCCTGCAACTACATGGCAGCTGCCACCAACGCAGGCGAATGCGCTTACAAACGTCCCACGTGTGACGAGTGCAGCGGCGAAACGGACGGCTCAGGTACTGTTATCAACAACAACCAAGACGGTGACGAAGTATGCGACGCAGACGAAATCGTTGGATGCCAGAATGTTACAGCATGCAACTACAATACTTTCGCCACCGATCCGGGCACATGTATAGTACGCCAAGTCGGATGCGACATGTGCTCTGGAGAGACCGACGGCACAGGCTACGTCATTCAACGCAACCATCTCAACGATACTGACGGAGACTTCATATGTGATGTAGATGAAATTGTTGGATGCCAAGACCCTCTCGCATGCAACTACCACGCGTCCGCCACCGACTCTAGTGTGTGCATATACAAAGTGAACACATGCGACACCTGCTCCGGTGAACAAGACGGTACAGGCGTGGTCGTGGACAACGATCCAGACAACGACGGAGTGTGCGACGTAGACGAAATCGTCGGATGCCTCGACGCCATCGCGTGCAACTTTAACAAGTTTAGCACCGACTACGGCGACTGCGAGTACGCCGACCCATGCGACTTGTGCTCCGGAGGGGACGACGGTACCGGAATAATTACCGACAGAGACGCGGACAACGACGGAGTGTGCGACGCCGACGAGGTCCCTGGATGCGGGGATATCCACGCATGCAACTACATGAGCACCGCCACCGAACTCAATGGGTGCCTCTACCCCGTAGGCTGCCAAGTCTGTTCAGCGGAAAAGACAATCACCTTTGCCAACCAAGACAATGTCTACACCGTCGACGGTGTGACCAACCCCAGCCTCACAGAATGTGCCGGAAATATTACCTTTGCACGCGAAGGCAGCGGACACCCCCTGCGCGTCGATATCGAAGGGTTTGTGGACGTCACCACGACCCCACATACCCAATTTATGTACGTTGGCGAGTACAACTACTGGTGCATCGCTCACCCCGTCGCCATGCGAGGAACACTAACCATTACAGACTGCGCAGGGGTC
>PBTP01000003.1 GCA_002729275.1 Roseibacillus sp. | reverse complement strand
CCCGCACGGTCTTGTCCCACGACCCGGACACGATGCGCTTTCCGTCGGGAGAAAACGACACCGAGGTCACGTCTCTCGTGTGCCCCTCGAGCGGATCCAGCACGCACTGCCCCGACACGGCGTCCCACACCCGCACGGTCTTGTCCCACGACCCGGACACGATGCGCGCGCCGTCGGGAGAAAACGACACCGAGGTCACGCGACCCGTGTGCCCCTCGAGCGGATCCAGCACGCACTGCCCCGACACGGCGTCCCACACCCGCACGGAGTTGTCTTCCGATCCCGACACGATGCGCTTTCCGTCGGGAGACAACGACACCGACTCCACGTAACCCGTGTGCCCCTCGAGCGGACCCAGCACGCACTGCCACGGCACGGCGTCCCACACCCGCACGGTGTTGTCCGACGACCCGGACATGATGCGCGCGCTGTCGGGAAAAAACGACACCGACCTCACGGGACCCGTGTGCCCCGTGAGCACCGCGCACTGCCCCGACACGGCGTCCCACACCCGCACGGTGTTGTCCCTCGACCCGGACACGATGTGCGCGCCGTCGGGAGAAAACGACACCGACAGCACCCAATCCGTGTGCCCCTCGAGCACCGCGCACCGCCCCGACACGGTGTCCCACACCCGCACGGTGTTGTCGTCCGACCCGGACACGATGCGCTTTCCGTCGGGAGAAAACGACACCGACCACACGCGACCCGTGTGCCCCTCGAGCACCACGCACTGCCCCGACACGGCGTTCCACACCCGCACGGTCTCGTCTTCCGATCCCGACACGATGCGCTTTCCGTCGGGAGAAAACAACACCGACATCACGAAACCCGTGTGCCCCTCGAGCGGACCCAGCACGCACTGCCCCGACACGGCGTCCCACACCCGCACGGTGTTGTCGAACGACCCGGACACGATGCGCACGCCGTCGGGAGAAAACGACACCGATATCACGGGCTGCGGCTCCTCGAGCGGACCCAGCACGCACTGTCCCGTCACGGCGTCCCACACCCGTACGGTCTTGTCGTCCGACCCGGACACGATGCGCGCGCCGTCGGGAGAAAACGACACCGAGTTCACGGGATCCGTGTGCCCATACAATAGCTTTAGCAGTGCCATTCTTTTATAAGAATATCACAAAGGTTATAGTCAAAAAATGATTTTTGTATGAAGTAGTTAGGTGATCACGGCAAGTCGTTCGCGCAGCAATTGCTTCGCGTGTGTATAGTCATAGCCGTCGCGCCCCTCTTCCAATCCCTCCAAATAATGCTTGCAGGTTTCGGCGTCCATGGGTGGACATTTCTTCTGAATATTCAAATACCCTGCGACAAGGTAAAACTCGTCGTCATCCCAGCAATCCAACCACTTTGCACACACGTCAGGGTCGAAGAGCAGCGGGCAGTGGTCCAAGATGGCATCTAACGTGTGGTACTCGTCCTCTACGTTGAGCACGAAATCCTTGTCGTTGAGCAACATCTTGAAATGGCACAACGGGTTGCGCATTTCATCTTCGTCCAAATCTTGCACATCCATTTCCCACGGTTTACCGTGCACGACGGAGAACGCGTCCGATGTGCGCCGAAGGACCACGTGTGCCATCTTTTTCCGAAACTCCCTCGGGATTTTCCATACATCGATATACTGAATCGTACTTGGATCCGCGTCCAACATTTCCAGAATGTACGCGTTGAGGTCGAACGGGACTTCACGACTCGTTAAGAACGTGATGGACTGGCATTCTAGCGGGTGCACCATGGGGAAGTACACATCATTGTGGTACTCGTTGTACACGTGCAACAGGTCCAGTAGTCTTTCAGAGGCTTCCGGGTCGGGCGTCTCGCGGAAGCCGTTCTTCGCCAAAAACGGGTCAATGTTGCACATTTTCTCCCACTCCTCTTGTGATATGTGGTTGGGCGTGGGCGGCGAAAAGCGATTTCCATTCTTTCGAGGTGACGTCCATGGGTTGTGGAGAACTCCACAATATTACGACACCACGATATAATGTACATCAAATGAGGGTTAAAGTATGTATAAATACCCGATATGTGATCCTAAATGACGCCAGCCATGTTGACGTATTTGGCACTAGCTGGACATCCAAAGTTGCATCCTCGTGACGAACGAGAGCGTAGACTGTTTGCGCGTAATGTGAAAAGGCAGGCGCAACGGGATTATGGTTGGGCGTGGGCGGCGGCGTTGCGGACATTCGTAGACCGGCTTAAGGACCCAAAATTAGTGTATACCTTTATTACAATGTAATATTTTTTATATCGTCTGTTCTCGTCTTCATGTATTCAAAGAAGGTCCAAAAGTCGATGTGACTGCCTTTGCCAACGACGCGCATGAACGTGTCTGACTTGCCCGCGTCGTCGAGCGAGGCGTAGGTGTCCAGCGTGTGCTGTACGTGTTTGATCTCGTGGTCGCACTGTGCTGCCACCCCTTGCATCTCTGCCGCTTGTTCACTCTTAAGTGTGTTCTGTTCGTGCAGGTGTTGGCGTGCGAGATCTTCTAGGGCGCGTGTTTTGTTGTGGGTCATGGCGTGCACGCGTGCTTGGAGCCGTGTCTGACAGTTTTTCACGTGGAGTGCTGCGATCTGAGTCATCTCGCCGGAGCTGACGCCCATGTTAGAGTCTTGGTCGAGTTTGTCGAAGAGTGAGCAGATTTCCTTGAATTTGTCTTTGTCGTATCCCTTGGGACATTTGAGGATGGAGGAGCTGGCACCCATGGTTTGTATACGGAGTGGTGTGGTTCATGCACCACTACAGTTCCAGATGGAATAGGTTGTGTGTAACGTCTGAGACGGTGTGTCTCCAGGAGTCGCTGCCGTGTTTGACGACTTCTACGATGCGTGTGGCTGCGGTGCTTTCGAGTTGCCCTGGCATGAGTTTTCTGCAGACGTGTTCTTTGATGTCTTTGAGCGTGTAGAGTTCGATGTCGCACATGTACTGCATGGAGGTGAACCAGAATTGTGTGTACTTGCGGCTTTGGTTGTAGGCGTCTTGGACGAGGGTGAGGAAGCGTTGGTAGTCGGGCGATTCTTTGCCTCCCATCATGTCGATCATGCTTTGTGTGATGCGGATGTCGATGCTGAGTTTGGGGTCGTGTCCCAACAAATAGCTAAAGTCGATGTGTGCGATTTCTCCGCGGCTCACAACGATGTTTTGGAGGTGGCGGTCGCCTACGCCGAGGATGAAGGACAGGATGCAGGCGCCTACGGTGGAGGCGATGAACTTGTTGCGGATATCTTGGACGCAGGCGTCTCTGTAGGTGTTGTAGATGTGTGCACTGAGACGGTTTCCGAGCGAGTGGAGTGTGAGCGCCGGCAGCATGACGACCCAGCCTCGCCTGCGCATGCAGAAGACGTCGTAGTGAACGCAACGTACGCCGCAGAGTTTGTGCAGCATGTTTGCGACGACCATGGCGTAGCGGTCTTTGCGAACGTCTTCGTGTTTGACCAGAATGTGCAGGCTGCCTTTGGAGGTCTGCAGTGGAACCACATGGGGTTTGGTGGCACTGGTCAGTTGTTTCGGCGAGCCGACGCCGGTGCACAGGATCTCTGGGTTGTAGGGCATGGGGATGGTGTACTGTGGTCGTACGGGGCACTCGGTGCGCGTGCCTTGGATGAGTTCGTCAACGTACTGGATGAGTCGTTTGGTCTGTCGTAGTTCGGCGCCCCAGCCTTTGCAGATGCGTGCGACGAGCAGCCGTTGCAGTTTGACGAGTGTGTCCGAGATTTCGGTCTCGCACTCAAAGTAGAGTGCGTAGGCGATGCGTTTGTGGTCGGAGCACACTGGCAGCAGGAACTGTGTGGCGAAGACTTTGGAGGTTTTGGCGAGCATGGTCCACCAGGGCATGAAGAGTACGTGTGTGTCCGTGTCGAGACGTCGGAAGCGGTTACGGATCCAGTCTCTTAGGCGTGGGTTCTGGAGGATGTGGACGGCGGGAAAGGTGCATAGCAGTTGGAGTACATGTCTTGGTTCTAATTGTTCACAACAGTCTTGGGAGCACATGAGTTGTCTGCACGAGTATCTGCGTTTTCCTTGGAGGCGGAGGTTGATGCGGGCGCACTGGATCGCCCAGCAGGTGTGTCCGGCGAAGGTGTGTTGTCTGGATTTCATGATATTGCGTTCGAGCGAGGAGTAGCGGGCGTGGGAGAGTTTGTAGGGGATGCCTTTGTAGACGCTCATGACGGTGCTGGTGGCGTGTTTCCAGCTGCGGGAGAGACAGGCGAGGCGGCACATGTCTTGTGGGTCGAGTCCAACAAGAGAGAGGATGCGGATGAGTGTGTCGGATTGTTTGGACTGGGAGCACAGCGTGTGGCAGTGTTTGCATAAGCGTACGTTGTCGTGGGAGGGGTAGGTCTGCATGTAGGAGGGGATGGAGCCTTGGTAGGGTGTGCAGAGGTGGCAGAAGATGCGTCCACACATGCGGCAGTGGTGTTTGCGGTTCCAGAGGGTGAAGGTGGCTTGGCACGCGTAACATGTGTCCACGTGCAGATCGTTCACCCAGGGGTGTGGCAATCTTGGTGCTATATTCATATACTAGAGGCAGTCGGGGAAGTTATACTCTTCCCCTGCAGAATACCACGGCTTGCCAAGTCTCTGGTTGACTAGGTTGTGGGTGAGCCACGACCAAATCTGAACGTCTTCTGGCGTGCGCACGTGTTCAAGTTGGATGGGGTGGTGTTCGACCAGTGTGGCAAAGTGTTCTCGGCACTCTTCGCAGGGAAAGTGTTCCACGTACTGTTGCACGGTCGTTTTGAGTAGGGCGGGGTCAGAGATGTTGTGGAGATGTGCCCAGGTGAAGAGAGTGGCGTACAACATTTTTAAAAAGAAAAATAGATGGGTTATACTTTGCGTTTACGAGGGGACAGGTGGAACGACTGCATCGCGCATAACGCGACCTCCATGTCGCTGTTGTAGGCTTCAGGCACCCGTTGACACGTGCTGCCACCACAGTGGTCGTGGTTGGCGAGTTCAGCCTTCCGCGGAGCGTGCTTACGGTTCCATCTGCCAAGTTTGATGGGTTTGCGTAGCAGTTTGCGGAACATGGCGGTGCACTTGCGTTGTATCCACATGCACCACGTTTATACGCACAACCCAGCCATTTGGTAGGCGGGTGCTCTTCCAGACTTGGTGATTTCGTCTCGCAGCGCTTCGTGGCTGGAACGTGTGAGGTCGCATTCTTGGGTGGCGAACGTGTTCCAGTCGTCCATGCTGTTCACACGACTTGAAAACTTGCTGAACATGAAATCCTTGTTGGTGACATGACTGGTGTTCCAGTCCAGCGGTTGGTTGAAGAGCGTGGCGCCGTTGAACATGTAGTCCATGGACGTGACTTTGGAGACGTCCCACTGGAGCGGTTGGTTGAACAGTGTTGCGTCTTTGAACGTGCTTTCCATGGTGGTGACGCTGGACGTGTTCCAGTAGGTGACGTTGGCGTTCATGGTTTCAAAACACACTTCTGCCCGTTTGAAGACGAACGACATGTCGGTGACAAGCGATGTGTCCCAATCGCCTATGTGGTCCCCGTCCGTGTCGTACGTGCCTTGGCTGTCGACTCTGCAGTCGTTGTTAAAGGTACCCATGAGGTCTACATTGTCACCGTTTCGACAACATTCGTCCAAGGCGTCTTCCAAGTCAGACTTGGACGCGGGTGAGAATCCGTATGCACTGCTGAGCATGAGACATGCAAGGACGACCCGCATATTTGAAGGCATATGACAGATGGTTATAGTCTGATTATATATATTATGTGAATATGGTTTAATGCGTATCTTTGGTTGGGTGGCGGGAGGGTTGAGTGCCGCCCATAATTTTCCTCAGATCTGGCATGTGTATCGTCGTAAGTCTGCCGAGGATATTTCGGCGTGGGCGTTGGCGGTGCGGATGCTATCGTTATGTTTTTATATTTTACATGGCGTATGGATAGAGGACTTGCCGTTGACAGCGATGAGCAGTTTTATTATGATACAATGTGTATGTTTGTGCGTGCTCAAGTACGTGTTTGCCACATCTGGTCGACCAGCCATTTCAGTGGTTCGTCAATCCCCTCCCCAGTCTTCACCACCGTGCCCGCCACGCGCCAGGGACGTGTCTCGCGCTGCAGTCGCATCCCGCGCATGACTTGTGCTGGTGTAGCGGCGCGCGGGTGGTCCTGTTTGTTGGCGAGAATTAGCACCGGCACGTCCGGAAAGTTTTCATGGTTGAGGATTTTTTGCAGTTCCGTGCCTGCTTCGTAGATACGTTCGATGTCGTTGGAGTCGACGACGTACACCAGGGCGTGGGCGTGATGGAAGAACATGCTCCAGCTGTCGCGTCGTGTTTGTTGTCCGCAGGTGTCGAACACTTGTACGGTGGCGTACCCCAATTGCAGCGTCTCTGCGTTGAACCCTAGGGTGGGCACTGTGTTGCGTTCGATGCCTTGGAGTCGGTTCAGCAAACATGTTTTGCCAGCATTGTCGAGTCCGCAAACTAGAATGAGTTTTGGATCATAGATCATTCCGTACACGGTTTGGTAGGTGCGAGACCATAATTCGCCCATGTTGTACAGAGACGCATAGGGTTAATAGTGAAGTCGTGGCGTGTAAACCACCCTTCTTGTGCCAGAGGATGATTACGCGTATTCCTATCCATAAACTCATGCGATCGATTCCGAACAAGCCCAGACTGTATGTGCCGCCCCAGGAGAAAACGCGTATTTTGCGTTTGTACGGGGAGTGGAATATGGCGGATTTCGACAAGAACTACAATCTAAACCGGGAGCTGGGGGGTGTGTATCCGACATCGTTTGATACCATGTTACACTACATGAACATTCTAGAGCCGAACGAGCCGTATTTACAGATTCATTACCAGACGCTGGGTCGTCAAGGGCTCAAGGATGGCTTTAACATTGTACAGAGTGCGGTACGTTCGCGCGCGGGAGAGAGATTTTGGTGTATAAATATTTAATTCGGATTTTCTATATCTAACTTAGGGGGTTTTACGTCAGGTGGTGGTTTAGGTCGTTCACACGCGCCAATGCCTACGAGGATGGCGCCCAGTATACCGATGTATTCGCCCCACATCAGATCGCATAATATTAAGATGATCCCTGTGACCAGACAAGCAACCCCTGCACGCGTCAAGGGTGTGCACAACATGTGTGTGGATATGTGTGGCGAAATGTAACCACGTCACCATGCGGTGCGTACCTGTTGCTGAATCATGCGCTGCATGTATCCGTAGCCTGACGAGTCCCAGTCGCGCCCGAGGACCCACACGCGCATGATCTTTAAGCCTTCTTGCTGGGCGGGGCTGAACCAGTCGTGTGGGCACCACATGAACCCTGTGTCGGGCGGAGGACCTTTCTTGTACATGGACACGATGTCTTGGCTCTTGGGGTGCGTGCGAATGAACGCGATGGCGTCGTTGAGATCCTTTTTTGCCTGTTGCTCCATGGGTGCTTCTATGTCTACATCGTCTACTTCTTTCACCACTTTATCGTTCTTGATGTACAATGTGCGGACACCTACTACGAACACGCCGAAGAGGCAAAGGAATTCGCCCCACATCATATCGTTGAGTATAAGGATGGTTCCTGCAAGGACGCAAAGAAATCCTAGGGCAACTGCTAGCATCGTTTTTGCAGATCCATGGGCGGATATTGCACCACTACGATGGTTCGATAACCCCACTAGGGTAGCGGAACAGGTGGGCATGTGTGCACAGGTCACCCGTCCACAGGCAGCCCATTATTGGATTCGATTCACAGGACACCTGTGCGTTATAGTTGTCACAGGTGTCTGACACACACTTGGAATCGACCCATTTACAGTGTGCAGAGCTGGCACACTCCCCAAGATCTGTGAACTCTGCACAGGTTACAGGGCTTAAGGAAACACAATTCGACGGTTCGGACCAGGCACACACGGCTGGATTTGCCGAACAACAACGGTGGCTATCCGAAGGACATGGGCAATTGGCGGAGGCAAGGGTGAAGAATAATACGATAAGGAGCCCACACATTTGTGTACACATATAGAAATAAAACACCACGTTTACAGAATAAACATATTCCCTGTATATTCAGGGTTAAACAGCGGAAACGACAGCAGTGCACCTACGGAACAGAGCCCTACGGTTGTCATATACTCCAGTAGTTGGCGACGTATGCGCCCGCGGCGATGTAGTGGAATGGAAATGGCAGGAGGACTGTCATGGCACAGAGGTGGGTATATTTGTGGAGGAACATCCCGACGCCCATGCATACCAGTGCGGGGAAGTGTGGTCGAGGGCGGTACCCGCAGATCTCGCAGCGTTGTGTGCCCGAGACTCGTTGCCATTGCAGGAGGCAGTTTCGGTGGACGAAGCCTACGGACCCCTTGCACAGACAGTGGGAGGTGGTGGTGCAAGGTGCGTAACAGATGCGACATATCATCCTAACAATCGGATGTTATAATATATACACCAACTCAGTAGAATTTGTAATGTGAAAAAGGTGTCGGCGACCAACCCTGCGATAGAAAAGGCAAGCAATCCGTATTCTGTGGGGGAGGGGTGTTCGATAGACGCAAAATACCACACGAGAAACGAAAACCCTACGATGGCAAACACATCCGCAATTTGAGCTAATTTCATTTAGGTGCGATGGAGTAGTATATATAATGGTAGTGTTGTGTAAAATGTCACATCAGGGTGGTGCAAGTCCGGGTGGTGCAAGTAAAACCCGAACACCGCAACCAGGAGCATATGATCAACAACAGGGACGAACTATTCAAAAAGGGCGATTCGATATTAATGTGAATCCACAGAGAGTACCCAACAGCCCAAATGGCTCACCAAGTATGTATCTACCAAATGAAAGCTCACGGGAGGCGGATCATAGTACATCGTCGCCCAAACCACGTGTCTCCAAGTTTGTCCAGAATTAATACACCAGGAATGTCTGATGATCAACGTAACATGGATGATAGGCTAAATCGTATTGAAATTAAAATAGATATGCTGTTGAAGGCTGTTGCAGCTGCTGGCAATACGGTTGCTGGCAATACGGTGACAACCAGTGGGAGAGACTATTGGCATCTGCGACTTGCTATTTAACAGGGGGTTGATTCTACAAATGATCCGCTTTTTGACGGGTGTCGCTACGGGTTGGATGTTGGCACGGTCGCCTCCAACGCCTGCGGAGGTGAAGGGTTGGGTGGATCAGGCGTATGCTTTTTTGCAAGGGTTGGTACCGAAGGAAGATTGACGATTTGGTGAAACAGTCGCATGCGTTGTTCGAGGTTTTGTGTGAGGCGTCGGAGTTTTTGGTTGGTCTGTTTAAAGTCTTTGCGGAGTACGCGCCATTTGGCGAATTTGGATTGTGCACATCTGGATTCGTACTCGAGTATTTCGATTCCGTCTTCGATAAAGGTTTTGGCTTCGTAGGCGTGGTGTGTCTCTTCCATGTCACGGTAGACGCGTACTACTTGTTTGGCGGCGGAGAGTACGGGTTCGGAGTCGTCGACGAGATCTACTTTGTCGCAAAAGTACTCTTTGGTGGAGTGAAGGAGTTGGTTGGCAGTGTAGGAGGTACCGTAGTAGATGATGGGCAGTGCTGCCACATAATACGCCATTTAATATACAGTATGTATGGTTATACTTAATAGGTTCTTCTGCGTTTATGATGGTTCCTCAAGGCGTCAAAGAACATTGTGAGGGCTTTTCGGTAGGCTTGTTGTAGCATCATGCCCCCGTTCGTTGACGTGTATTGCCTGTTTTCATTGGGACAATTGAGTTTCGCTGCCACCAGGTTGAAGAATGCTTCCTGGGTGTGCTTTGGGAGCGTGGCGAGATCTCTGTAATCTCGGTTGAACCATAATTTTAAGACGGGACCGGGATGTTTGCGAGTGACGTCCATCCAGCACTGTTTGACCGCGGTTTTCAATGGAGGGCTCATCAAAAAGTAGGGATCCTTGTTGGTAGACTCTTGCACGACACTTTTCACGATCTTGTCCACGCGGTCGTTTGTAGGATTTAAATATGTATCCTGAATCTTCTGAAAATCCTGTGTATACGAGTCGTCCCTTTTCATGGCTTCTACTGCCTCTGGGTCCTTTTGCATCTTTATAAAGGATAGGTCAATAAACTTGTTGTTTCCAGAAACCCCCCTGGATAGACCAAATAGTTGTCTCCGTGCACTGCCTAATGAGGCTTTTGACTTCCCTTTCGGTGAAGCGGATGGAGAATCAGGTGTGGTAAGGAGCGGGTTTGTTGTTTGAGCTGTTCGACGGGTCTTAGTCTCACCGCCTGTCCTCGTAACCTCACCGTTCGCCAACGCGTCCACACGCCTATTCTTCTCCATTATTATGCGAAAAAGTCGTTCTGCTTCCGGCTTTAAAGGGTATTTATTGAGAGTATTGTTTAATGCATCGTTACCTCGGTTACTTGAGTTATATTTTGTCATTATATATGATATCAGTTGGCGTGTATTAGATACATTATTGAATGATGAGTTGGAGGGTGGTTGGGTCAAGGTGTCGTTGGAGGATTGTATAGCTCTTACCAGTGATGGTATATCTAACCTGACTCGTTTACAATATCGATTTAACCGGCGGTATAATTTTTTTTTCCGGCGGATCTTGATTTCTTTATTGATTCGACGTACGGCGTTACGTATGACTCGGTCTGTGTGGGAT
>PBTP01000138.1 GCA_002729275.1 Roseibacillus sp. | reverse complement strand
CTTCTTCCAGAAAAATTTACCTCGCTCGGCAGAGAAAATGGATTTCCAGAGACCATCAAGATACACTGGCTGAATAAGGCAATCCGCCTTGCGGGCGATTAATTCCATTCCTCGCTTGAATTCGCCCATGAACCCGCTGCGAGACAACTCCCCTTCCGGGAAAATGCAGACCACGTTACCCTCTTCTACCGCCGCCGCCGCAACTTGGATAGCATCCTTGGCACGTTTACTTGAAATCGGCACGGTGTCAAAAAGCTTGGCGACCTTCCCCACTACGGGTTTTTCAAAATAGTCGCTCACCATCAGGAATCGCACCGGCCGCGGACTGGCAGCAGTGAGAATCAAGGCATCCAGATAACTGACATGGTTCGGCGTGAGGAGAACACCCCCTTTCTCCGGCATCCTTTTGGGATGAATCGTTTCGATCCGGTAGAAGGCACGCAGGGCACTGAAGGCGAGCATCTTGATAAAAGCTCGCGGAAGCAGCCGCATGACGTAGCACGTCGCCACCACCGAGACCAGTGCCAGCAGAAGAAATTGTTCAGCAGGCGAAAGGCCCAGCTTCAACATCGTGAGCTGGAGAACGACTGCCCCGGCCATCCCGAGGCAATTCAGAAGCGCGGAGCCAGCGAGGATATTCCCTCTCTGGTCCGGGTCGCACTCATCCTGCAGAAAGGCGTTAATCGGCACAAAAAAGAAGGCTGCCCCTAGGCCCGCAATGGCGAGAGCAACGTAAAAGAACCATGATTCGGGCTGAGCCAAAACAATGAGAAGGCTCGAAACCGTCATGATGATTCCGCCGAGGGGATTGAGCCCCAGCTCTATGTGCCTCTTATTGATCAGCGCCCCCAGAATACTGCCAACTCCGATACCACCACTGGCCGCCAGCATCATGTAGGACGTCGCTCTACCAAAATTGGGATGCCCGTCTGGATACCGTTCCCCAGCGATCTGGAGCGTAATAAACTGCACTAAGGCCCCGAACGCCCAGAAGTAGGCGATTCCCAGAGCGCTAAGGCGCAGAGGCCGCGAGTTAAGAAGTTGGCGTAGCTGGTGAAAATGCGATACGGCCAGAGAAAGACGGAAGGGCTTTCTCGCAGGCGCTGGTACTACCTGAATCATATATGCCATCACGAGGGTCACTACCGCCCCAAGGCTCACAAGAATCATGGGGAACAATCCCGCCGACCAGCCACTTCCTGTGGCCTCAAGCCTCGACGAAAACCAGATACCAATGAGAATCTGTCCCGCGAGAATGGCGAGGATCGTGAACATCTGCATGATGCCGCTTGCAAACCCAAGCCGCGAGGAACCCAGAAGCTCCTTGATAATGCCATTCTTGGCCGGACTCAGGATGGTCGACTGTACTGCGAGAAAGAAGAAACAGGCTACCGCGAGCGGCAGGAACTCCATTCGGAAGCTCGAAAGCACGACTACGAAAACCACCAATTGCATCCAAGCCGCCAGCCGGATCACCCGGGTCTTGGAAAAGGAGTCCGAGGCCCACCCGGCAAGCGGCGCAAACAGGATAAAGGGAAGAAGAATCAGCATTCCCAGAAGGTGAGGTAGCGTCGCCCCCCATTGCGCTCCGACCATCGCTGCAACCCATGCCCCCAGCGGGACCAGAGTGAACTGCAGTGCCTTATCGTTGAAAGCATTCTGGGCCTGCAAGCCCATCAAGCTCCAGAAGGAGATCCAATGACGACGTTCCGGCCCCGGACTTTCCAAGCCTTGCTTTTCATTCTGTTCTGAAGCTGGCACTTGTGAGGATGGTAACTTACATGCCCTTTCACTGGAAATCGATTCTCAAGCACAGAAGATTGATAGGACTGATAGTCACCTCAAATTGCTTATCCTTCCACTCCCGGAGATCCGGTCTCAGCTTGGTTCGTGCTACCAGGTAAAGGAGGGGGCTCGTTCCCGGCTCGAGCAAGCTTGGCTCCTGGAATTGATGCAAGGGGAGCTTCAACCCCCTTGGGAGCCTTGGGACTGCGGTCGGCAAACCATCCCACCAGCCCCATTCCAATCAAAGCCACTCCTCCCGCATGGCCCACTGTCATCGGCGTTGCCATCAGAACGACAAAAGGGGTCAGCAGGAGAGCCCCGAGAATCATCCAGCTCGGCTTGAGCTCATAATGATGCACCACGAGTCGGATTCGTGAGCGAGCCAGAGCCAGACCGAGCATGACGTAGCAAAAGGCCACGGAAAGCCCATTGAGGTTAAACACCCACCCCGCTCGCTTGGTCACCATTGCCGCTCCAATCTCTACAATATACAGGGACACCAACATGGAGCCTGTGAAGAGGAGCAGAATAATAATGCGCAGTGAGATTTTTTTGAAGGAGGACGCCCCGATTGCCCCTGCAGACATCATTGCGGAGAAAAGCACAACGGTAAGAGCCATGATCACGTTGCGCCACACATCAATACCTCCAATAAGATAGCGAACGATCAGATAGGGTAATAGCGAAGAGGCTGTGAGAAGACAAAGGCCCCAGAGCGCAAGGAACTTTCCACGCACCACCTTCCAGCGTGAGAGAGGCGTCATGAGCAGAAGCTCGTGATTGCCATCCTCAAGCTCCTGCCCCATGAGCGCGAGCCCGCCTAGAGGCATCAGCAGGAGACACACTGCTCCAGCCACCACCCAGAAGACTCCTGAGAACATCTCCCCGGGTAAAAAGAGCCGGAGATTAAGCAGCCCGGCATACTCTGTGAAAGTCTCTACCTCCTTCATTTGGAATTCGGCCGCCATCGCAACAATCGCGAGCAGGTGAATTCCGATAAAAGGATAGATGAAAATTCCCCGACGAAGCCCTTGCCGCAATTCTTTCACGGTCATGGGCCCAAGCCGCTCCGGCAAATCCCGGGACTTGAACAAAGTCTCAGCCGATTCAGGCACGCTTCCTCTTAAATCCGATAACTCAGTGGTGCAATACGGATCTGAAATTCGACCCGGGCACCCCCCGACCTGGAGCACAACCAGCCCCTTACAGACTCGCAGACAGTCCACTCCCCTGTAAGCCGGATTCTGTCTCCCGTGTCGGGCCTTTGGCCGACGCAGGATGGCAATCATTTCTCTTCCGCCCGCGTTACCTTGGGCGGATCCCGCCGAAGCAGGATGCGACTATTACCCGGGGATACTGCGGGCGGGTAACCCTTCCCCTGTTCTGTCTTGCACCACGCGGGGTTTGCCATGCCTCCTCGGTTACCCTTGGAGCGGTGGGCTCTTACCCCACCTTTTCACCCTTACTCCTCGCCGAGGCAAGAAGCGGTATTTTTTCTGCTGCACTTTCCGTCCAACCCGGCTTTCGCCGAACTGGCCCTCGCTTTCACAAGGCGCGCCACCCTGTAGTGTCCGGACTTTCCTCGAGGCCTTTATCGAAATAAAAACCCCGCGATTACCCGGGAAGTGGAGCAATACCGTAAAACGCACTCACCAGAGACTGGAAGCCTAAAGTGAAAAAGAAACTCAGCGCAGGTAGAAATCTCGCTTCCCTGTCATTTCCGGAACTGGCAATCCGGAAAGAGACCCATCATTCTCCTGCCTCGTGAGGACTTACTATCTCCAAATGAACTCACCGGACGATCTCGTCCCTTTCACCCCGAGAGCGGGGCTATGCTTACGCATCATTGCACCTCCCGATGGAGCCCTGAACCAACACTTTTACAAAGAAGTCGGCCAGGCTTGGAACTGGACTGCTTGTGCGGCGTGGAACACGCAACAATGGACCGAGTATCTCAACTCCAACGAGGTAACGACCGTGGTGCTGGTGCTCAATGACCGTGACATCGGCTACGGGGAATTGATCAATCGCGACGGAGACGTGGAAATCCTGAGCTTCGGCCTTCTCGCTTCCAGTATCGGCAAAGGGCTGGGTGGACCATCTCTTGAACTGATAGTACGTTACTCCTGGACTATTGGAGCTGTGCATCACGTCTGGCTGCACACCTGCGACCAAGATCACCCGAGGGCTCTGCCTAATTATCAGCGATGCGGTTTTGAGCTCTATAATACGAAGGAAGACCCCGTCCCGGAGACCAGACCAGGAGCCTGACCTCCTCATCCTGTTGTATTAGAAAGACTCGAATCTGCGGCCTGTCAGAAATGTTCCGAGTTGAGCTTTATGCCTCTGCCTAGCGTGCCCGACGCAGGGGAGATTCTGCAAAAGGAGAGGCTGAAAATCGATGGTGCCCATCGGCGGCTCGACCACTCCACGGATCAATTCCCCTCTCGGTAAACACCGCCAGCCCTACTACCCCTATGTTACGCGTCTCGCCGTGTTTGAGATGGGTGTAGGATCCCACCACCGGGGAAAACATAAAGGATGCCACCTCTTCCTCACTGGAACGCCATCCCCTGATTTCAATAGTTTGTTCCGGAGACAGGATGTAGCCGCGCTTGCGCAGGCTAGCGGGCTTTCCGTCGACCACATCAAGCCCATCCACACTTACAACGACCTCCAGACGGGAGCGGGAGTTGTTCTTCACTGAAATGGAATATTTCGCGTTCCGGCGCCCAACGACATAGCGCTTTCCCTTCGAGTGATAACTCCGGAGGATTCCGAACCCGCTGCGCATACCCCATTCTACCAATCCGTTAGCGGCTCGCTTTCGCCCGGTCGAAGTGTAGTAGTCACGCCCGATCATCTCATCGACCCCCCCTTTGTCATTATAGAAAACGCTGGAGATGCCCCCATGTGGAGTATCGTTAGACCGCCGAAAACTGGAGTAGGTCATGCGCGAGGGGAGAGATGGACCCCACGAGGTCGCATACCCTGGCCGCGGGCTTGGCTTGCGAAAATATTCCGGGGAAGCGGCAAGAGCATTATCCCCCGGGGAGTCCAAAGAGCGCGGACTCGACGAGTCCCTGATTGGCAGATTGCGGGAAATCTCACCTGAAACGGCTCCCGAGGGCACAGGGTCAATATTCACACAACTGTTCAAAAGGATCAGCCATCCCACCCCCAGGCCCACGAGGAGGACCCTCAAACCGTTCCGTAAACCGGACTCCTTCACCTTCATCTATGCTAGAAAAGCAGCAATTGAGGGTGGGCGTCAATTATTTTATGCTGCTTTTCCAACATTAACTATTGCAGGTTTTGTAGCACTCCTCTAGGGTCACTCCATGAATCGTCTGGAAAAGGGGCAAGTCTCGCGGCGCGAGCGCCAGATTCTTGAAATCCTTTACCGACTGGAGCAGGGCACCGCCAAGGAAGTGCAGGAAAACCTCCCAGACCCTCCGTCCTACTCGGCGGTGCGAGCCCTTCTGGCCACGCTTGAGGGTAAGGACATGGTGAGCCACATGAAGGAGGGCAGGCGCTATGTCTACCGCGCCAAGTCACCCAAAAAGGCCAAGCGTACTGCATTGGATAGCCTCCTGCGCACATTTTTTGAAGGCAAGCCAGAGAACCTCGTAGCCGCTCTCCTCGATCCGCGGGACCAGCAGCTCAGCAAGAGGGAAATTGATAGCATCCGGGAATTAATTCGGAAGAAGTAAGGCTCCGCCTCCATAGTAACTCAGACCAAGTCAATGTCTCTTCTTCTCAGCAGCGCCGCTCTCTCGCTCCTTGCTGGCGTGGCAGTCTGGATAGCCGGCCGCAGAGACCCCGCAGAGTCTCCTCTTCTCACCTTGGGAAGCCTGATGACAATGCTCGCCCTGCCTCTGCTCACCTTACTTCCGAAAGTAACCGTTGAAATGTCGGCACTCCCACTCCCGGATTCGCCCGCAGTCTCCTCGCCGGCAATACACTCCATCGTAGTGATCTGGGCTGGTGGAATGATCTTCTTCGCGCTGAGAATACTGGTGGACTGGATCGGACTTCGCCACTTCAGGGCAGGATCAGCTCTGTCGAAAGATCCCGTGATCGCCCAGGTCCTCAGAGAGTGCACCTCACAATTAAGCCTCCGCCGTGAAGTTCGGGTCAAAGTTCATCCACAAGCTCCCACCCCTTTCGTGGCAGGCCTTTTCCGACCCGTGATCTATCTTCCAGAGCGTTGTAGCCAATGGGAGCGGGATACCCTGCGGATGGTGCTCATGCACGAGCTTGGCCACGTTGCGCGCCACGACCTCTGGACCAATCTCACCGCTAGGTGCGCCTGTACTATCTACTGGTTCAACCCACTTGTATGGTGGTTACGCGGCAAGCTTATTACCCAGTGCGAATTCGCCTGCGATGCAAGGGTTATTGCCGCGGGAACGAACCCAGGAAATTACGCAAGTGCTCTCTGTGACATCGCGGAGGCCTCAGCCCTTCCTGCGTCGGCGATGGCGATGGCTGGGCGAGCTCCGCTCCGCGCTCGTATCGAGCGCGTAGTACGCTGCCGCAGCAAAGGCCACCCGTTTGTCATCGCGGTGGCTCTCATTCTCACCGTGAGTGCTTCTCTTGGACTATCTGTCATTCGCCTTTCTCCTACCCAGATCGCCATGTCGGCACCGGGCACCGGAATCGCAGAGCCCTCGGAGCTCTACACTGCAGAGGAGCTTTTCCTCAGGTCCAGCGCCCGGGCTTTTCCGGTAGACTAAAGGCCCTCCTCCGAGTCGCCCACTCAGGATCCCGGGGGCTCAGTTCATTACAGCTCTCAACTCGCGCACCCGCTCGACATCGACCGGATTACTGAGGATCCCATCCACCTTGAGAGAAGATGCCACGATCAACCCGTCCGCATACTCAAGGAGGTCCCCAGCATTACTCACCCGGGCCCCACTGCCCACAAGCAGAGGCGCACTCGGACAGGTCCCCTTGACCTTGCGGAGATCCTCTACTCCTGTCGGCTCACCGGTAGCAACTCCCGACACAATGAGGGCATCCGCCAGGCCACGCTGAAAAGTATCCCGGGCCGCCTCCTCGATTCCAAGGTCTCCAATCGGTACGGCATGTTTCACCAGCACGTCGGCCCAGATACCAACCCCCGGACACAGCATCGCTCTTTTCCTCACCGTAGTATGAGCCTCGCCCTGGATAATCCCCTGATCCGCCTCCACTGCCCCGGTATGCACATTGACTCTCACGAACGCACCCTCACAGGATGCCGCCAGCCCAATCGCGGAGGAAACATCATTACGAAGAACATTGAATCCCAGAGGTAGCTTGCATCCCACCTCTCTGATGGAATGTGCAGCTACCGCCATGGAGGCAACGGTCTCCGGAGCCACTGCCTGGCGACCAAATGGAAGGTCCCCGAAATTCTCGATCATGATGGCCTGGGCTCCACCCTCCTCGTAAGCTTGCGCATCGGCAACCGCTGCTGCGCAGATTTCGCTCATCGACCCCTTAAAACGAGGAGCCCCCGGAAGGGGTTTCAGATGGACAACTCCAATCAGGGGTTTCTCCTCCCAGCGCAGCATTTCGTTCATACCTTCTCTTGCCATGGAGAGGGACTGCGACAAACCCAATAATTTTCACGATTCCAAATACAGGTCCTACGATGTAGGAGTGATGCGTTCATGGTCATTCAAACCACGTCCTACCCCCGTGCGGGGCTTATCGGGAATCCGTCAGACGGGTATCACGGAAAGACGATTGCCTTTATTGTCCGGAACTTCTCGGCGTCGGTCAATTTGTGGCAATCTCCCGAGCTGGAGATCCAGCCCGCAAGACGGGACGAGATGGTCTTCGGGAGCCTCGGAGACCTTGTAGAGGACACCCACAGCTATGGCTACTATGGGGGACTACGTCTCCTCAAAGCCTCGGTGAAGCGCTTCCACGACCACTGCATACAGAACGGATTATCCCTGCACGATCGAAATTTCACTATCCGTTACCGAAGCGATATTCCCCCCCATGTCGGCATGGCGGGCTCCAGCGCCATTATTACTGCCTGCGTTCGGGCCCTGATGGAATTTTATGAGATCCAAATTCCCGCCCCGGTCCTTGCCAACCTTGTCCTCTCCGTCGAGACCGATGAGCTGCTCATTCCAGCGGGCCTTCAGGACCGGGTCGTCCAAGCCTACGAAGGACTCGTCTTCATGGACTTTGCAAAAAAGCACTTCGAGGAGATGGGCCACGGAGTCTATGAGGAACTGGATCTCACAAGCCTCCCTGACCTCTATATCGCCTACAGTCCTCGCCTCTCCGAAAGTACCGAAATTTTCCATAACGATATTCAAGGTCGGTTCGACCGGGGGGAGCCGGCCGTCATCGACGCGATGGCTGAATGGGCCACTCTCGCCCAACAAGCCCGCGACCTTCTCTCCCAGGGCAAAGGGCAGGATCTTGGTCCACTGCTCAACCGGAATTTCGATTTGCGTAAGTCCATATATCATCTCTCGCAAGGGAACCTCGACATGATTGAGGCCGCCCGCTCCGCGGGGGCCTCTGCCAAGTTCACAGGCTCCGGGGGCGCTATCGTTGGGATCTACGAAGGAGAGGAGATGTTCGAGCGTCTCGTCACCAACCTTACCCCGCTTGGGATTAAGGTTCTGAAACCAATTATTGCCCCGCAAGTCACTTAAAGGCTCTCCGCGGGTGGACAACCGCGGCCTTCGCACTTCCTCCTTGCCTCCTTGTTCATGCAGCTCTCCAATATTCCCAGAAGGCGTCCACCAGGACTCCGTATTTTCCACTCCTGACCAATGCCTGTCACGAAAGCCGTCATCCCTGCCGCCGGGTTTGGCACCCGGTTTCTCCCTGCGACCAAGTCTGTGCCAAAGGAG
>PBTP01000012.1 GCA_002729275.1 Roseibacillus sp. | reverse complement strand
CGGTCCGCAGTCCGGTATTAGGGTCTATATTTTCTTGGTCCCATCCTTGCTGCGCGTGGAGCGTTACGGAGCTGAGGGCGACGACAAGGAGAGCAAGGAGCTTCTTCATGGCGAGTTCCTACCACCCCTGAGGCGCAGAGGGCAAGCACGGGAACCCTACGGAGCAAAAAGCCCATCGGAATGTTGGGCCACGGCAGGGAAAAAATCTAAACTGTTAGAGATCCATGATGACCTAAAACTAGTCATGTCCTCTTATCTAACAGAAGTTGTTAGAAAACTATTGCAGTAAAGCTTGCTGAATTTAATCTTCCCAGATGCAGGTAAGTTCCGAGCTTCTGGCAAACGTTTACGGAGTTAGCGGGCAGCGATTACGATTCCTCCGCGCGGAGGGCGCTCCGATAGAAAACCCTCACGCACTCTACGAGTGGTTGAAGGGTCAGGGGTCACAGCTCGGACCGCTTCTCGCCCTTCTTCTCGATGCCACTACCCGCTCGGACCTCAAACGGAAAATTGAACTTTATGGTGAACATGGAGCTACAAAACCTCACCCGATCTGAAGTGATCGCACATCTCCGAGGTAAAACCCGCGCGGAGCTAGTTGAAGACGTTCTGACCCTGCATGCTAGGCAGACGACGAAAACTGTGACCACCTGTGAGGGCACTGAGGAAACCTCTTTTACGGTCCCGCACGGCACAGCCCGCGCTATTGCCTATCTTTCTGATAGTAATACCCAGCGTAGCCTGCGCCGGCAGGATGCGAGCCTTTTTGACCGGGAACCTAACCCTCTAGAAATGGAATCAGCCGGTGCCGCCCTCTGGGATCAATACCGTAAGATCCGTGTTGATGAGCCTGGAGGAGTCAGGAAACGGCGTTCCTTCCGAAGAACCTTTGCCAAATTCTTCAACGACCGCAGCGAAGGCGCTCATTTTTGAGTGGGACGAGGGTCCGAGTGCGACCCTGCAAGGTTGACGGCTGCCCTTGAGGCATGGGAGCCCCAAAATCTGGTGTAGGCCGCCCAAGGAAGGAGCAATGGTAAAAGCCTGACTCCGATGGGGGCCGGAGCAAAAAAAATTCCAGCTCGGGTGGTCTTTAACACCTTAGCGCGCCAATCTGGTGCTAGTGTAAGGCCTGCTGTGTTTAGCTTCTGACGCGGCCTTCAGGCGCCTACTCAGAACCCATTTTGGTAACCTTTGGTAACCATTTCGCCTCAAACCCTATAAAAATAGGGAGTCCAGCCTACCGGCGGTGGGAATCGAACCCACACTCCCGAGGGAACGCGATTTTGAATCGCGCGCGTCTACCAATTCCGCCACGCCGGCTTTGACTGAGGGGGGAGTCTTCCGGGCGCTTTAACCGTTGTCAAGCGGACCGAGCTGAGAGAATCGCTGCTGGCCCTTAGGAGGGCCGAGGATTTCTCCAAGGATGATGGCATCCCGGGCTGCGGTGGGGCTCGCCAGTTGTTCCCGGATGGGACGGCGCTGCAAGTTTCGTGATCTCGGAACAGACTGGGCCGCCCCCTTTTTTACTCTCTCGAGAGCTTTAGCCTCGGCTGGGCTAAGAACAGGCCGCGGTTTGGGCGTGGCTGCTCGAGCGGGCTCAGGATCTGGGAGGTCTGGCGTCTTGGCCCGGGAAGAGGGCAGGGGAGGAGGAGCTGCTTTCTCTGAATCCTGCGGGCCGGCTGGGACGATGAAATCAAGAATACTGAGCTGTTGTGGTGCGCTCCGGGGTGCCTGTTCTGCTGAGGGACTTGCCGGAGGGCCATTGATGCGCTGCTCGTTGAGAACTTGCTCGCGGGCCGATTCGTAATCATATGGATCGGCCGGGTTTTCCGATTCCTCCTCGGGGTTTTCACCCTTGAGGTTTTTCCCAATAAACTTGAGAAAGGCGATCGCCATGAAGACCAGCAGGAAGATCGCCTGAGGGTTCTCAAGAAGCTGGTCCATGTTGAGAGAGGTCGATCCGGGAAAGGTGGTCTCGAGATAGGAGAGGGTTTTCTAGGACAGGGAGCCTTCGTTCCCGGAGCTGCCCTCATCGGCGATAGACTCGCGCATCTGAGTGTCTGCCTCCACGTTCTGGTAGCGGACATAATCCATGATCCCAAGATTGCCAGAACGGAAAGCCTCAGAAATAGCGAGAGGAACCTCGGCTTCGGCTGCGACCACATTGGCGCGCATCTCCTGAGTGCGGGCAGCCATCTCCTGCTCGGAGGCCACAGCAGCAGCTCGGCGCATCTCCGCCTTGGCTTGAGCGACCTGTTTGTCGGCCTCGGCCTGCTCGGCCTGCAGTCTGGCGCCCACGTTGTCGGCAATGTCAACGTCGGCGATATCGATGGAAAGAATCTCGAATGCGGTGGAAGCGTCCACGCCTTTCTCGAGAACAAGTTTGGAGATGTTATCCGGGTTTTCCAGGACGGCCTTATAGGAAGCCGCAGAGCCCACGGAAGTCACAATTCCTTCCCCCACCCTGGCCACAATGGTCTCTTCGGTGGCTCCGCCGACAAAGCGGTCGAGATTTGTGCGTACGGTCACCCGGCCCCGGACGTTGACTCCGATCCCGTCCTTGGCGACTGCGGTAATCTTTGTGACCCCGGAAGAAGGGTTGGGACAATCGATCACCATCGGGTTGATGGAGGTTTTCACGGCTTCAAGAACGGTCTTACCGGTGTCCTTGGTGGCAAGATCAATGGCGCAGGCCCGATCAAAGCTCAGGTCGATCCCGGCCTTGTCTGCTGCAATACAGGCCAGGACCAAGTCCGGGACGTCGCCGCCAGCAAGGTAGTGAGCCTCGAGTTGGTCCGTCGTGAAGGAAAGGCCGGCCTTGACTGCTGAGATCCGGCTGTCGGTAATCATGCCGTAAGGAACTTTCCGGAAGAACATCCCGATCAGGCTGGACCACGCCACTGGGGCATTTGCGAGGCGGGCTCGGAACCAGGTGGCGAAGAACTTCAGGAGCACCAAGGCAAGAACAAGGGCGGCAACTGCTCCGGCGACAAGAGCGCCAAGCACGATGACATTACTGTCGGTATTGGCCAGGAGCTGGGATTGAATCAGGCTTTGCATAGAAATGATATTTGCCTAAGCATAGGCGAGTGAAGCCCTGATGCAAGCGGGGGTGCGAGTTTTCAGTTTGCAGAGAGAGGAAGGCGCGGTTGAATCAGGCTGTGTCGGAGCAGCGGACGGTCGGAATCATCGCGGGTCGGGGAATATTCCCGGCGACTTTTGTCGAGGCTGCCAAGAAGAAGGGGCTCAGAATCGTGATGGCGGCATTTAAAGGGGAGACCGAACCGGAAGTAGCTGAGGAAGTTGAGGTCGTTGAGTGGTTCCGGGTTGGGCAGCTCGCCAAGCCGATCAAATTTTTCCACCAGCAGGGGGTTAGCGAATGTGTGATGATCGGCCAGATTACTCCGGGCCGGCTTTTTGATCTCCGCCCGGATCTTCGGGTGATTAAGATCCTTGCCAGTCTGAAAGAGAGGAATGCCGAGACGATGTTCAGCGCGGTGGCCGCGGATCTTGGAGAAGAAGGCATCGAGGTGTTGCCCTCCACTACTTATCTGGAGGAATATCTTCCAGGGCCGGGCCCAGTCTTCGGGCCGAAGCTCGATGAGGCCGGATTGAGTGATGCGGCATACGGGATTCGAATGGCCAAGGAGGTCAGCAGACTCGATATCGGGCAGTCCGTTATCGTCAGGGACGGCACCGTGCTGGCGGTAGAGGCGTTCGAGGGAACAAACAAATGTGTGCGGCGTGGAGGAGATCTGGGAAAAGGGAAGAACGTGAAGCTGGTTAAGGTATCCAAACCTGGCCAGGATCTCCGGTTTGATGTCCCGGTGGTGGGCCCTGATACTATCCTTGCCTGTCAGGCTTCTGGGGTTTCGGCCGTAGTGATCGAAGCCCGGCAGACTCTGGTTCTTGGGATGGGGAAGGTCCGGGAGCTCTGTGAGACGCACCGCATCTCACTTCACGCATTGGAAGAGCTCTCGCCGGCCGAGTAACCAGAAGATTGGCCCGGGGCTCTATCCCTGCCCGTCGTCAACGATCTCTTTAGCCTCCAATTCAGCAATGCGCTGCTGCTCTTCCTCCACGGAATGAATTCGCAGGGTTACCTTGATTCCCTGCCGCTCGGCAGCTGCACTCAGGACGCTGCGTATTGCTCCGGCTGTAAATCCGCCACGACCGATAAGCATCGCAACGTCGCTGTGGTCGAGAATGAGGCGAAAAGAGAGGTGATTCGAGTCTATTTCGGCAACCCGTAGCTGCGCCTGCTCAGGGTGATCGATGAATTGAAGCGCAATGTATTGAAGAAAACCGCGGATTTGGGTGGTTGCCTCATGCATAGTTCTCGATGGGATACGCCCTAATCTGCGTGAGATGAGGCCTGTGTCGAGCCAAACCTCTTCCTCGGTGACCTTGAGCCCTCGATAATGGAGGATTGGGCTCTTTGTGCAGGCCGAGTGGGAAAGGACGAGAGATCGCGCGGGCGATTTAATTGATCGGGATGACCCGCATCCGAGCGGATTCTCTTTCTGAGATTAGTAGGGTCAGGACGCCATCCTCGAGTTGAGCGCTAATTGCCTCAGGGTCCATATCGGGGTGGAGACGCGCCTTCAGCTGATAGCCTTTGGGCTCCGAATGGCTCCTGAAGGTTTTTTTAGTCTGAAGTTTGGAAGAGCACCGTTCCGCCCGAACGGTGAGAAGGTCCTTCTCCAGCGAGACCGTGAGGCTCTCCTGGGAGACCCCCGGGAGGGCAATCGCAAGATGGAAGTTTTCATTCTCTTTTTTGGCGCGGCAGGAGGGTCTGCGGTAGGTGGTGTTCTGCTCTTGGGGAGATGGTGTGGGTGGGGCTGAAGGCTCGTGAGTAATAGTGACAAAATGCATAATGTATCGGATCGGGTTCGGGTTGGGTCAGGTCTTTTCAGTGCTCGTGCTCGTTTCAGTTGACCTTGATTTCGACTGGCCCGCTTATTTCCGAGGCTGGCTTGGGAAAAGTAATTTCGAGGAGGCCATTCTCGAGGGTTGCTGAGATGTTTGCCTCGTCGAGCTCCTTAGCTACCCGGAAGCTGCGCTCAATCCGGGATTGAAATGCATGGGCCGGGTTTTCCCGTTCCGCCACGAGGCGAAGGGTTCCTTTGTGAAAGGAGAGGGAGACGTCCTCTTTGCAAAATCCCGGAAGGTCGGTTTGAAGAACCCAGGCAGTGTCGGTTTCAAAAATGCCAACCCCTGAGGAGGCTGGATTAGAGCTGGCCTCGCGGGAAGTTGCGGTCATGCCACGGGGTAATCCTGAGAGAACATTGAAGGGGTTATGGTAACGATGGTGTAGATTCATTGGTTGTGTGTGGTTCTTTTTTGTCCTCTTTGCAGTTCCTGGTCCAACTGCTCCTAAACACACGCAAATTACTTCTAGTTAGTAAGTTGCCAAAACCATTGGAATCCCCAAATCTTGGAGTAGGGGGATCAAAACGACCCGATGGAGACGAAATGTCCCGACGATATGACGCAACCAGGGAGCTCTGCAGCTGCTCCTCTAGCTGCGGGCCCTGCTCCTTTTGAAGGCAAATATCGCGGTAGCGATAAAGGCGAGGAGGACTGCTGCGAACAAAATGACTGCTCTGAAAATATGGCCGAATTCAATTTCCTCCGGTTCACTTTCGGGAGGGGCATCGCTTGGCTCGATAGTGAGATTTAGGAAGCCGTCTTCCAGAGCGAGAGAGGTTAATTTGCGCATCCAGGGGCCGGCGCCATCTTCGTCAGCAAGGTAGACTTGAGCAGGGCGATAGGGTGAGAAGACACCAATGAAACCCTCTGGAACGCTTTTGCCTGGGACCTCGATCCGGTCGACATTGAAGAAGATTTCTCCTCCGCTCAGTTCCGGTTTCGTGATCATGGTTCCGTTTAGATAGCGATAATCCTCTGAGTTCAGGGGCGAACCTCGCATCTTAAACGAAATTTCGATGTGAACCTCGTCACTTGTAATCTTTTTTACCGAGAAGGTTTTTCGGAGCTCTCCGAAATCCTCGAAGGCGGCGAGAGCAAGGTTGATTCCCCCTGGGCTGAGGCGGAGGGTCGCAGTTCTCTCGTTTCCAGCTTCGGTTCGAAAGGTTTCGAGGGAAGCGTTCAGATGAATCATCGCGGCGGCGTTGGCCTCAAGATCGGGGAGCGGGATTTCCTGCGGGCTCGTTGAGGTAAATTTAGCGATCTCGCGATGCTGCTTGAAAAGACTCCAGACCCCAAATCCGATCAAAAATGCGAGGGAGCTCAGGGCTACGATCATGATGATGCAGCCAGCGCCTGGGTTTTGAGCCTGCGTCGGGTCGGATTCTTTGGCCCCCTGATTGGAAGGAACCGGGTCCTCAAGCGGGGAATCTGGCTGGGAGGGAGTCTCGGGCACGGGATTGGGCTTAAACTGATTGGGGCGAGTTGGGAACTTCTTCTTGAGGTAAAGGGGGTGTAAATGGCTATGGAGTTCGGGGGGAGAATGTTAGGGTTCAGCCGTGGCGCGCATCCTTGTTGGCCTCTCAGGAGGAGTTGATTCCTCCGTGGCAGCCGCCCTGCTTCTCGAGCAGGGCCATGAGGTTGTTGGCGCTTACATGAAAAACTGGATCAACGATGAAGGTATTCCGGGTGACTGTCCGTGGGAGGAGGATCTTGAGGACGCCTCCTCTGTGGCAGAGGCGCTGGGGATTGAATTCCGGGTGGTGGATCTCATTGATCAGTATCGAGAGCGTATCGTTGATTATCTCCTTGAGGGCTATCAATCGGGGGTGACGCCCAATCCGGATGTTCTTTGCAACAGGGAGATGAAATTCGGAGTCTTTCTCGATTACGCCCTCTCGCAGAAATTCGAGTCCGTGGCGACAGGGCACTATGCGCGGAGGAGAGAGCTCGACGATGGAAGTGCGGTTATTCTGCGCGGTGCAGACCCTAATAAGGATCAGTCCTACTTCCTCGCCCTGATGACTCAGCATCAGGCAAGTCACGCTCTGTTCCCCGTAGGGGAAATGCTCAAGCCACAGGTTCGCGAAGTTGCTGAGCGGTTTGCTTTGCCCACTGCCAAGAAGAAGGATAGCCAGGGGATTTGCTTTATCGGAAACATCAAGATGTCAGAATTTCTTCGTCATCATGTTCCCGATAGTCCGGGTGATATTGTTGATCTTTCCGGGAAGGTTGTCGGGCGCCATCGCGGCCTTCACCTTTATACTCTCGGTCAACGCAAAGGGCACGGGGTGGCCTCTCCCCGGGAAGGTATGGCCTATGTGGTAGTGGCAAAGGAGCCGACTCTAAATCAGCTGATTGTCGGCTGGGACGAGCGAACGACGCCTGGCCTTTACGCGAGGTCCTGCACGGTTTCGTCTCTCTCCTCTGTCAGTTCTGAATTGCTTCCTCCGACCGGTAAGCTCGACTGCTCTGTTCAGCCTCGCTACCGCTCGCAAGCCGAGCCCGCCCACGTCGAGCGGCTTGAAAATCGGGTAAAAGTGCACTTTGACCGGCCTCAGCGTGCCCTTACTCCGGGTCAGGTATGCGCTTTTTATGACGGTGGGCAGCTCCTCGGAGGGGGCATCTTCGAAAGCATTTCTTCCGATGAGGAAGAGTAGGTTTGGATTTTCTGCCTGAATTAAAGGGTGGCGAGGGACGTGGTAAAGATAAGCTAAATATTGTGCCCGCCTTAGTATCTGGAGCCGCTAACAAGTGGTGAAGAACAAAGGTATTTACCGCCTAGAAGAACATGTGCTTCGATTGTCACGCTTAGTTCAAATTCACCCTTACACGACTATGCAAGCACAACATATCTCTGCACAACAACACGTCGGTGTCGCGAAGTCCGCGGCAGAAATTTCAAAAAGAACACAAAATCTCGCGCAGGTTTATTCCACCCTGCAATTTCTCGAGCGTTGTGTTTCCGCCTGCGAGGTGCTGGCTGATGAGCTGGGTCCGGAGACCTATACTCATCCCCTGCACGAGCACATCAATGAGTGTATCGTCGCGAGTGAGAACCTTTCTGGCGCGATGGTCCGGGAGTCTCGCTTCTCGATCCACTACGCCGAGGTCTGCATCGCAGCGTGTGCAAACCTCGCGGATGAGTGTGTCCACGCGGAGGCGGTGACCGCCTTGCGATGCGCTGAGCTTTGCGGAGACGCTATTGATATGATTCGCGATGACTTCGCGATCGCTTCGTCCAACTAGACGCTCTTCGAATTTCACAGGCACAACCCCCAGAAAGGGCAGGGCTTCGGCCCTGCCTTTTTTAGTTGAGGCTCTTGCTGGGAAAGTGCCCGATCTGGGCAGGGCTCAGGAGCCGTCCTGATCTGAGGGTGGCTTGAGTAGTGAGCGCCAGTAAGCGAGGCGCTCTTTGATGCGCTTTTCCAGTCCGTTTTCGGTGGGTTGGTAGTAGCGACGCCCCTCCGGGAGGTAAGCTTGAGGGGTGAAGTTTCCCTCGTAATCGTGGGAGTAGAGATACTCCATGGCGGCGCGGTCCGCGCCGGACCCTTCCGCGAGTTTCTTCCGGAAACTGGTGCGGAGATGTTCCGGGACCGCAAGGGTCCGCTTTTCCTCGATATCCTGCATGGCGGCCTCAAGGGCGGCATAGGCACTATTGGACTTGGGTGCGGTTGCGAGGTAGACGGTGGCATGAGCGAGAGGGATTCGGCCCTCTGGCATGCCAAGAAATTCAAATGCCTGCTGAGCGGCGAGGGCTACCCGGAGGGCATTGGAGTCCGCTAGGCCGACATCCTCGGAGGCTGCGATGACCAGTCGCCGGGCGATAAAACGGGGGTCTTCACCGGCGTGGAGCATCTTGGCCATCCAGTAGAGGGCTGCGTCGGGGTCGGAGCCGCGGATTGATTTGATGTAGGCGGAGATGGTGTCGTAATGCTGATCCCCATCGGAATCATAGACCACGGCCTTGTGTTGGATGGATTCCTCCGCCACCGCGAGGTCGAGGTGAACTACGCCGTCCTCCCCAGGGGTGGTGAGGATAGCGAGCTCAAGGGCGGTGAGGGCCTTTCGTGCGTCGCCGTCGGCTTTCTCTGCAAGATGATGAAGGGCGTCCTGGTCTGCCGTGATGTTGCTGGAGCCGAACCCTCTTTCGGTATCGGTCAGGGCTCGTTGCAGGAGGAGGAGGAGATCGGCATTAGAGAGCGGTTCGAGCTGGAAGATCTGAGAGCGGGAAACCAGTGGGGAATTGACGTAAAAGTAAGGGTTGTGAGTAGTGGCCCCGATAAAGCGGACAGTGCCTTGCTCCAGGTGAGGAAGGAGAACGTCCTGCTGAGCCTTGTTGAAGCGGTGAATCTCATCAATGAAGAGGAGAGTGCTCTGGTCCCGCAGTTTGGTATAAGTGCGAGCCTGTTCGATCTTCGCTCGAATTTCCGCAACATTGGATTCTACTCCGTTCAGGGCTTCAAAGCGAGAACCGGTCGAATTGGCGACTACCCAGGCAAGGGTGGTCTTTCCGGTGCCGGGGGGGCCGTAAAATATGAGAGAGGTGAAGCGGTCGGCCTCGATGGCCCGGCGGAGAAGTTTTCCTTCTCCGAGGATATGTTGTTGTCCGGCGATCTCGGAGAGGGAGAGCGGGCGCATGCGGGCGGCCAGAGGTTCCTGTGCGCCAGGTGAAGGCACCTGCGGATCCTCGGGTGATTCCATGAAGAGTCCGTCCACTTGGGTCATAATAGGGTGGAGTTGAGCCAGCGACAATCCCGGAGGAGGCCAGTGATGTCGATTGCCGGTGTTTAGTGAAGAAACCCGAGGAAGGGCTTCATGCATCAAACCTATTATGGGTTAATCGGCCTAAGCCGGTCGGCAAAATCTCCTCATGAAGTTTCTAAGCTGCCTTTATTCCATAGTCTTGCTCAGTCTGATCCCCAACGCTGTCGGTGGGCAGGTGGGAAAAAAGCCCGGTGACGTGCGGGGCGACTTGCAGCTCGAAGTGATCACCATTCCCGGTGAAATCGCGGATGACTTCGTGAGGCTGAATCCCCAAGCGATCCTTTATCGTCCGCTAAAGGTGGTGAAAGAGAAATCCCCCCTCCTTATCTTTCTTCATGGATCAGGAGGGTCGAGGCGAAGTATCGAGCGCTCCAGGTGGACGCCGGATGTCAGACGGTTCGCTTCCTCGAAGGGAGTTAAGCCAAGCGTCAATATCCTTGTGCCTCAAAGCAGGGGGCCGTGGGATCCCAATTCCCTGAATGCGATGCTTGATCATGTGCTCCAGAATAATACAGGCATTGATACCGATCGCATCTATTGTGTCGGGTATAGCATGGGCGGCAAGGGTAGTTGGGAATGGGCCATGGCTTCGCCAGAACGTTTTGCCGCAATCATCCCGAAAGCTTTTATTCCGGACCTTTCAGGAATCAAGGGAATGGCGCAGTTGCCGATCTGGGCGATGGTTGGAACGAAGGACTCAAGGCCTCGTGTAGAGGGAATCCAGAATATGGAGAGAGAGCTCAAGGAACTGGGTTCGACCGTGGTTAAAACAACGATTTTCGATGGCGCGAATCATGGTTCTACACCAGGAGAGATCAGAAAGCTGGAGGGTGTCTATGAATGGCTTTTTTCGCAGGCCCTTCCCAGGTAAAGAGCCTGAACAACGAGAGAAAAATGGGTGTTCTCGATAGCTGCAATTATGGCGAAAGATGCGCTCCGGGCAATGGAAGGCAGAGGAGAGAACCTCGCTGAAGGTTAGATGCTTAAAACGATAGAATCATATGGATTATCTCAATAAATATCCCCTGCCCCTCGGGCTCTGCGCCGGCATCATCCTCTTTGCTTCCGTTCGCCATGAGGTCGAGGCCAAGCCCCCTGCCAGTGGGGATTTCCTCATGTGTTCACCCGGGGAGGTTTTATTCAGTGAGACGTTCACTCCGGGCACTATCAGTGAGCGCTGGGGCATTCGCGGATATTACAAAATTGACGAGGGGGTCCTCAAGCGAACCGGACACCAACCGCAGGAGACAGCCCGAGCCTTCCTCAAGGAGGCGGCCTTCCACAATGTCATCTTGCGTTTCGACTTTCGCTTTGAAGGGGCGTCGGAGCTCCGGTTAATGACCGGGGGCGGCGGTGGGTATAACGCCGTGACTCAGATATCCCAGAGCCATTTCCAGGTTAACACTGCAAAACGGAACAGCGAATTCGCTCCGTCAATGCAGGGGGAGTGCGCGTTCAATTTCAAGGAGGGAAAATGGTATACCATGACGGTGGAGTTCCACGGTGAGGAAGTCGTTGCTCATGTCGGCAAGGAACACTTTGTGGTAGGCCGTCACCCCATTATCAACACAGAGCGCACCTATCTGGCCTTTCAGGTCAGCGGAGGCGGGGCCGCCTTCGACAACTTTTTCGTTTGGCGATCGGTTAAGAAGGATAGTTGGGAGAAAAGGCGGGCCGGGTTGGGCGCCCTAGAGGCAGCCCGGCCGCCTGCCCTCAAGCGCGATGCCCGGGAGCAATACGATCTCATCATGCTAAACCTGAAGGACCGACTCAGCCGTCATGACACGGAATACCAGGAGCTCGTTGCCCGTCACGGGGAGCTTCAAGGTGGCCTGAAAGCAGATTATCCGGGGGCCTTCCGGACACACAAGGAACTGTCCAAGAGCATCGCTAGCAAGCGCAAGGAGATCAAGGCGCGGGAGCCCCGCTTCAGAGAAATGGAAAGTGCTGTCAATAAAGCGCGAAGGAAGGAAAAGGAATACATCCATTCAAAACATGCCGAACTGGAAGACCTCCCAAAACATCTGTATTATGCTGCCTTTGAGAAGCATCGCAAACTACTGAGGGATGACTCCGAACTGATGGCGCTTGAAAAAACCACGGTAACCCTCGAGGTGGATTTGCGGAGGGCTTTTCCCGAGGCATTCGAGGAGGTCGATGTCCTTATCGAAAAAAGGAAATCTTATACGGCTAGTCTTAAGGATGACGAGGGGTTTCAGAGACGGCGAAAGGCGATTGCTCAAGCCAATGACTCAATCAGGAATTACCTCTACGATGCAGACCCGCGGCTCAAAGAGCTGGAGGCGGCAAGGATGTCCATTATTCAGGAGAAAAAGAAATAATCCGGGTGATGCGAGGGGCAGCGATTCAAGGGCGGCAGGTGAGGTCGCCTGTGAATCCTCGGGTGATTCCATGGAGAGTCTGTCTATATCGGACAGGGTAGAGCGAGGGCTCCGCCAGTCATAATCCCGGAGAGTGCTGGGGCGGGTGATTCTTAGTGAATTGAGCGTAAAGCCGGGGTATGGCTCCCGATATCAATGAAAGACAGAACAGCAGTATCAGCGATTCTAGCGGCAGCCTCGGGCTTGCTGCTTCTTGCCTCCTCNCTCTCAGCTGAGCTCAAGGTGGAACGGGATGTCCGCTACGGGCCTCATGAGCGCAACGTGATGGATGTCTACTGGAAGACTGAGTATAAGGATGCTCCTATTGTGTTTACGATCCATGGAGGCGGGTTCAAGAATGGAAGTAAGGGCTACTGCAACAAGGACATGCAGGATCTCTACATGAGCAAGGGGTGTATTGTTGTTTCGCCAAATTATCGCCTGATGAAGCAGGGTTCGTCGGTCAGCCCTAACGATTGCGTCCTCGATGTAGCGATGGCAGTGGCTCACATTCAGGCCAATGCAAAAAAGTTTGGCGGCAATCCACAAAAGATTATTTCGACGGGGGCTTCTGCCGGGGGGCATATCAGCGCCCAGATCGCCTATCGTAAAAAGTGGGACTGGCCGACGGGTGCCAAGCACAAGCCAGAGAANCTTAATGTCGTCGGGTGGTTTGGGAACAGCCCCGGATTGCCGCCGGCGATCATCAAGCAGGTGGGGCCNGGAGATCCCCCGGGGTTCGTGATGTATGGAGGGAGGGAGCACCCCAAGACTCCTGCGTCACAAGGTCATGAGATCCAAGCCGCTCTGGAGAAACACAAGGTGTGGAGCAAGATGGTTTATATCGCCCACATGGGACACGTGCCCGCTAAGCGAATACTCTTCAGCCCCAAGACCCGCGACAAGGAAACCTATCAATCGTTCAGTCAGTTTCTCGACATGGTTTGCCATGAGAAGGGCAAGCCAGCGAGCGGCGATGTGATCAAGGTGAAGAGGAAGCAGCGGTAAGCCAAGGGCTCCCGTTGCATGATTGCAGACCGACTGAGGTCGGAGTNGGCTATTTGATTCTGTCGGTTTTTGCGAGGTAGGCGGGGTCGATCTCTACCCCGATACCGTGGCCATTGGGNGNGGTCATGGAACCACCCTTGACGATGATCTTGTCGCCGGTCGATTCCCAGGGGAAATTNCGGCTCAATCCCTTGTATTCCTGATNGANTCCGGGGTTGGGGCAACAGGNGGCATAGATTCCCATGTAGAGGAATCCGAGGCCCCCGCCGGAAATGTGCGGGGTGCAGTCAAGGCCTCNGACTGCTGCCATCCGGGCGACGCGTAATGAACGGATCAGGCCACCGTAATAGAAGAGGTCGGGTTGGAAAATGCGGACGCCGCTGTTCTCAACCATCCANTTAAAGCGCCACTGGCTGCTTTCCTGCTCTCCCCAGGCGACAGGGATTTCCAATGCGTCGGCGACCCGTCTCGTCTCGTCGAGGTAGTCGAAGGGCACGGGCTCCTCATAGAATGCGAACTTGTTAGCCTCCAGTATTCTGCCGACTTCAATGGCCTTTTTGACNGANANNTAGGAGCTGTTGGCATCGGCGTAGAGNGTGCATCTTTCGCCCAAGGCTTCAGCGACCATGGGGATCAGTTTCTCGGTACGGCCGGGAACCTGGTCGACTACCTTCATCCGCCCTCCGATTTTGATCTTCAATGCTTTAGCCTCGATGCTCGCTACTGATTTGGTGATGCGGCGCAGGGATTCCCGGGGNTCCTTGGAACGATGGTTGTTGGCNATATAGAGGTCGATCTTCTGGCGTCGCTGTCCGCCTAGCAGGTCTGCCGCCGAGCATTTGGCAACTTTGCCCAAGAGGTCGAGGATTGCGAATTCGGCTGCCGCAAGAGGAACCCAGAACAGTTGCCCCTGCATCTTGTAATTGCTGCCGCTGAGAAAGACGCCATCGACCAGTTGATCGAGATCCCGCGCATCCTTGCCGCTCATGTAGGGGGCGATCACTNTCGTGAAGATGNGCTGGCTCAGTTCCATCTTNCCGGGATGTCCANCTGACCAGCCTTCCGCGCCGTCCTTGGAGCGGACACGGATGAACCAGTTGCCATCCCGTCCATGGAGATCAAGGGAATCGATAATGACCGGATCCGGAAGGTGATCCCGCTGGATGAATGGCTCGAAGGTTCCGATAGGATCCGCGGGTTTGCTGTGACCTTGAGGGGTTGCGCCAANNAAGACAGCAGCTGCAGGCATACTGGTGGAGAAGAGAAAATTTCGCCGGTTTATCGGTGCCGCCATGGGCGCATGATAGGGCGAGGGCCGTTGAATGGAAACCTGTTCAGGTGGTAAANTTTCTCGNTAAACAGCTTCGCGTTAGGGGCTCGCAATCCGAAATGGGTCGCTTATGGTTGAAGGCGTTGAAAGCGCAGATCCCAGTTCTTTCTCTGTTGACGTTTGTCGTGCTATCGCTGGTAGCCGATTCACGGCCTAACATCCTGTTCTGTATTTCAGACGATCAGTCCTACGCCCACACGGGGGCGAACGGGGATCCTGTGGTCAAGACACCCGCCTTCGATCGGGTAGCCCGGGAGGGGATTCGTTTTACTCATGCCTTTTGCGATGCCCCAACCTGTGGGCCCTCCCGCAGTGCGATTCTCACCGGGCAGCCCATATGGCGATTGGAGGAGGCGGGGAACATCCACAGCACTCTGCCGAAGAAGTTCATTACTTACACCGAGGTGCTAGCCGAAGCGGGTTACTCGGTGGGTTACACCGGCAAGGGGTGGAGTCCTGGACGCNTGCAGGCGGGAGGTCGNGATTCAAACCCGGCGGGGAAGGAGTTTGGGGAACGGCGGTTGAAGCCTCCCTTTAAGGCGATGCGAAATACGGACTATGCCGCGAATTTTGACGACTTCCTCGCCCAGGTGGAAAAGGACCAGCCGTTTTGTTTCTGGCTTGGGACCAGCGAGCCTCATCGCGGATTCGAGGNGGGGGCAGGTAAGCGGACGGGGAAGGATCCGGCCGAGGTAATTGTGCCCTCGATCTTTCCGGATCATCCCGTGGTCCGGAGTGATATTCTTGATTACTACGTGGAGGTGGAGCATTTCGACCAGATGGTGGCGCGGGCCATCGCTTCACTGGAGAAGGCCGGCCAGCTGGACAACACCATCGTGGTAGTAACCAGTGATCACGGGATGCCATTTCCCCGGGCTAAAGCGAGTTTGCATGACCAAGGATCACGGGTGCCGCTGGCGATACGCTGGCCCAAGGGAATCAGGGGGGCGGGTCGAGTGGTAAATACCTGCGTGAACCTCAGTGGTCTAGCCCCTACATTCCTTGCTGCGGCTGAATTAAAAATTCCCGATATGATGATCGCAAGGGGACTACAGGACATTATGGAGGGTAAAGAGAACGTAGAGGAAGAGGCCGCCTTCATCGCAATGGAACGCCACGATGGATGCCGGAAGGGAGGGAAGGGGTATCCCTGCAGGGCCATCCGGACTGCGGATTATCTCTTCATTCGCAATCATACACCCGAACGCTGGCCGGCTGGCAACCCGGACCGGCAGTTCTGTGCGAGAGATATTCCTTTTGGAGAAGTGGACTCTTCTCCCACGAAGTCTTTGCTGATGGATAACAAGGACAAGCCCGGGTTCAAGCGCTTCTATGATCTCGCCTTCGCCAAGCGCCCCCCGGAGGAACTCTATGATCTGGAAAAGGATCCCGGGCAGATCGTGAATCTGGCGGGGAAGGCCGGATATGCGGAGATTCAGAGGAAGCTCGCGGCAAAGTTACTGGGTCATCTGACTCATACCGAGGATCCCCGTGCGCTAGGACTGGATGCGCCGTGGGATTATTATCCTTATTATGGGCTCAAACGTAACAAGAGCTGGAAGGTTGATCCGAAGCCTTGAAGGTCTTGCAATACCTTTTGTTGCTTCCTTTTTTAGGAGCCAGCCTCTGGGCGAGTCCGAACGTCTTGTTCATCGCGGTTGATGACCTGCGTGACTGGGTCGGCCACCTTGGAGGGTATCCGGGGGCAAGGACACCCAACATCGATCGCCTCGCCAAGCGGGGAGTTTCCTTTACACGAGCCTATTGCCCCGCACCGCTCTGTAATCCTTCCCGGATCAGTCTTTTGACAGGGGTCGCTCCCTACCATTCAGGAGTATACGGTAATGGGGAGAGGCTTAGGGATCGACTTCCAGATGCGGTCACCCTGATGCAGCACTTTCGAGCATCAGGATATTCGGTGAGAGGCGCAGGAAAGATTTTTCACGGGACTTCAGCCTATGACAGAGATTCGTGGGATTTCTTTTTTAAGCAGCCGGGGAAGAAAAAGAGCTTATTCAAACGGGATCCCGGGCTGCCAGAGAATGCATGGGTTCGGTGGGGGGCTCTTAATTGCGGGGACGATGAGATGTTTGATGCCAAGAACGCGGAATGGATCATCTCGGAGATGGAGAAACCTCAGAACAAACCCTTCTTCCTCGCTTACGGGCTGACGAAGCCCCACTTGGACTGGAGGGTTCCGCAGAAATACTTCGATCTGCATCCGATCGAAGAAATTAAGCTGCCACCAGTAAAGAAAGGTGATCTGAGTGACATTCCTGTCTTCGGAAGAAAGTTAGCGCGGGAGGTCTATGACCCTTCCAACGAGAGAAACTTTGCAGTGAAGCCAGATGGGGATCATGTGAACGTTGTCGCGCATGGACAATGGCGGAAAGCAGTGCAAGCCTATCTGGCCACCATTAGTTTTGCGGATGCTCAGGTTGGCCGGGTGCTCGACTCGCTGGATCGCAGTGTTCATGCCCGTAAAACCATCGTTGTCCTCTGGGGAGACCACGGCTGGCATCTTGGAGAGAAGGAGCACTGGCGCAAACACGCCTTGTGGGAGGTTTCAACACGGACGCCCTTGATGTTTTGGGTGCCGGGGGGAGCAGCGAAAGGTCAACTCTGCCAGCGACCGGTCAGTCTGATCGATATTTATCCCACGCTGGTTGAGTTGTGTGGCCTGCCGGAACGACATGGGATGGATGGGCAAAGTCTGAAGCCTCTTCTTGAAGATCCGGATCGGGAATGGGAACGTCCGGTGGTTACCACCTTTGGGTTCAGGAATCATGCCATCCGAACAGAGCGTTGGCGTTATATACAATACAGCGATGGAGGGC
>PBTP01000074.1 GCA_002729275.1 Roseibacillus sp. | reverse complement strand
TCCTCAAGCAATATGAAGGAGCCGCCCAGGATGGGAGATAGCGGAAAGCCGCGCAGTCGCTCCGTGAAGGAGACCTCTCGCCTATCTTTGAGCGACCCTCGACACAATCTCCCTTTCTTATCAGGAAACCGTAAAGCCCCGCCTGTTTCGTCCTCAAGCAATATGAAGGAGCCGTCCAGCAATCCTCGCTCATTCACAACCCGAAAGACGCCTCCAAAATTGTATCCTTCGGCTCAACCCAGCCCTACGAGAACGCCCTCCGGATCCCGGCCTTCTCGGAGCCGACCGGAAAGAACATCTCGACCCGCACCCTCAGCCAGTCCGAAAACCTACCCGAAGACGCAGAAATCATCCGAGAAGTCTGCCCCTTCTAAAAAAGACTAAGCGCTCCTAGCGCTGCTCCTCGGAGGACTAAGCTGAGGCCCCTCTCAGGGGCTTCCTTCTTCACGCTTCTTGCGGTCGCGTCGCAAATCCTCCAGAGTTACCGGTTTACCTAATAGCTGGCGCACAGAGAGAACACCCACCAATCCTCCCCCAATGTGACAGGGGTGACTGATGAGGAAAAGACTGGCACCCAACGCTTCCGCCCTCACCACCCAGTTTCCTGCCGTAGCAAGAATCGGGAACCCTAGCCCAGGCGTGAGAAGGAAGAGGATAAGAGCAGAAAGCATGATTCCCCACCCGAGATTCTTACCGGAAACCATCAACGGCCACATCCGCGAATCGGGCGACAGGCTAACGAGCGCCATCAGAAGTGCCATCATCCCTCCAGACGCACCCACCAGAGGCAGGTAAGACGGAATCATACTGGCTCCGAGGGGCTTGGCAGGAAATAGAAGAATATGCAGAAAGCCCCCTCCAACAATGCCCGCGATATAGATACCTGCACTTCTCCGAGCTCCCAGAATCCATGCGACCCGACCCCCAATCGCGTAAATGACAACCGTATTCATGATCAGGTGTAGCCATGATCCATGGAAAAAAGAATAGGTCAGAATCTGCCACCCCTTGCCTTCAAGCATCCCCGGTCGGCTGAGCCCGAACACGCCATAGAATCCAGTCGCGTCGACTTTTTCCGGACCGCCCAGAGCCTCGGTCGCGATATGAATCATCACCAATAAGGCAGTCAGGACCGTGAGCCAGTCAGCTCCAGGTCGATGGACATTCAGCCGCAGGGGAAGGGAGTGGCGCTTCATACGCTGGTAGATCCGCTCGAGGTGCCATTTTTTCAAAAGACCCGGAAGAAGAAAGGTTCACCGTCCCCCATGAATCCTGGTCCTCGCCCTTGCTTGGGCACCATAATCTAGCTTTCGCCTTTCGCCCGGGGTTCTCCCCGCACTCGGTCAGCACCCGGACTGGTGACAAATGGTCCTCCCTCAAGGGGGGCAACTCCACTGAAAGCGACATCCGGCATCTCACTTGGCTTTCCTGCCAGGGGAAATTCCTTACGTAGCGGGTAATAGGGATACCCCTCCCACATGAGAATTCGCTTCATGTTAGGGTGCCCCTTGAACTGCAAACCCATCATGTCGTAGACCTCACGCTCGTGCCAGTTGGCCGTTTTCCAAAGATGAACTGAGGTAGGAACTTCCTCCCCCTCGCCTACGGGAGACTTCACCCTGAGATGCTTGTGGTCATCCGTAGTCGCCAGCTCGTAGACGATTTCGAAGCGGGGATCGTCCCCCATATTGTCGACACTGCTGACATCGAGAAGAAAGTCATACGCAAGAGCATCTCGGCAGTATGCAAGAACCTCTTCAAGGGCATCGAGCTTTACCACAACCGTGTGCTCTCCTCGAAACTCCCGCATTTCTCGGATCTTAGTCCTGCCGAACTGCTTCCTCAACTTACTCGAGTCGGATCGGCCCCCATCAGTTTTCGTCGGTTTGGGGCTCATGAGGTCGCTTCCCGGATGCCCGCAATCTGGTCCTTGATTGGCGTTTCTTTTTCAATAAGACGCTGGAGCTTCATCAACCCCTCCAGAAGAGCCTCCGGACGGGGCGGGCAACCAGAGATGTAAACGTCCACAGGCAGAAGCTGGTCAATTCCTTGGAGAACCGCGTAGCTCCGATACATGCCTCCGCTCGAAGCGCAGGCCCCCATGGCAATACACCACTTAGGCTCGGGCATCTGCTCCCAGATGCGACGGACAGCCAGAGCCATCTTATAAGTAACCGTCCCTGAGACAATCATGACGTCGGCCTGCCGGGGAGAGAACCGCATCACTTCTGCTCCGAATCGGGAGATATCAAAGCGGGCCGCACCGGTTGCCATCAATTCGATCGCGCAGCAGGCTAGGCCCATGGGCATGGGCCAAAGAGAGTTCTTGCGCATCCAGTTGATGGCAGAGTCCAGCCTTGTAAAAACGATGTTACCTTCCACCTTCGAATCGTAGGCAGCGTGGGAAAGCATCTTCGCAGGGTTATCAGAAGCCACTTGGGTTAGAATACCGCCGCTTTTCCCCTACTCAAGACCAGCTTGTGAAATTTTTCACAAAGTCGCGCCTTAGCCTCTAAGCGCTCGATTTTAAGGAAGTCAGCAGGTAAAACCCCCCGTGCTTCTTTTCTCCCAGGGCTCCCCCACCACAAACCTGAGCGACGAAGACCTCTCTATGGGCCTGAACTCTGCCCTCGCTCAGCTGGGCGAACGGAGAAAAGTCCTGCTGGTTCCGCCTGATTTTTCGCGATTCTACAGCAAGGCCGGGCCGTTGGCCTGTAGTGCGGCGGCCTACTATCAAGACAACCTCGCCGACGTTCTTCCAGCCCTTGGGACCCACTTTCCCATGACGGATGACCAGCTCGAGCGGATGTATCCTACGGTTCCCCGGGACCGAATCCGGCCCCACCGCTGGCGGGAAGACGTCGTCACTATCGGCGAAGTCTCCGCAGATTTTGTCTCTCAGGCCACCGAAGGAATGTGGAACCGCCCCTGGCCTGCCCAACTGAACAAACTCGTCTGGGAAGGTGGCCACGACCTCATCCTCTCGATCGGGCAAGCTGTCCCCCACGAGGTGATCGGCGTTGCCAATGGAAATAAAAATCTCTTTGTCGGAACGGGCGGAGAGGCAGGGATCAATGAAAGTCACTATATCGGATCCGTCTATGGCACGGAGAGGATGATGGGCAGGACCGACACCTGCCTCCGACGGATCCTGAACCACGCAGAGGATACGTTCTGTGAGCATCTCCCGATCATCTACGCTCAGACTGTCATCGAGGCTGATACCAGTGGCAATCTGGTCACTCGGGGCCTTTTCGTTGGAGATCGGGAGGCATTCGAGGCAGCTGCGGAGCTTGCAGTAGAGGTAAACTTCAATCACCTCGATAAAGAACTTGGGAAGGTAGTGGTCTTTATGGACCCAGACGAGTTCCACAGCACCTGGATCGGCAACAAGGGAATTTACCGGACCCGAATGGCGATTGCGGATGGAGGAGAGCTCGTGATCCTCGCACCGGGTGTTCGCACCTTTGGAGAGGATCCGGAGATCGACCGAATGATCCGTAAATATGGATATCGCAGCAGCTCCGAAGTGATCGACTTCGTGGAGAACAATGAGGACCTCCGCAGTAACCTTGGAGCCGCGGCTCATCTCATTCATGGTTCCCCGGAAGGTCGTTTCACCGTCACTTACTGCCCGGGTCACCTCAGTCGCCAACAGATTGAGGATGTGGGCTACCAGTATGCGGACATCGGGAAGATGATGGACCGCTACCAGCCCGCCGGGCGAAGCGAGGGATGGCATACCACCAATGATGGTGAGCAATTCTACTTTATCGGAAATCCTGCGATGGGACTCTGGGCGGCAAAGGACCGGTTATCATAAGGAAAAACGATAAAGCCGCCTATAGATTACTCTGAGGAACCATCTCCGGGTGAGGCCTCCAACTGCCTCAGACGAACGAGGTACTCAACATTACCATCCATTCCCGTAATCGGTGATTCAATACAACCTGCCCACTCGCCCCGTAGCTCCTCACGAACAAAATTTCGAATCTTCTCCACCGCCTTTTGCCGTAGATCTGGTTCACGGACAATCCCACCTTTTCCTACTTCCTCCCTCGACAATTCGAACTGTGGCTTGATGAGGCAGATAATCTGCCCCTGTGGCTTAAGCACTCCCATTGCTGCCGGAAGCACCTTGGTCAGCGAAATGAAGGAAAGGTCCATCACCACCACATCCACTTGTTCTCCAAGGTCAGACTCCGTCAGGTAGCGCCCATTAAACTGCTCCTTTACCTTAACCCGTGAGTCTTTTCGTAATTTCCAGGCCAGTTGATTGGTTCCTACATCAACTGCATGAACACGCTGGGCCCCGTGCTGTAGGAGACAGTCCGTAAAGCCCCCGGTTGAGGCTCCCAGATCAAGGCAAACCCATCCCTCGGGATTGACNTCAAAGGATTTGAGAGCGCCTTCCAGCTTCANCCCCCCTCGACCCACGTATCTNGGNCTCTCGAGGACCGTGAGTTCTTCCCCGGAACCGATGAGCGTCGAGGGCTTGGAGACACGCTCCGTCCCGCGCATGACCTCTCCNGCCATGATCAGGCGCTTNGCCTGCTCACGNGAGTCACANAACCCCCGTGCCACCAGAACANAGTCCGCTCTCTCACCTCGTGCCATAATNCTCGCNTCAATCCTCTCCGACGATCTTGCTGGAGTTGACTGCATCAATCAGCTGCCGAAGCCTTCCNAAATCACGCCTGCGATGATGNAATACGAGACGGGTNAGGCNCAACAGATCCGCCTCGTCGCCCTCCTCCTCGAGGGCGTTCNGCTGAAGAATCTGCCCCTCCTTCACGAGGTCTGNAAAATTCTTTTGAATCTCTAGGAGNGCNCCGTCAGACAGTGGCGNATTCAGACGCAGGACAATCTTGTCCCCGACATAGCGATAGGAATGAAAGTTCNGATANAATTGNACGACCTCCTGAACCGCTTCCTCCACGTCATCCGTAACACNGAACAGGTGATGATCATTCTCCGAAATCATCCCAAGCCGGCCCAGGTGCTCATCAACGAACTGCTTCCAGAACTTCCAGTATGTCCCCCCGGGTGCGTCGAGAAGAACGATGGGGTAAATTGAGGCTTTACCGGTCTGAATCAGGGTCAGCGCCTCAAAAACCTCATCCATGGTGCCNAATCCTCCCGGNAGCCCAATCGCAGCATCGGCTTCCTTNACGAACGACAGCTTACGGGTGAAAAAATANTTGAAATTGATGAGCTTCTCATCCCCTTCAATAAATTCGTTGGCAGAGGCCTCAAAGGGCAAGGCNATNTTGAGACCGAAACTCTCCTCCTTTCCCGCTCCTTCATTCCCTGCCGCCATGATCCCCGGACCNGCCCCGGTGATTGTCATGAACCCTTCCTCCNTCATNCGGCGCGAGAATTCTACGGCGGTCCTGTAAGCCGGCTCCTCAGGCTTGGTCCGAGCGGANCCAAANACGCTCACCTTGCGTCGGTCCTGGTANGGNTGAAATACCTCACTGGCCTCCCGCATCTCCTTAAGAGCACGATTCATCAGCTTGAAATCACCTCCCGTNACTGCCCCCCCNCAGGCAATNCGCACCCCGGTGATCATCATNTCTGCAAGGAGACAATGATTCCCNCCTGCNCTAATCCGCTCCGCCAACTCAAGGATCTCCTTGTCCAGGCTCTTGTTTCCAGTCGATCCCACATAAGAGCAGGAGGAGGGAGGAATCATCCCCCCNGTAAAATCCCTGTTTGGTGGAGCCTTGGCCGGGGACACACGATTCTTCATAAANNCAGNGTAAATTCTAAAGNACGGTTTCCCAAACCAAAATCNCNTTNCTACNGAACTANCNNGGTTACCCGGGATGGAAATGCCCTTGCATCCAAGCAGCAGCGCAACCACGTTTCTCCCGTGCCGACGAANAGAACAGATGATCTGCGTATCGGGGGTATTGACCCTCTGATCTCGCCTGCAGTCCTGTCCTACTATCTCCCTACNACCAAGGAGGCNGCCGATCTNGTCCACAATGCCCGAGTGGGCGCGGAAGCNATTCTGGGAGGCGAGGATGACCGCCTCCTNGTAGTCATTGGCCCGTGCTCTATTCATGACCCTTCNGCCGCCCTTGAGTATGGCTCTCGCCTCAGGCCNCTCATTGANCNATTTTCTGAAGANCTTCATATCGTGATGCGGGTCTATTTTGAGAAACCCAGGACCACCGTGGGCTGGAAGGGCCTGATCAATGACCCTCATCTGGATAACTCCTTTGACATCAATCGTGGATTAAGAATTGCCCGCGAACTTCTNCTCGAACTGGCCTCCCTCGGCNTCCCTGCCGGAACAGAATTCCTCGATACNATTTCCCCACAATATATTGCCGACCTCATTGCGTGGGGAGCGATTGGGGCNCGNACTACCGAGTCGCAAATTCATCGGGAGCTCGCATCCGGACTTTCCATGCCCGTAGGATTCAAGAACGGGACCGGGGGATCCAACCAGATTGCCNTGGATGCAATCGGAGCCGCCCGNGAATCTCATCACTTNCTCTCGGTAACCAANCAGGGTGTCTCNGCCATTGTTACCACCGCAGGNAACAAGGCCTGTCATATGATTCTNCGAGGCGGCAGAGACGGTCCTAACTACGATCCAGNAAGTATCGCCGNGGTAGAGTCCCAGCTGACAGANGCAGGACTAACTCCACGNCTCATGGTNGATTGCTCCCACGGGAATTCTCAAAAGGATTACCGNAAACAGCCTGAGGTTGCCANGGAGCTCTGCAACCAGATCTCCGNAGGATGCCACTCCATCGCCGCGGTTATGATTGAATCCAATCTCGTGGAGGGTAACCAGAAACTTGGAGATGATCCGACCTCGCTNGTCTACGGGCAATCGATCACCGATGCCTGCATCTCATGGCAATCTACNGAGGCCGTCCTGAANGGNTTTNCTGAGGCCGTCAGAGCNCGGCGNAACCNATAGCCCGATNNCCCTTAGTCCAGGAAGACAATCTTCCCAGCAGCACCTTCCTGTTTCTCNTGNTCCTCGGCCTCGACNCGCGCCTGCGCTTCGTGCTGCTCGGGAGAACAGGAAGTATCAATCGGAGCNTCTGGCTCAGTCTCACTGACCTTTACCAGNCCATTCTCNACCATCCAGGCTTCCACTTCTTCGCCACTCACGTCGGGNAGCATCTTACCGTTGATNTCCACACAGGGAGAAAGTGGCTGTCCCGTCTTCTGCTCCATCTCCCAGCGGAACGCCGGGTTGGCGATGATATCCTTCTCATCATACTCCAGCTCATACTTCCGCATGATGGCCCTTACTCCTTCACTCCACCCGCAGTAGGTCTTGAGGTAGCAGGTAATATTTGGGGACTGATCCACTGTTTCGCTCATATCTTGGCGCCTATACTACCCCACTCTCCCCCGTCGCAAAACGCATTTTTCTGAATTTGCACTCTCGCTCCAGTCTAAACTACTCCAGTGTCCCTCCCCTGAGAGTTGGCATGACGCGCCCGACCATTCTTATCAACTTTGCTATCAGTGCTGATGGCAAGATCTCCACTGTGAACAGGGACCCATCCCAGTTCACCTCAGCGCATGATCACAAGCGCCTCCTGACAATACGAAAACAAGCAGACGCCCTGCTTGTCGGGCGGGGCACTCTGGAAGCCGACAACATGTCGATGACAATCCCGGCAGAGATGCGGCCAGCACGCCAACCCCTACGCTGTATTGCGTCGCGCCTCGGCACGTTTGACCTCAAACATCGGGTTTTCCAATCTTCCGGAGGAGCCCTTCACCTTCTTGTTACAGAGCCGCCTGAAGGTTACGATCCTGCACCTCTGGAAGCGCTGGGGGCTACGATCCACCTTTGCTCACTGGAGGAATTCCTTCGAATCCTGTTTGATGATTACGGAGTAAAGAAACTTCTCTGTGAAGGCGGCGGAAGTCTTGTCCGCTCACTGGCCGACCTCGCAGCCATCGACGAGGTTCACCTCACCTGGGCTGCCCACACACTATTTGGCGGAGAGGACGCTCCCACAATAACCGGGGGTCTCAACTCGCATCTCCCGACCTCCCTCACATTCGAGCTCACCCACTTCGAGCCTCTTGAAAACGGCGAATGCTTCCTGTCCTACCATCGGACCCAGCCTGAGCCCTAGTGGCTGTCCTCGTCCTCGTGACCGTCCTCGTGACCGTCCTCGTGACCGCCGTGCCCATAATGCTCCTTGTAGAGACGCTTGGTTCCCCGCTCGTTCTGGTCGATCACGCCATCACCATTCTCGTCCACGTCCTCCCAGTGGTGTTGCTCGCAGGCACCCACAAAAAAAGCGAAGACAAGCGCCAGTAGACTTACACGTTTCATCGTAAACACCGGTAGCGTTTTCCCAGCTAAAAACCAGTTAAAACTCACCGCGGAAGACACACCGGGCCGTCGGAGTTTCGAAGATCACAATTTCGCAAAGCCCTGGGAGATCTTTCTCCAGCTTTTTCCAGAACCAGCCTGCCATTCGCTCAATGGTGGGACTATCCAACCCCTCGATATCATTCAGGTAACCATGGTCCAACACCTCCAGCAAGGGCTCCATGGCCAAGCTGATTCGCTTGTGGTCGTAAACCCAGCCGACCTTCTCGTCGACCTCTCCCTCCACTGAAATCTCCACCTTGAAACTATGCCCGTGCATCTGCCTGCACTTGTGGCCCTCGGGCAGGCTCGGCAGAGTGTGGGCTGCTTCAAAGCGGAATTCCTTGGTCAAGCGGGCACGCATCGTCCCCGGAATCAACCACGAAGATCTCCCCTTGTCGACCAATCGTCCTTTCCTCTGGACGCGCTCTCGCTTATTGCTCCCGTGGGATGAGTAACCGTATCGACGCGACCTTCGAAAAACTAAGGAGCAAGGGTGAGAAAGCGTTTGTCGCCTACGTGAGCGCCGGCGACCCTGACCTTGAACGCTCCCTGCAGATTATGATCGCGTTGGCGGAGGCCGGAGCCGACATCCTTGAGCTGGGGGTCCCCTTCTCTGACCCCCTCGCGGATGGGGTGGTAAATCAGGCGGCCGCAGCCCGAGCGCTGGCCGCGGGAAGCAATTCCTCCAGGGTTTTTGAGCTTATCCGCCGTTTTCGTCAAACCCACGAAGTCCCTGTCGTCCTCTTCACCTATCTCAACCCGGTCTATACCTATGGCTACAGCACCTATCATGAGGATGCCTCGAAAGCAGGAGCCGACGGCATCCTGCTCCTGGATCTTCCTCCAGATGAAGCTGCTCAGAACCACGAAATGGCCGAGTCCGCAGGCCTGAAACAGATTCGCCTGATCGCTCCCACAACTCCTCCCGAACGCATCGAACTGCTCGCCGGGATGGCGGAGGGTTTCATTTATGCGCTCTCAAGGACAGGGGTGACAGGCTCTCATGGTGGGCCTTCCGCCCAAATCGGTGATCACGTTGCAGCCATCAAGCAACATACGGAAGTCCCGGTATGCGTTGGATTCGGAATAGCCACCCCGGAACAGGCGGCTCTAGTCTCCTCCGTTGCAGATGGCATCGTGGTTGGGTCTGCCATCGTAAAGCAGGTGGAACTTCATTGCGATGCACCCAATGTCGCCGATAAGGTCCGTTCCTTCACTGAGCCGCTCATAGCAGCAGTGAAAGAGGGCTGAGCTTCAACCTTCCAGGCACCTGCCCTCATCCCAATCTATATCCATGCTATAAATATGCGTCTGCCCTTCACCAAAATGAATGGAGCCGGAAACGACTTCGTCGTCATAGACAACCGGGACCTCTCAATCCATCTCGATAGCGCGCAGATCGCCCAGATTTGTAATCGGCACCGGGGAGTTGGCGCGGATGGACTTCTTGTCGTAGAGCCCCCCAGAGGCGGGGCTGATTTCAGATTCCGTTACTACAATGCAGATGGCGGTGAGGCTGAGATGTGCGGCAACGGCGCTCGCTGCTTCGGGCGCTACACTTCCCGGCTGATACCCGGCGAGCGAGATACACTCAGCTTTGAAACCATCGCCGGCGACCTCAGCAGCCGCATGATTGGAAACGATGTCGAAGTCACGATGTCGGACCCTTTTGACCTGCAGCTGGATTGCGGGGTCTCGGTAAAGGGACTTGATAGGCCCATTCACAGCCTGAATACAGGAGTCCCTCACGCCCTTTCTTTCGTGGACAACCTTATGGATTTTGACGTCAGAGGGGTAGGCTCAGCCATCCGCTACCATCGTCACTTCCCCAGCGGCACCAATGCCAACTTCGTGGAGGAAATCAAACCCGGGCACATTGCGATCCGAACCTATGAACGTGGAGTTGAGGATGAGACTCTNGCCTGCGGCACAGGGATGGTGGCCTGCTCCATAGTATACCACCTGTTGAACGGGATTCCCGCTCCGATCAAAGTGAACGTTCAGGGTGGCGACACTCTTGTGATCAGTTTTGAGGGGACCNAGGAAGCAGGCTTTCGNAAAGTCACCCTCACGGGTCCAGCCGACTTTGTCTTCGAGGGGGAGATCTCCCTGTAGTTCCCNGCATTTTTGCCCTTGCCTCTGTNGTCATCGCTCCCCACTACTCTCCCCCCATGTTCGCAGGAAGCTACACGGCCCTTGTTACCCCCTTCCGAGATGGCCAGGTCGATTACGAGGCTTTCGAAGCCCTCATCGAACAGCAGGCCAGCGCGGGGATCGACGGAATCGTTCCGGTTGGCACCACGGGGGAGTCACCTACCGTCAACCAATCGGAGCATATTGANATCATCAAACAGGCCGTAGGCTTCGCCGGGGGGCGCATGAAGGTTATCGCTGGGACTGGCGCAAATTCGACGAGCGAGGCNATCCACCTCACAAGGGCAGCGGAAAAGGCCGGCGCGGATGGATCTCTTCAAGTGTGCCCTTATTATAACAAGCCTTCCCAGGAGGGNCTCTACCAGCATTTCAAAATGGTGGCGGGCGCTTCCTCCCTTCCCCTGATGCTTTACTCGGTTCCAGGACGAAGCGTTATTCAAATCGATATAGAAACCGTTTCCCGTCTCGCCGAGGACTGCGAGACTATCGTCAGCATCAAGGAGGCCGGTGGCTCATCTGAACGCGTGAACAAACTCGTTCAAGCGGTTCCCGATTCTTTCAGCATCCTCTCTGGAGATGACCCTCTCACTGTTCCATTCATATCGGTGGGTGCCCGGGGAGTAGTCTCGGTCGCAGCCAATCTGATTCCTGAGGTCATCGCCCGACAGGTCAAGCTACTACTTGCGGGCTCCTTCCCGGAAGCTTTGCAAATACAAAAACGCTATTATCCACTCCTGAATACCTTAATGACTCTCGACACCAACCCGGTCCCCATAAAGAGCGCCCTTGCGCTCTGTGGCCGGTGCACTGCTGAGTTTCGCCTTCCTCTCGTCGGGCTGACAGCTGAAAAAACTGAGACCCTGCGAGCGGTCCTCGCCAAGTTCGAACTCATCTGAACGGCCTTCCCTCATTCTCATGAACATCGTTATTACTGGTCGCTCGGGGCGTATGGGCCTCGCCGTCGCCGAGGCTGTAGAGAAGCACTCCGACACCTCGATTCATGGAACTCACGATACTGACGAGGACCTGATTTCTGTGCTCACAGGCGCAGACGTCGTCATTGATTTCACCATTCATTCCTTCACNTCTCACCTCATCGAAAGCGCCCTCGTCAATAACACCGCGTTAGTCATCGGGACAACCGGACACAGTGATGAGGAGAGAGAGGCTATCCAAGATGCCTCACAAAGTATTCCGATCGTTTGCGCTCCCAATTTCTCGGTCGGAGTGAACACCCTCTTCTGGCTCACAAGACGTGCAGCCCGAATCCTTGGTAACGATCATTTCGATATCGAGGTAACCGAAATGCACCACCGACACAAGATTGATGCCCCATCAGGAACTGCCCGGCGCCTCCTCGAGATCCTGAACGAGGAAACCGCAACTTCCTACGACGGTGATGTCTCACATGGCCGAGTCGGAATTACCGGTGAGCGCCCCTCAACCCAGATTGGAATGCATACCCTGCGGGGTGGTGATGTTGTCGGAGATCACACCGTGATGTTCGCCGCTGATGGGGAACGGGTCGAACTTACTCACAAAGCCTCCAGCCGCATGACTTTTGCCTCCGGGGCAGTGCAGGCTGCCCTCTGGCTGAAGAACAAGGGCCCCGGCCTTTATGACATGCAGGATGTTCTGGGGCTTGAGTAGCAANCCCGCGTCCAACACCAACTGGGCCACCAGTGAAACAACGTCCTGATGGACTCTNCAGCATCAAGAATGGTCCGCGCCGGAATCGCGCTGGGGTCAAACCTCGGCAATCGAATTTCCAACCTGCGTGCTGCCCGCGATCTTCTCCGAAAACTCACGCCCGCAGACCCAGCTGACATCCAGGCTCCAATCTACTGCAGCTGCCCGGTAAACTGTCCTGCGGACTCTCCCGACTTCTTTAATACGGTCGTCGAAATCAACTACAACGGGACTCCTGCTCAGCTCCTGGGGCAGACTCAGGCTATCGAAGCCCAACTCGGGCGCATTCCCGATACTCCTCCAAACTCGCCCCGGGTCATCGACCTCGACATTCTCTATCTCGGAGAAAAAATTACCGATTCCGACAACCTTGTCATTCCCCACCCCCGAATGACGCAGCGACGTTTTGTCCTGCAACCACTGTCAGACATACGGCCCTCCATGACCTTACCCGGAGATTCTGTATCGGTTCTTGACCACCTGAGATCTCTCAATCCCGACGTGGCCCAGCTTACCCTCGTGGAAGCTGAGTGGTAACAGCCGGGAGATCCCTGCCNACAACTTCCTGACAGGCTCTCGCAGGAGCCACGCCATGGAGCGCTGATATCTCGACATCTTTTTCTCACGGGGACTAGCATCCCAGAGGGACAGTGCTATGACAGAAACGTGGATGTTACAGATAAGTGTGCCGCGCTGCGGGCGCGAAAGACCGAAGGTCCACCCATCGCAGCCCTGACTGCCTGGGACTACCCTACCGCCCGTCTTCTGGATGAGTCCGGAGTTGACCTGATTCTCGTAGGAGACTCTCTGGGCATGGTCGTCCTGGGCTTTCCCGACACCACCCATGTAACCATTGACCACATGACTCATCATGTGGCTGCCGCGGCACGGGGTTGCCGGAAGGCCCTGCTAGTTGGCGATCTGCCCATTGATTCCTACGACGACGATCTGGCTGCAATAAGAAATGCACGTATTCTGATCGAGGCCGGGGCTGAGGCGGTCAAACTTGAAGGTGGCGCGGAACAGGCAGGAAAAGTCAGGGCTCTCACCGCGGAAGGGATCCCAGTTGTTGGTCACTTAGGCATGCTGCCACAGAGAGTAAAAGAGGAAGGCGGCTACCGGAGGAAAGGCAGGTCCGCCGACGAACTCTCGGCCCTGATCGAAGGAGCCTCGGCTCTTGAGGACGCGGGCTGCTTTGCTCTGGTCCTTGAAAGCGTAGTTCAGGAATCGGCNAGGCAGGTCACCCANGAAACCATGGTTCCAACTATCGGAATCGGTTGCGGAATAGGGAATTGTGATGGAGAAATTGCCGTGACCTCTGACATCATCGGATCATACCCGTGGTTTGTCCCTCCCTTTGCCATAAGCCGTGCGGATGTTGCCGGCGAGATCAGAAAATCGGTTACAGCCTACGTCGGTGCTTGCCATAACTCTACGCCATCCTAGGCGAGTTCATGATTGGTCAGGACAAACGTGAAGCCCTGAAGCGAAGGATGGCCAGCCTTGGAATTCTGGAGGATGACCTCGTCGAGCGATTTATCAGGGGCACTGGTCATGGGGGACAGAAAATCAACAAAACCAGCTCCTGCGTCTACCTTCATCACCAACCGAGTGGAATCGAAATCAAGTGCCAAGCTCAGCGCTCCCGCGAGATGAACCGCTTCCTCGCCCGTCGGGAAATCTGTGATCGTATTGAGGAAATTGAAAAGGGCCGACAGTCCAAGCGGCAGCAGCAAATCGAAAAAATCCGCCGGCAGAAACGGNGAAGATCCCGCCGNCAGAGGCAACGGGATGTCGGNCTCAAGCGGCAGCATGGACAGAAAAAGGAACTCCGCAGAAAGCCCGGCAGAGAAGAAGCCTGATTTCAGCAGGCTGTGCCGAGGTCCATGGCTCTCTCAGGCAGGCAAACTTGCTCTAAACTGCATTTTTTTAGCGTCTTTCGATTCATTAGTGATTTAAAATCGGCTCGTGCGCCAATACTTGGATCTTCTTCGCGATGTANTGGAAAACGGCGAGGAACGTGCGGACCGGACTGGCACGGGAACACGTTCGGTCTTTGGCCGTCAGATACGCTACGACCTTCGCGACGGATTTCCCTGTCTAACTACAAANAAGCTCCATTTACGCTCCATCATNCACGAACTCCTCTGGTTTTTGATGGGAGATACTAACATCCGCTANTTGCAGGANAATAAGGTGCGGATCTGGGACGCCTGGGCTGACGNAAACGGAGACCTTGGACCTGTCTACGGGCAGCAATGGAGATCATGGGCTCGCGAAGAAGGAGAGCCGATCGATCAGATCGCAAGGCTGATCAATGATCTCAGAGACAACCCGCACTCACGTCGCCATATTGTCTCGGCGTGGAATGTCGGGAAGGTTGACCAGATGGCCCTTCCACCCTGTCATCTCCTTTTTCAGTTCTATGTTCATGAAGCCAAGGGGGGGCGCCCCGGCCTNTCCTGCCAGCTCTACCAGCGCAGNGCTGACCTCTTTCTCGGCGTNCCTTTCAATATTGCCAGCTATTCCCTNTTTACCATGATGATTGCACAGGTTCTCGATTATGAACCTCGNGACTTTGTTCATTCCTTCGGAGACATGCATCTCTACTCCAATCACATCGAACAGGCTCAGCTGCAACTGACCCGGGAACCTCGACAACTTCCAACCATGCAAATCAATCCGGAGGCGAGAGACATCGACAACTTCTGCTTCGAGGATTTTACCCTCGAAAACTACGATCCACATCCTCACATCAAGGCGGAGGTCTCAGTATGACTCTGGCCGCGATTGTTGCCATGACCCCAGAGCGAATTATCGGACGCGATAATGACCTCCCTTGGCACTTCCCCGAGGATCTAAAGTTTTTCAAGAAAACCACCAGCGGACATCCTGTAGTGATGGGCCGCAAGACCTTCGANTCAATAGGAAGACCGCTTCCGAACAGGCAAAACATTGTGATCACCCGCGACTCCTCATGGTCTGCAGAGGGTGTGGAAACCATTCACTCTAAGGAAGAAATTACTGAACTCGAACTCCGAAGCCAACGTGTATTCATCATGGGGGGAGCAGAAATCTACTCCCTTTTTCTCAAGGATCTCGATGAACTGTTCGTNTCATGGATTTACCAGTCCCACGAGGGGGACACGACCTTCCCCGAGTTCGAAANCCTCTTTGGTGAATTCACTATTGTAGAGAGCTACCCGGAATTTGAAATTCGCCTCTATTCCCGGCAGCAGACTACTTGCCAAGAGTCAACCTGACGAGATTGAGGGCAGCCTGGCTGACCTGACGCTTGAATGCGGCCCGCGCCCAGGGATGAAACTGCTTGAATACCCGGGTCTCTCTCCCTTTTTCGGCAAGTCCGAGAAAAACTGTTCCAACGGGCTTCTCCTCACTTCCCCCCGCAGGNCCGGCGATTCCCGTCACNGCAACTCCGAGATCCGCTTTGCCNGCTGTTAGNGCACCCTCTGCCATCTGCCGTGCCACCTGCTCGCTAACCGCTCCATGGTTCCGCAGGGCATCCGGNTTCACTCCTAATAGCTCCTCCTTGGCTTCGTTGGCATAAGTCACGAATCCATACCTGAAAACTTCCGAGGAACCTGGGACATCGGTGACCCGCGATGCGATGAGGCCCCCAGTGCAACTTTCCGCAATCGCAAGGGTCCTCCCTTTCTTGGCAAGGAGGTCTACTACCACTTGCTCCAGGTTCGCGCCATCGTCACTGACAAGCTCGTCCCCAAAAGCTTCCCGGACAACCTGCCGAGCTNNCTGGACTGAGGCACCAGCCCCCATCAAGCGGAGATCAACCTCACCCGGCCTCGCACAATATCCATGCTCAAGACCAGAAATAGCTTCGAGGCGATCATCGATCCCCTCGTGAAAATCACTCTCCCCAATACCAGCGAACTTGAGCTCCAGAAAATCCGGCACGTTCTCGATTCCGCTCAGGGCCTGTAATCTGGGAACGACCTCCGCCTCAAACATCGGATAGAGCTCTCTGGGTGGACCAGGAAGCAGAAACACCGCACAGTTGAATGATCCACTCAGCCTGGGGGGCAGGTAGAGACCGGGAGCCGTTCCATGGGGATTGCTGAGAATATCCGCTCCCACGGGCGCTTGCGCCTGCTTACGATTCGCCTGTGCCATCACCCGCTGACGGCTGGCAAAAAAATCCTCAATGGCACGCACCGCTGCCTCATCTTCAATCATCTCCAGCCCAAGGACCTCAGCCAGCGCCTCGCGTGTCAGGTCATCACTGGTAGGACCCAGGCCACCCGTAACAATAAGAGCTTCCCCATCCTCAAGACCTATTCTCATCGCCCGATCCACAGCTTCTCCATCTGGCACTGTGACCTGCCTCGCAATTCTAAGGCCTATCCTGAGGAGCCGCTGTCCAATCCACGCTCCATGAGTGTTCTGCGTCGTTCCCAGGAGCAGCTCCGTTCCGGTAGTCAGCAATTCGATCTGCACGGGGGGGACCATCCACCCGGGGATTCAAGATTTCAAATTTAAATCCCTGCCAAGCCAAAATCACATTCCTCTCCGGGCAGTTAACTCTCCCACGGGACTGGAACGGCATCACCCCACAGGTCTTCAAGCGCGTATAGNTCGCGCATCTCACGGTGCATGACGTGCACCATGACATCAACATAATCAAGAACGACCCACCGACTATCCACCCGGCCCTCTGTATAGAGAGGCTTAGCTTCGGTCCATCCATGAACCTTGGCTTCCACCTCTCTCAGGACCGCCTTGAGATGAGGCATCGAGCTTCCTGAGCAGATAACCATGAAATCTGTTAGCGAGGAAACGTCTCNCAGGTCCAGAATCTTGATGTCCTCCGCAAGAATTTCCTCAGCAGCCTTTGCGCAGGCGACGGCAAGTTGTTGTCCCTCAGCAGCCATTATTATTCGGATTGGGGAGTAGTGTTTGAATATGCACCCTGAAGAAATTTAATACTGAAGGGGAAATCGCCAAAGGCTGACTGTGCTGGCCCGTTCAGGGAGGGGGTCCTTTGAAGAATGACTCCCTTGAGTCGGGTGAGGACTGGAGCATAACGGAATCGAACCGATGACCTCTTCAATGCCATTGAAGCGCTCTACCAACTGAGCTAATGCCCCTCAATTAATCCTCGGGGCGGGAGGCATACGCGGGGACTCTCTCCGCATCAAGGCAATTTTCAGCTGGATGACCCGACTTCATTGATCTCCGGCCTTCCTACGCACCAGATCTGCAAAAGCGTCGGCCATGGGCTTGAGCCTGACCCCGTTCCACGGAACAGCGCTCTTCCCCAGGCCATCCGGGGCCATAGTAGCCTGATGGCTTTCACCCTTTCTGAGCACGTCAAGCAACGACTTGGCCGCATCTTGATTCTGGTAGAGCTCGGAGGGGTAAAATACGAACCGGACCGTTGGCCCAAAACTCTCATCGCGCAAATCTCGGGCCACCGCGAGAACCACCGCCANAGCAGCATCGCTGCCGTCATAAGCAGCGCAAACCAGTATCACTCGGGATGGGGAACTCTCCCCCTCCAGATCCACCCACACCGTGGGCCACTGATCTCCTTCATAGGACAGCCCTTCACCCTGCTTAACCGAGAACCCATAATTTTGAGGACTTAGAGTTCCCTCAATCAAGGCGACCGTCCGCCGCATGTTCCTGCGTCCTTCCCCGGAGGCCCAACCTCGCGACCCGAGCACCTTGGAGAGTTTGGAGACGCTGTCCTCTAACTCCTCCACCTCCGCCGCAACAGAGGCGAGTGCAAGGCGTGGATCAACCGAATCATCCTGCGATTTTTTCCACCAGATCCACAGGGCAAACCCGGTNGAAAGAAAAAGAAAGGCGGGAACTCCCACCATCACAGCCTTCCAGGCAGGATTCGGCCTCGCNGGCTCCCGGGGGAGCCCGTCACCATATTCAGTCTTCATTATTACGTTTTTCCAGCAGGTCTACAACTGCACCAGCCGCAATCTCGGCTGCTCCTCCGCTTCCGAGCCGCGCCGATACCTCCTCCAGGTCCCCTGCTATTTCCCGCCGCAGTGCAGCATCGGTCATTGCTGCTTCCAGGAAAGAGGAAACGTTTCCCACGTTCGCCTCATGCTGGATAAACTCATGGACAATCTCCCGCCCGGCNAGAATGTTNGCAAGTCCAAGAAAATCAATATCAATCAAGACTCGCCCNAGCAAATAAGTCGGCCACGTCACCTTATAGACAAGGCAATAGGGCAGGCCATAATAGGACGCTTCCAGAGTCGCCGTTCCACTCGTTACTACCCCGCACCAAGCTCGCTGCATCAACTCATGACTACCCCCCTGCCTGATAACAAGAGGCAAGGATTTCTTAGCGTGGGTGTTCGCAATCTCACGCATCTGACTCTCAAGCGGCAAAGAAGCTGCTGCTGCTTCAAACTTCCAATCAGGAAAACGTTCATGCANCTCAGCAACAACCTTCACCATGAGGGGGAAGATTCGGGAGATTTCATTCGCTCGGCTCCCGGGGAAAAGTGCGATCAGATTTTCTTCACGGGACTGATTAATCCGGTGGGTCTCCAACTGGTCCACCATGGGGTGCCCCATGCAAACAGCGGGTAAGCCGGCACGCTGAAAGAGCTTCGCCTCGAAGGGAAACAAACAAAGCATAAGGTCCAGGCAAGTTGCCATACCCCTGATCCGACCTTTGTTCCACGCCCAGACCTGGGGACTGATGTAGTAAACTCGGCGCACGAAGGGCACCTTCTCGGAGAGAGCTTTGGCCAGCCTCATGTTGAAGCCCGGATAATCAACGAACACCACCGCATCCGGCCTCAGCTCTTCGATTTCGCGCCTCGTTTCCTCAAAGCGCTGTTTGAACCAGCGATAGCGCTTTAGCACCTCCCATAGGCCCAGAACAGCGGCGTCCTCTACCCAGTCCGTGAGGCCCGATCCAGCTAGGTCCCGCATTCTAGGGCCTCCAAGCCCGCTGAATCTCCAATCAGGACGCTTTTTTCTCAGGGCCTTGATTAACTCAGCCCCACGGATGTCGCCGCTGTGTTCTCCAGCCACGAAATATAGCATCTGGGCCATCTGTNGGCTGAAACTAACCCGGTCTATCTCCCCGACAACCCTGAAATCCGCGACAATGGCTTGATTCAGCGCCGCTCACGCGATAGGGACACGGCTCCGCTNANCCATGGCCGCCAAACAAAAGCCAGAAGATACTGGATCACCATCCGCCCCCGGGCTGTCGGAGGAGTCCGACCCTGCCACTCCCCTTGGCGAAATCGACCAAGGGCCCTCTGCCGTTGACCGGTTTATGGAGGCTCACCAGAAGAAGTTACTGATTTTGATCGGTCTTTTGGTGCTTGGATGGGGAACTGTCATCGTCATATCCGGGATGAAGGATATCCGAGAAACCCAAGCAGGAGAGGCCCTCGTTGCAGCTAAGGACCCCGGGGACTTTCGAAACCTGATTGAGGAATTTAAAGAGACCGCGGCTGAGGGAACAGCTCAGCTCCAATTAGCTCGATCCCTCTGGGACGAAGGTGCAGGCGAAGACGCCAAAAAGATTCTTGAGAAGTTCATCGACAGCGACAGCCCAGCTCACCCGGCTCAGCCAGCAGCCCAAATGGCTCTCTCCTCATTCCTCAGGGAAGAGGGCGAGCAAGAGGAAGCTGACGAAATGCTCCTCGCCTTGGCCAAAAAATCAGAAGCCGCCTACATTGCCCCGCTTGCCCTGATGAGAGCGAGCGCTTCCCAGGAACAATTAGGAAAGATTGACGACGCTCGGAATTCTCTTGAGCTAGCCAAGGACCCATTGTTGAGCGGCAGCTTCCTGTCCCAGAGAATGGTTGAGGCCCGCCTCGAAACTGTCGGAGTCATTCCACCTGAAACCGTGCCACGGCCGAAGCCGCCACCGCCCAAGATCGATGTCCCCTTTCTGGCCCCGGACGCTCCCGATAGCCTGAACACTCCATCGGGCGCTGCACCTGCACCGGAACCTGCACCTGCACCGGAACCTGCACCTGCACCGGAACCTGCACCGGAACCTGCACCGGAACCTGCACCTGCACCTGCACCTGCACCTGCACCGGAACCTGCACCTGCACCGGAACCCGGACCAGAATCAGAGTAAGAGGTTCATCGGGATCCTCGATATCTCG
>PBTP01000073.1 GCA_002729275.1 Roseibacillus sp. | reverse complement strand
CATCGGCAGACCGGCTGGACCAGGCCTGTTCCGATGACCTCGACAAGGAGGGGGCTACCCTAAAACGGCTCTATATTTTTCCGGCTAACCTCGGTTAACGTCTTCGCCGGGGATTTTATCGGCATCGATCGACTTCCCGAAAGCCCGATTAATCCAAGGAGCCCCTCGGGTCTCGTCGCTTCGACCCCTGTCGTCGTCACCACTTCAAACCAACGGGTCGGTTTATTTTCAAAAGATACATAATATATGGAAATATATTCTTTTTATGTGTCTTAGTTATTCGTTCTTGGTGGTCGGTTTGGTGCCGACTATGGCTTATTTGTTATCTTGATATCAAGGGGACTGGTTTTTAGATGGGCAGCAGAAAGCTTAAAAGCACCAGTTTAAGGATAAACCTGATGATCCATCTCGGTTCCATCGAAGCGATAAGCCAACCGGTCTCTTTTCCAATCGCAGACTTCGCCCTCGCTTCCATAGCATGTTTCTGCTTTCCAAGAGGAATCTCAACATCATGGTCGAAAACATCCGCGAGCAATTAAGACAGCTTCTCTTAGAAAAGTCTGTCCGGACGGGCGAATTCACTCTCGCTTCGGGAAAACAAAGTGATCTCTACGTAGACTGCAGGGTGACCAGTTTTGACGCCCGCGGGGCCCGCCTGATTGGCGAAGCTGGCTGGGCTTGCGTACAAGAGAAATTAACTGGAGCGAGCCTCTCTGCGGCGGCTATCGGCGGGATGACCCTCGGAGCGGACCCGATTTCCCTCGCAATCGGCATGGAGTCCGCAAGGCAGCTGCCTAACGGCTTCCTGCAGGTCTTCACGGTAAGAAAGGAGGCTAAGGAGTATGGCGCTGCGCGCCGCATCGAAGGGAATTTCTCAACAGGAGATTCTGTTGTGGTGGTGGACGATGTTATCACCACCGGGGGCTCGACCCTTCGCGCAGTCGATGCCATTGAGGCAGAAGGAGGTAAAATTCTCTTTGCGTTCGTCCTCGTCGATCGAGAAGAAGGAGGCCGACAGGCCCTCGAAGAGCGGGGGGTGGAGGTGGTTTCTCTCTTTACCCGCACAGAACTGCTAGGCGGCTCCTGAAGCGACCGGGCTCAGCGGCGGGCCTTCTTTGAGCATTCGCGTTTGAAGCCGAATGGAAACGGGGCATAGTAGCTTTGAAAATTTCTATGAAGGTGTTTGTCACAGGCGCCACGGGCTTCATTGGGCGCGCTCTCGTGCTTGCACTGCGGCAGAAGGGTCACTCGGTAGTCGCGTGGGTCCGGTCAGAANAGCGGGCCCGGGCTCTGCTCGGGGNTGATATCGAGCTCCATCTTATTGAAGACAGCGACCAGGCCCTGCCCGAGGCCTTGAGTTCCTGTCAGGGAGTAGTCAATCTCGCCGGCGAGTCCATTTTTGGGAAACGGTGGAGCAAGACCAGACGCAAGGCCATCATCGACAGCCGGGTCTCTTTAACCTCCAGGCTGGCAAACGCAGTCGGAAGTGCGAAATGCCCGCCTGAGGTATTTATTTCCGGCAGCGCAGTCGGTTTTTATGGCGATCGAGGTAACGAGGAGCTCGATGAAGACTCCGAGCCTGGCGGGGACTTTCTCGCTCTGCTGTGCCGCGAATGGGAACAGGCTGCCCTCNACGTTTNCTCTCCCAGCACCCGGGTAGTATGCCTGCGAACCGGCATCGTCCTTGGTCAGGGAGGAGGCGCCCTCGACGCAATGCTTCGCGCATTCAAGGTGGGTCTTGGGGGCCCTCTGGGCAACGGTAGCCAGTTTGTTCCGTGGATACACTTGGAGGACTGCATCTCNCTCATTCTCTTAGCATTGAAGGACCAGAAGCTTTCGGGCCCAATNAATGTCGTTGGGCCCGCTCCGGTAACCCAGAGGGTCCTCGCGCGCACTCTGGGGAAGGTTCTTCGGCGTCCCAGTCTACTTCCCGCGCCCCGGGTTGCCCTTCGGGCTATCATGGGAGAGGCCGCCTCAGCCCTCCTTTCGGGACANCGGTGCTACCCGAGGAAAGCACAGGCCTCAGGGGCGCCCTTTCGTTTTGAGTCGATCGAAAGCGCCCTGAAAGACCTTATCATCCCCCAAGGCGTAGATATCACGACCGTAGACTCAGACTCGCCCCCTCCTTTAGGAGATCCGGCTTATCTTNGCGCCCGGCCTCCAAGATACTTTTTGCGGGCACGCGCAGTAGTTGACGCNCCCTTGGGAGAGGTCTTTTCTTTTTTTTCNAAGCCGGCAAACCTCGGCATCCTGACGCCTCCCAAGGTCGGCTTTACCATCCACCAAATGGAGGGCTCCATGGGCCAAGGCGCTAGGATTGAATATCGTCTCCAGATTGCCGGCTTCCCTCTTAGATGGCGCTCCCACATCGAGCGTTGGGATCATGAGAAGGTCTTTGTGGATTCACAGGAGCGCGGCCCCTATCACTCATGGTGGCATGAACACCACTTCGAGGCGAAGGAAGACCAAACCATCCTGGAAGACCGGGTTTATTATTCGCCCCCCCTCGGGCTCCTTGGCCGCCTCGCCAATCGCATGTTTATTGCCGCGCAGCTTCGGGAGACGTTTCATTACCGCGCTGCTGCCATTCGCCTTCGATTCGGACATCTGCCTCAAGGCAAAGATCATGAAACAGGATCATAGAACGCTGGTCTGGTTCAGAGGGAAAGACCTCAGGATCTCAGACCATGAGCCCCTTATCGAGGCCGTTAAGGTTGGAGAGGTTATTCCTCTTTTTGTTGTTGATCCCTACTTCTTCCACCCTCTCCGCGCGCGAAAGTTGCCTCACCGGATGCAGTTTCTTCTCGAGAGCATCTCGGAACTTTCCGATAATCTGGCGTCACTGGGAAGTCAGCTCATTTGCGTGTCTGGATCAAGTGTCGTGATAGTTCCTGAACTGGCTCAACGGTGGGGCGTGACACAAGTGGTTGCTCATCGTTGGACGGAGCCTTTCGGACGAGTTCGTGACGCAAGAATTGCGGACGGGCTCTCCGTGCCCTTGAAGCTTTATGAGGGCGAGACCCTACACCCACCCGGATCACTCCGGACTGGTAAGGGCTCCCCTTATTCNGTTTTCACACCATTTTCACGGGCCCTGCGAAGGCAGGCGCAGATCTCTGTGGCGATTCCTCCGCCGGATTCTATAGAACCAGTTCCCAAAGTAGCGCTGTCCGATCACGAGCAAATCCCAGCGCTCGAGTCTCTCGGCATCCAGCGGAATCCATCGTTGCAGAAAGGCGGTGAGACTGCAGGACAAAATCGGTTAAAGCTCTTCCTTGAAAAGCATGCCACCGGCTACTCGAAGGGTCGGGACAAATTGGGAGAATCCGCAACCAGCCGTTTATCCGCCGACATAAAGTTTGGCACTCTTTCCGTCCGAGCCATATGGGAGAAAGTCAAGGAAGTGAAATCCGACCTCTGTGCGGAGTCCATCGAAACCTTCCAAACCGAGCTAATCTGGAGAGATTTCGCCCATTCTACACTCTGGGACCGCCCCGAGGTGCTGAGGCAGCCCTTCCGCCCTGCGTGGGTCGGGTTCCCCTGGCGCAATGACCCGGCAGATTGGAAAGCTTGGACTGAAGGCCGAACCGGCTACCCAGTCATAGATGCNGCAGCTCGAGAGCTGNAGGAGACCGGCTTCGTCCATAACCGTGCCCGAATGATTACAGCGAGTTTTCTCTGCAAGCACCTCCTTATCGATTACCGCCGTGGAGAGTCACATTTTTTGAAGTACCTTACCGACGGAGACTGGGCTCAAAATAATGCCGGATGGCAATGGTCCGCTGGGAGCGGCTGTGATGCCCAGCCCTACTTCCGGGTGTTCAACCCATTTTCTCAAGGTGAAAAGTTTGACCCAGACGGAAACTACGTCAGACGCTGGATCCCCGAGCTTAAGCTCGTGCCGAACCGATATATTTATCGCCCGTGGGATGCTCCTCCGGAGGTCCTCGCCGAGGCCAAGATCACCCTTGGCGTGGACTACCCCCTGCCCATCGTCGACCATGCCACCGCCCGGGAACGCTTTCTGCGCGTCGCCAAGGCCCATTTGAAGCCGACCGGGTGACCACCCATTTCGTTATAAAAAGAGTCCTCCATGCCTCCGGAGGGCCTTAGGTGTTCATCACATTATGACCCTCTTTGATTCTTTAACCCATTGATTAGCAGCCGTTTATAGACTTTTAAAGCCCTGCCCATGGCTATTGCTTCGGGCTACAAAAATACCATCACAAACAAGCCCCCCGCTAACTGTTCCACGTGGAACGGATGCCTTGAAGGAAAGTGGTTAGCCTGCACTAAGGTAATCAGCACTCCACAACCCCTTGAACTCCCGGCCCTATNGTCTAAGCTTCCTGCTACCCCGAACCAACCAATGTTCGTTTACCCAAAAGAATACGACGTTCTCGTGATCGGCGCGGGCCACGCTGGAGTAGAGGCCGCTCTCGCAGCAGCGCGGCTGGGCTGCCAGGTAGCCATCCTTACGCAAAACCTGGATACAATGGGACAGATGAGCTGTAACCCAGCCATCGGAGGACTCGGCAAGGGCCATATGGTTCGAGAAATAGACGCTCTGGGAGGAGCCATGGCCCTGAACACTGACGCTACCGCAATTCAGTGGCGTCTTCTTAACAGTTCCAAAGGCCCAAGCGTTCGCGCTCCCAGGGCACAATGCGACAAAAAGGCCTATCAGTTCCGAATCAAGCACGCTTTGGAATCCACTGAGGGGCTTGACCTCCATCAAGGAAACGCCGCTCGCCTTCTTATTGAAGGCTCCGCCATTAAGGGGGTGCAGACCAATTTGCACTTCGAACTTCGAGCCCGCACCGTGGTCTTAAGTGCCGGGACCTTCATGCGGGGCCTCATGCATGTAGGCAAGCGTAACGAGAAGGGCGGACGCATGGGGGACACCACNTCCACAATCAGCGACTCCCTCCTNGANCTAGGCTTCGCCGTCGAACGCTTTAAGACNGGCACGCCNTGCCGGATTAACGCCCGATCTATTGATTTCACTAAATGCGAGAGACAGGACGGCGATGAACCACCCCCGTTGTTTAGTTACCTTGCGGACACAATCAAAGGGGGGCCTGATGATGTTTTCACCTTNAATACTTGGGGTGATAAAGCATTCCACGTGGAACAATTNCCCTGTTGGATCACTTGGACCAATCCAGGAACACACGATGAAATANGGGCGAACTTGGACCAAAGCCCTATGTATTCGGGACAAATTGAAGGCACGGGCCCTCGCTACTGTCCCTCCATCGAAGATAAAGTCGTCCGATTTGAGGAAAAAACCCGCCATCAGATCTTCCTGGAGCCCGAGGGGAGGCATACACGCGAATACTACGTCAACGGGGTCTCAACCTCCCTGCCCTACGAAGTCCAGCTATCCTTTATNCGCACCATAGCCGGACTGGANNACGCANATATTATTCGACCTGGATACGCAGTCGAATACGATTATTGCCCACCGACCCAATTGTCCCCCACTCTGGAAACGAAGCTCGTTGAGGGGCTATACTTCGCCGGCCAAATCAATGGCACCTCGGGCTACGAAGAAGCGGCCGGCCAAGGCCTCCTAGCCGGAGCCAATGCCGCCCTCAAGACCCAAGGCTCAGGCCCTCTTATCTTATCGAGAGACCAGGCCTACCTTGGGGTGATGGTTGATGATCTTGTCACCAAGGGCTGCACAGAGCCCTACCGAATGTTTACCAGTAGAGCAGAATATCGTCTTTTGCTGCGCCAAGACAACGCCGACCAACGACTTGGGCCGCTAGCGGCCTCAGTTGGCCTTAACTGCTCACTTCGAGAGCAAAGAACCNNCTCAAAGCTCGAGCTCCTCCANNATGCCTCAGCATTCGTCCGCAAAACACCTCACGAGGGNCTTAAGCTGGACCACTGGTTCCGCCGCGAGGANAACACCTGGCATNACCTACCGCCCGAACTTCTACAGAATTTCCCCGTGGAACTCTGGCCCTTGATCGAAACNGACTTTAAGTATGAGGGCCATATTCTTCGGCAGCGCCAGCAGGTGGATCGGATGCGGCGCCAAGAAACCCGACCCCTTCCGCATTCCTTGGACTACCATTCACTCGAGGGCCTGAAACGAGAAGCGCGCCAGCGCCTTAGCGAAATCCGGCCTCACACCCTTGGACAGGCGGCGAGAATCAGCGGGATTACTCCGGCCGACATCGCAATTCTCTCAATCTGGCTCGAAAAAACAGCCCGGGAGACCGCCCCGGGGGATTGAAGGCAACCCCCGAACACCTAGGCGCNTCCGGCAAGCTACTGCTCGCAGCCAGCCCGGAATCTTTTCCCAGAACTTCCGGATCTAGCGACCTTGGGAGCTGCCACTTCTTAATACTATAGTCATAGTATAAATGGTGAGACCTTACCCTGAAGAAATAATCAGGAACCCGCGGAGCCTTCCCCTCTGCAAATCATCGCCCGCACCCGGACGTCATCACCAATACGCCTGAAGGAACTGCTTTGTAGTTTAATTCGTCCCCTGAGATCGGCCACTCCCTCTCCTCCCGCCGCGGGAACGCTTCCTCCGGTAATCAGCGGAGCAAGGTAGAAGACCACCTCATCAGCCCACCCCTCATCAAGAAGCTGTCCCACCAGGTTGCCTCCAGCTTCTACCATAATACTCAGAACGCCATGATCCGAAACCAAGTCCCGCAAGACACACTCGATTCTTTTCGAGCTATATATAAGGGTTTTATCCCTAAAATCATCGGTAAGAACTTGGGAGTCCCTCGGCACCCCCTGGTCTCTTGATGTCAAGACAACTCTCAGGGGTTGCCTCTTTTCTACTGNTTGCGCCTCGCCCCGGATAGTCAGCCTGGGATTGTCGCATCGGACCGTTTTGCCGGTGGTAAGGATTGCATCAACTTCCCCTCGAAGCCCATGAACCTCCGCACGTGAACCCTGACCACTTAACCACTGTCCTTCCGATTGTGGCCTAGTCACCTTGCCGTCCAACCCAAAGGCGCTTTTGATAATTACCCAGGGAAGCCCACTTCGTTGAACCTTGGCAAAGGCTCTGATGACGGCTTCGCAGCCGGACTCCTCTATGCCCTCGGCATAGTCTATGCCGGACTCAAGCAAGAGTGGTCCGGCCCTCCCTTCATGGCTTGGGTTTGGGTCTCTAGCCCCTACCACTACTCTGCTGACCCCGGCCCGTATCAGCGCCGCGGTGCACGACCCTGTTCGACCGTGAGTAGAACAGGGTTCAAGAGTCACGTAGATCGTGGCCCCCTGCGTCACCTCATCTCCGTGCCGCCTCACCGCGTCTCTTATTGCTTCCACCTCCGCATGGGGCTGGCCAGAGCCTTTGTGCCAGCCGCTTCCTACTTCGGCCCCATCTTTCACGAGAACGGCGCCAACCGGGGGATTAGGGCTGGTTAGTCCCAGTCCGCGCTTCGCCAATGATAGCGCCCGGCGCATATATTCACCATCGTTCACAGCCAATGGTTAGCTCCATCGCCGCTTTGGAGCAAGAGCCGTGGAAAACATGGTAAGATCTTGAGCGAACAATGGGAACGAATTGAGGATGACCATGAACAGTAACAATCTCTGATTAAAGGCGGACGTCTGCCCTACTTTATTCGCGTCTTATTATTCCCGTGGAACTACTGCAATGGAAGCGGGGAACAGTGCTCAGAGGGAGTTATTCGCCTCTTTAAGAAGAAGAATTATAGATTTAAAAAAGAATCATTCTCTTCATCTATCTGAATAACAATTTCCGGATAGGCTACACCATAGCCTAAATTTACGTGCAGAAAACCCAAGGGCGGTATAACAAGACCACAGTGAAGCGCCTTCTACCCGCCATCGCCCTACTCGCTTTGCTATGTTCCTTTAGCTGCGCCGCTCCGGGACTTAGCGGCCTCCTACCCGGGTTCAGCCCACTGCCTCCTCTGTTTTTTTGCATCGCAGCCTGCATGGCCTCTCGATGGACCTTGCTGCCAGCAGTGGCGTGGACCTTGTCCTACTTCGTGATTAATAAGATTCAGGGCTACGAATTTGGCCTCCANTTCTTTGTGGTCATCGTTGGTCTAGCCGTGACCTTCGGAATTGGGGCCACGTTGCGAAAAAAGCGATGGCCCTATTTGATTGGAGGATCTCTTGGAGCAGCNCTGGCCTTCTACGCNGTCACCAACACAGGGAGCTGGTTTCTATCGGAACAATATGCGAAAACTTGGGCGGGATGGATTCAATGTCAAACCATCGGGATTCCGGGNTACCCTCCCTCGTGGNTGTTTTTAAAGGGCCAAATTGCCGCAAGCGCGCTGTTTACTGCCATTTTTCTCGTGGGCCAGCGACGTTTTNTCCGCTCAGAGCAAAAGCNTCTTGAGCCAACTACGGCCCATCGNGCTTGTTGACCCGATGGCGCGATACCTTAGCTCTTGCCCGCAATGCGCCTGAGGGGTATGCACGCCCAGTAGCAACCACCATGCAAGACCCCTCTGCAGAGCCACCATTTGCTGCGATGGATTTTTCCAGCTCGCCGGTAAACCGAGGCCTCAGCCCCCAGGACAAGATTGACTTTTATCGAACCATGGTTCGGATCCGGCGGTTTGAGCACCTCGCACTCGGACAATACCAGAAAGATAAAATGGGGGGCTTTCTCCACCTTTACATCGGCCAGGAATCCGTCGCAGTAGGAGCGGTCTCACTCATGGGAGAACACGACCACGTGATCACGGCTTACCGCGATCACGGCCACGCCCTTGCGGTAGGAATGAGCATGGACGAATGCATGGCCGAACTCTTCGGCAAGGCGACCGGGTGCTCCAAAGGCAAGGGGGGCTCCATGCACTTCTTCGCTCCTGACAAGAATTTCTGGGGAGGCCACGGCATAGTCGCAGGACAGACTCCTCTTGGTCTAGGCCTCGGCTACGCCCTNAAGTANCAAGGGCTGCCCGGGTGTGCTCTTTGTTTTCTTGGAGATGGAGCAATCAATCAGGGTGTCTTCCACGAGTCCCTCAATATAGCGGCGCTCTTTGAAATACCCGTTGTCTATATCATTGAGAACAATGGCTACTCGATGGGAACTTCGCAGACCAGATCCAGCGCTTACCGAGATTGTCTCGCGCAGAGGGCAGAGGCATACAACATGGCTTGGGATCTGGTGAACGGGGAAGACCTTTATGAGGTCAGAGCAAAGACGCATATTGCGATGGAAAGAGCTCGCAAGGAACACCGCCCAAGNCTTCTTGAGATCCAAACNTATCGCTACTATGGCCACTCCGTAGCAGATGCGAATGCCGACAAGTATCGCACCCCGGAAGAAATCGGGCGCTATAAGACCTACCACGACCCAATTCGACTGTGGGAACGACGCCTCATTGAGGAGGGCCACCTCACCGCAGAGGAGGCCAAAGCGCTCGAAAAAGAGGCTACCAAGGAGACGGCTAAAGCAATTAAATTTGCCGAGAGTTCGTTGCCGCCAACCGTAGAGGATATCCTGCATGACGTCTACTGGGAAGTAGATGAGGATACTGAAGCCGGCAACACCGGGCGGCATTTCTTCAACGACTAAACGGAGGCCTGATAATGAGAGAACTACTCTACAGACACGCGCTTCGCGAAGCTCTTGATGAAGAGCTTGCCCACGATGAGAACGTCGTCCTCATGGGAGAGGAGGTGGCTGAATACAATGGGGCCTACAAAGTGACGGAAGGCCTCTGGGACAAATGGGGAAGTAAAAGGGTGGTGGATACTCCTATTTCGGAGGCGGGCTTTATCGGAATGGGCGTGGGGGCATCCATGCTCGGCGTGCGCCCAGTTATGGAGCTAATGTTCTGGTCGTTTCACTCGGTGGCTTTTGACCAGCTTGTGAATAACGCAGGGTGCGTCCGCTACATGGCAGGTGGCAAAATTAACGTTCCCATTGTTGTCCGAGGCCCGGCTAACGGAGGCACCAATGTTGGCGCGACTCATTCACATTGCCCCGAAGGGTTGTTTGCGGCCTTTCCCGGGCTCAAGGTTTGTGCGCCCGCCACTCCTGCTGACGCGAAAGGCCTGATGAAATCTGCAATCCGCGATAATGATCCAGTTTTCATCATGGAGAACACCAAGCTTTATGGGAACATGGGTGANGTTCCTGATGTCGGAGAGGGAGAATTTTTAATTCCATTGGGTAAGGCCGAGGTCAAGCGGGAGGGAAGCGACATCAGCCTGATTGCGCACGGTCGCTCCGTCCTACACTGTCTGGAGGCGGCGGAAACTCTCAAGAAGGACCACAATATCTCTGCTGAGGTCCTCGATCTCCGTTCAATCCGGCCCCTCGACCAGGAGGCCATCATTGAGTCTGTTGTGAAAACAAACCGGGCGGTTCTCGTTGATGAGTCCAAGCCATTTAATGGGGTCTCGTCCCAGATTGCCACCCTGATCCAGGAGCATGCTTTTGACCATCTTGACGCCCCCGTGAAGCGGGTATGCAGCATCGATGCGCCTGCGATCTATTCGCATCATATCGAGGATGAGCAGCTTCCAAATCCCCGCCGAGTGGTGGAACAGGTGCTTTCTATAGCTTGATTTCAAGGGCGAGATTACTTCAAAGCTCGCGATAATAAACCCAAACACCCCGGGGCGGGAGGTCGGGGAGATTCTGTTTGCACTATCGGCGAAGGGCCCTAGCATCCGGCCTTCCTATGAAAACCTTGGCGTTCATCCCGGCGATCCTGTTTTTAGCACTGAGTTTCTCATCCTGTGGCNTGAGCTGCAATGGGTGCTCTTCGAANAAGTATGTCGAAATTGAGGAAGTGGANTGGATTGAGGAAGANGTGATAGCAGAGNNGGGGCCCAAGGGTGGGACTGGCGAAACAGTCAAGGTGCGCCGACCTGTTGTGAAAACTGTGCGGAAAGCTGCCAGCTGCGCTCCATGCGGTTCATGGTATTGCACTGATCCGGACTGCGGAGGGACCGTAAGCAGCCAAGTCCTGAGGAGGGCCACCGGCCAGGGCTCGAGTGGAGAGCCGAATATCGGCTTGATCCCAACGATGAAAGAGCTCGCTCCGGAGGAGAACTAAGCCCCGGAAAGGAANAAATTTCCCGCGGGCTCTCCTTCACCGGGGAGCCCGTTTATTTTAAGCCGCGGCCAAATCCCGGGTTACACTAGCACGCAGGTTAGTCACCTTATCTTAAAACTATCACCCCCGCTCTTGACCGGAGCTAAGCTTTAAGTCCAACTTTCTTCACGCATCGACCCATGGCAACGCACATTGAAATGCCCAAGCTTTCGGACACCATGACCGAGGGGACCGTGGTTCGCTGGCTCAAGAGTGTCGGCGATCAGGTGGAAATCGGCGATGAAATCGCCGAAATTGAGACAGACAAGGCCACCATGGCTATGGAGGCCTTTGATGAGGGTATTCTGTCAGAAATCCTGATTGAAGAAGGAGCTAAAGCTGAAATTGGGGCGACCCTTGCTGTCCTCAGGGACGAAGGGGAGGGAGATCCTGCTCCAGCCGCACCAGTGGCAGAGCCAGAGCCCGCTCCTGTGAAGCCTGCTTCGCCTGCGCCTTCTCCTGGCGAACCAGAGTCTGGAGCAGCAGACCCTGCGCCGTCCGCCGCCCCANCTGTAACCGAGGATACGCCCCAAGCGCCTGCCCCTTCTGAGCGTATCAAANCTTCTCCTTTGGCGCGGAAGCTGGCCGTGGCCCATGGGGTTGATCTCTCTGGTCTGAGCGGTAGTGGCCCGGGAGGCCGAATCGTTAAGAAAGATGTGGAAGCAGCCGCGACCGGTAAACCCGTGGCAACGGTTTCCGAAAGCGAGTCAGTGGACCCTGTCCCTGCAGCAGCTCCGGCTCCTCCTGCAGCAGTTCTAGCTCCCCCTGCGGCAGCTCCGGCTCCCCCTGCAGCAGCTCCGGCTCCAGCGCCCCCACTTGGGGTGGGGGACCATCGAGTCGAATTGTCCAGCCTCCGCCGCATCATTGCCGAGCGCCTGCTGACCTCCAAGACGACGATTCCTCATTTCTACCTTCATGCGGAAGCAGATGCCGCGCCCTTGATGGAAATCAGGCGTCAGATTAACATCCAGGCAGAGGCCACCCATGGAAACAAATATACCGTGAACGACCTCGTCCTAAAGGCGGTGATCGGGGCTTTGCAGGCTGTTCCCAGCGTCAACGCGACTTTCCGAGGAGATCACATTCATCAGTTTGGAGAGATAGGCGTGTCCGTCGCAGTTGCAGTCGAAGATGGTCTGGTCACTCCGGTAGTGAAGAATGCTGCGGCCAAGTCGTTACTTCAAATATCCAAAGAGGTTAAAGACCTCGCCATTCGGGCCCGTGATGGAAAGCTTCTCCCGAACGAATTTGACGGAGGAACCATCACGGTTTCAAACCTCGGCTCCTATGGGGTGGAGTCGTTTGATGCGATTATCAATCCGCCACAGGCTGCGATTATATCGGTGGGAAGTATNGTAGAGAAGGCGGTCGTTGCAGACGGAGATATCGTTCCTGGCCTGCGAATCAACCTCGGGCTCTCTTGTGATCACCGAGTGGTTGATGGAGCAGTCGGTGCCGAGTTTCTCTCGCAGGTGAAAAAGCTGATTGAAAAGCCCGCGCTCATGCTGGTCTAACCCTCAGGATCATACCTTGCCCTGAAAGCTGGTAGGAGGGGCCAGTAATTCCCGGGGCAGCCCGCGTCACAGGACCAAAGACCCTTGATGTTTCGTAACCTCGTCGCACTAGCATTGATGGCCCTGCCGCTTGCAGCAGAGCGCTCGCAAATCTGGTCTGCCCAAGAAATGTGCGCCGAGGCACATTCAATCGTGATCGGGGAACGGGTTGGATCGAGTAAGGTCAGAGTCGAAGAATGGCTGATGGAGCCGCCTGACGGGCACAAAGCGGGCCAGTTCATCGAGATTATAGGCCTGGAAAAAAACCAGAAGGTGGTCGTCGTTCCGGGATTAGCCCAGAAAGCGCAAGGCCCTGTCTCTTGGCGTGTCAAATCGCAGCGCCTTATGTGCTTTCTGGTCGAAAAAGGGGGTCGGTGGCAGGCGATGGCGCAGGGGGAAGCGGGTAGCTCGGGACTGGTGTGGATTGAGGAGGGCCGATGCTACGTCTATCAGCAAATCAAGGACCAAGACGGCCCCGGGCACACGGCATACAGCTTGGTAGCCTCAAGGTTTTGTCAAACAGAAGCGCAGTTGCTTGCACGAGTCCGGCAAGGCCTGGGTGATCGCAAGAAATGGGAAGAAGTTCTGGCAATAGAGAANCCTGAGGAACAGGCCATCGTTCTATGCTCATACCTGCTGCGTCGGACTTCTCCCGAAAGTGAGTATGGAACCTATCGCAAACGAGTGCGGACACTCCTTTCCAGCCTGGGGGAATATGCCGTTGGAGAGCTGGTGATTCTTTTGCGAAATGCAACAGAAGGGGACAAGTTGGATGAGGCAGTTCTTATTCTCAAGGATCTCGGTTCACTGGCCAAGCCCGCGGTCCTTGATATTGTCCAGCTTCTTCAAAATCCTGGCTCTGTAGATTCGGCCATCGCGATTGAGGCCCTTGGAAGAATCGGGGATGCCACGGTAGCCCCCCACCTTCTTGCCTTCTTAACAGATACCTTAGCAGTACGCGCGGAGGTGGCAGGAGCAATGGCGCAATTTGGCTACCGGGACTCCATCAAGCTCCTCGAAAAAGCGCTTCCAGATTCAGATGCTGTGAACGCAGAAGACGCCCATCATATTTATACGATGCTGCAGGCTCTGCACGAACTGGGATCTGAGGAAGCTCCACGCCTCACCGCAAATTATCTGCGTGTTCCAGCGATGGGACATATGCACAACTTGCTAGAGCCTTTCCTGCAGGGGCCTGCCGAAGAATAGAGGCGATCCAGTTGTCACGGCACTGGGCCGAGGTTGGACCCCGCTGCCCTAGTATAGCCGGAGCCCCCTACCCGCCTGAGCGGAGGCGCTTCCCGGGGTGAGGCTGCCGGAAGGGCTAGTGGGTCCGCTGCCGCCAAGCTGCATTCCTCCGAGCCAGTTGATGCCCTTGCAGATGCTAGCCATCAAAGGAATCCCGATGACTGGCACCAGACATGCGGCAATGGCAATACCGCTGCTTAGCCGTGGGGCCTGGCTGAGGTTGGGATGGGATGCCATAACCCGGTTCCACTCTTTTGGAAGGCCCCCAATAGCGATGAACAACCAGTAGATATTAAAGAAAGGGATGAACAGGAAGCCGATGGCTTTACCTGGAGAAACTTGGACATTCCCCGGCTGGATAAGACTCCATGCGCGATGCAGGTAGATAAGGCCAAGAACTTGCGCCCATAACAGCANGGGCAAGGCGGCAAAGCTCAGCAGAGAGACTTCTAAAACCGAGGCAAGGAGTGCGACTACTGGNGCGCTTACAAGCAGGCCAAGCCACAACCCAAAGCTGGCTTTCGTGGGGCTGGGGCTGGGGAACGGTTCTCCGGAGGCGATTGAGCCCGGCGCAGTTAGCCTAGGAGCGAGGGCGGCGGTTTGCCCCAACCCTCCAGCTGGAGCGGCAGGCTGGGCGATTCCTGGCATNGTGGAAGGAATCATGCCGGGGGCGACTCGCTGTGCGGGCGCTGGCTGAGCCATGGGCGATTGAAGTGCAGAGGCCTGAGCAGGAGTGGCTACGGCAGGCTGGACGAGTTGAACTGGTTGTGCAGGGTGTGCGGACTGAACAGGCTGAGCGGGCTGTGCTTGCAGGGGAGCTGCCTGCAGTGGCTGTGCTTGTAATGGAGCCGCTTGCAGGGGAGCTGCCTGGGCCAGCGGCAGGGCAGAGCCCGTCGGTGCGCCGGTGATAAGCTGAGGGCGGGCCGGTTGAGCCAATGGCGCGGGTTGGGCCGGGTGGGCAGAGGCTGCATTCTCTACTGGGCGGAACAGACCTTCCACGTTCGTGGCAGGGATCCACTGATCCTGAAGCGCTGCTGTCCAGATCATGGTTTCCCGGGTAATCGAGCCGCTTGTGACGAAACCTTCCAGCTGTTCTGCACTGTAGGGGCCATATCGCTCACCGTTTACCACGCTGATGAAGTACCACTGTTGCTCCGGCTCGGACATCTTGCGCTGATTAGTAGGCCCGACTGGCAAAAGTCGCAAGTAGCCAGTGCGGGGCAATGGCTGTCATGTTGACATTGCGCAGACCTGAGTAGCTAACAGAACCAAGCTGATCTCAGCGAGGGAGGGGAGGGAGAAGGGGGTTCGCCTCGTTGATTTGCCTGGGAAGAAATTCGGAGGGGATGAAGAGAGGGCTAGCCTCTTGGACGTTGCGCTGCTCAGCGAGGGTTCTGGGCCATGCCTGATGGTCGATAAGCTCCCCTCCATACCGCATCTCAACAACCTGCCCGAAATGCGCCCGTTCTCCAAGAAGGTGCAGGTCTCGCTCGTCACCAGGCGGAATGATATAGGTATATTGGAGCAACTCCTCGCCACTGTCGCCCCAGTCAAGAGGAGGAGTGGTCCACTTGTGACTCAGATTGCTGTCTGAAGTGGCCTGATAGACCTTGCCGTTGCGCTTGTCGTAGAATGTGACCTGGATGGAAAGCTTGTTCTCGTCCACTCCCTGCCCTGGGGCGGCTAGGATGGGAATGGTGAGGACTACCCGCTTGCTGCCCTTCTCCCCCTTGTCACTGTAGTGACGAATGCGGCCAAGCCTCATTTTCCCTTCCATGCCCATTGCCTGCTCGAACCCGAGGCTCAGTTTTCGGGAAGCTAGTTCATAAAGAGCTCCTGCTCTNACCGGCCCAAGGTTGAAAACCTTCTGGTAATAATCCGCAGCTTTGTCGTAGTGCCCAACTGCACCAAAGACCTCCGCAAACTGGTAAAGGACGTTAGGCTCCGCAGGCGCAATAACTTCAGCGGATTCCAGTTTGAGGACCGCCGCGCCGATATCGTCCCTGACGCGTGCTTCACGCGCCTCGATGACAAGCCTTTCAACCTCTGGGTTGGCGATGAAAGGAGTTTTCAGCGTCGGAGTGGCGTTCAGTGGTCCGGCTTCGCTGCTCACCATTTCTTCTGCGGTGGTGAACGCTGCCGGGAGAGGGGAGGGCTCAGCCACAGGATCGGCTGTCGACTGCGGTATTGCACCGAGGAGTTTGCCGGNNGGCTGCTGGTANGGGAGATATTCCGTAACTACCCGCTCAACCACCACTGGTGGGCCCTGAGATTTCGTGCGAAGCGCCAGTGCAAGCCCGACGGCCACCACCTCAATAAAAGCGATAACAGCCAGCACCCAGCACGCTGCGTGAAAAGTGCTCAGGTTGGAACTTGTAGATGGAGAGCTCAAAGACAGGAGATCCAAACCTTACCGTCAGGCTTCATGAGAGTCAATGACCCCAGTCGGATGCACGCTCAGGCTATTNCNCGGCCTCCCTGAGTAGCGGAGGAATTCGTGGCTCCGCATGGAGATGTTTGCAAGCCGTGCNGATCCGCAGTATCAATCATCAAAGTGCCATCCCGTCTTTNACCAGTNCCGGAACTCCGCCCGGTTGACATTGCTCTCGCTCCGGCCGAGGCCGCTGCGGCTCTCCGTCATTTGCCGGGGTTGGCTTTTTACGACAGCTCAGGAAACCTCGCCNGCTCTCAAGCGTTATCCATCATAGCGGCTTGTCCTACCGGAGAGCTAGAGGGGAGNATGGAAGACGTTGGGGAGCTCAGAGAGCAGATTCAAGAGCGCATGGTNAGAAGTCCGGATTGCGGGTTTCCTCTCGGGGCGGCTTGCGGGTGGATTGACTATGATGGAGGTTTCAGCTTTGGGTTCTATGATGACTTGCTCGTCTATAATCATGGGACGGGCCAGTGGTTCGAAGTGGGCTCTCTCTGCGAACATCTACAACCTGCTCCACTGCCTGAGCTTGAAATTGCGGGGCCCTGGCGTAGCAACTTGAGCAGAAGCCAGTTCGTCGATCGGGTTCGCCGTGCCCAAGCCTACATCACCAACGGCGATATCTACCAGATGAACCTGTCTCAGCAGTTCAGCGCAGACTTCCCAAAAACAGAATCCCTGTTTCCGCTTTACGACCGTTTGCGAAGCGTTTCTCCGGCGCCCATGGCCGCTTATATGGTCCGTGGAGACCGCGAGATTCTCTCTTCNTCTCCAGAGACCTTCTTGAACATGCACGGGCGCTCCATCGAAACGCGGCCAATCAAGGGAACTCGTCCCCGCTTTGCGGATCCCGAGTTGGACAGCAGGTCTGCATTCGAGCTCCAGACGTGCGAAAAGGAGATAGCAGAACTCGTTATGATCACCGACCTTGAGCGTAACGATCTGGGCCGNGTATGTGAATTTGGGACAATTGCGGTTACTGAAATGCTTAAGCATGAGCGCCTTGAACAGGTGCATCACCTNGTCTCTACTGTGACGGGGCAGCTCCGGGCAGAGGCAGACCATCTGGAAGCGTTGCAGGCCTGCTACCCGGGGGGAAGTATTACGGGTGCTCCCAAGAGGAGGGCCATGGAGATCATCGAGGAACTCGAAACTGTGCCCCGGGGGCTGTATACCGGGGCGATAGGCTACCTAGGGTTTAATGGGGAAAGTCAGTTCAACATTGCGATTCGAACCCTGGAGAGGAGGGGCTCCCGATTGTCCTTCGGAGTGGGTGCGGGTATTGTAGCTGATTCGGACCCCGAGATGGAATTTGAGGAGACCCTGCAGAAAGCAGAGGGAATCCGACTGGCTCTTGGGGAGAGTTGGTCCCAGCTGGCAGATCGCCGGGGCTAGCGGCGGCGGCCGCGGAAACGGTTGCGGGGGTCGCCCTCCTCAGGTGTTTCGTCATCCTTGTATCTGAGGATCCCGTAATGACGGAGGTTGCGCATAAAGGTCTTGGCGTCTCCTTTCATGTCCCGGTCATAGGCGAGAGAGCCGAGCAGACCTTCACTTCCGGTAACGCTGCTGAGGGCCCCTCGGGCTTCGCTGGCCACCTCCGATATGGAATCGACGGCTTCAGGAACTTTCCGGAGCGTCGGACCNAGTTTGCTAATTTCGGAAGAGGCCTGATTGAAGGTTCCCTCAGCGGCTTTTGCCGCGTTGTCGAAACTGGCGACGGCGTCCTGAGCGCCTGCAATCAGAGGCTTAATTTCNACGCTTGCCTCTCGAATTGCATCGGTAGCTCCATCAAGGTTTTCGAGAGAGCTGCTGAATTTGGCGATATTATCCTCGGTGATCAACCCGGAGTTAATCCTCTCAAGGCTCTCGGCGAGNTGCCCTGATACGGCACGAAGGTCGTCGAGGGCGGTATCAACTTTGGAGAGTGTTATTTTNCCGCGCGAGATCAGAGCTACAGCGTCGGAAGCAATCTGTTCAGCATCAGTCTGGAGCGCATCAAGCCCTCCCGCTTCTGCTCCAACGATGAAATCGCCATCTTTTATAAAGGTCCCGGATTTTTGCTCCGGCGTCGCTGGAGGTGAGATTGTGATCGCTTTATCTCCAAGAATACTCAGAGACGTAATCTGAAATACGGAATTACGATCGATCTTTGGGGTGCTCTTTCGAATGACCATATCGACTTCGATTTTCCCCTCTTCCGTCAGGGAGGGCTCTTCCACGACCTGCCCGACCTGAGCGCCTGACAGGCGGACTTGGCTTCCTTTGATCAGCCCCGAGGCATCGCTAAAGGCGACTGTAATGGTGTAGACACCGCGAAATCGGTCCGCAAAACGGCCAAATTGCATGATAAGCACTCCAAGCAGCGCAAGCCCCACGAAAAGGAAAAACCCTACAAGGGTTTCGATTCGCTTTGGGGAATTAGCCATACCTATATGTTCCTCTGCCTAACCGCTGGTGTCAATGCAGGGAGCGCCCTGTTCTCTAGCTTGCCGATCGGAGGAGGTTCCCCGGACAAATTCGACGATCTCCGGGTCTTTGGAGGCCTCTAACGCTTCAGCTGTTCCGTGCCACGAAATGACCCCCTCCTTCATGAAGGCGACGCGATCGGCAATCCTGAACACACTCCGGAGCTCATGGGTAATCACAATGTTTGTGATATTATGGTCTGTCTGAAGATCCTTGATGAGATGATCAATGGAGTCCGAAGTGATCGGGTCCAGCCCGGCATGCGGTTCGTCATAAAGAACGCAAACGGGCTTTTCCACTACCGCACGGGCAAGGGCCACTCTCTTGCGCATTCCCCCTGAGAGGTCGGCGGGCATTTTCTTTTCCTGCCCGGGCATGCGCACTATTTCCAATGCCCGGCTCACACGGAGGTCAATTTCCTTTTGGTCGCGCAGCCCCGCCTCGCGCAGAGGGAAGGCAATATTTTGGCCGACGGAGAGAGAGTCAAAGAGGGCCCCTCCCTGAAACATCATGCTGACCTTACGCCGAACGGGTCCGAGGGCCCGCTCGGGGAGATCGGTAATATCCTCGCCTTCGATGAGAACAGAGCCCTTCCAGGGGCGCATGAGGCCGCAGAGGTGCTTGATCAGGACGCTCTTCCCTCCTCCTGACCCACCAAGCAGGCAGAGGGTCTCTCCCCGGTAAACGTTCAGGTTAACCCCGCGCAGGACCTGCTGCCTTCCAAACCGCTGATGAAGATCCCGCACTTGGATAAAGAGCTCTCGTTCTTGGGGCATGATAANGCGTGGCGGTATGGAAACGGAATGAGAGCCTCTATTTGGGCCTCTTGATTTCGTATTGGTTGCTGGTCCGGCAGTACCAGTCCGGGGCGGCCATCCGCCCAACGGGCAGAAAGGCCTCGGGCTTGAGATGCAGGGTTTCCGGGTCGAATATCCCGTCCCGGATGTGTGCGTAGTGAACAGTGCCGACAACCATACGGTTGGAGCCGATCTCTAGAGTAGCCCACTCTCTGCATTCAAATGAAACCGGAGCCTCTGNAATCCGGGGAGCCTTTATNGAGATGGATTCGGTGGCCGTTAGACCAGTGATCGCGAGCTCAGACTCTCCGTGAGGAAGGCTGGCAGAGGTTGCGACCATTTTTTCGGCGAGCGCCTCGTCGGCNATATTGACGACAAACTCCCNGNTATCCCGAATGTTGCGGGCGGTATCCTTGGGGAGTCCGGGCCCCTTGTTCCCAGGCGCAAAGGCAACGATTGGNGGGTTGGAGCCAAAGCAGTTAAAAAAGGAGAAGGGCGCGGCNTTAACCGCGCCCCCCTGATCCAAAGTTGTGATCCAGGCAATCGGGCGAGGGGTAACCAGACTCGCCAGCACCTTGTAGCAATCAGCAGGCCGCAGGGTGCTCAGGTCTAATTCCATCTCTCAACTACGGCTTACTTGGGAAACTCGTTAATGGTGTAGTAGGCGTTCTGGTGCCAGAGCTCGCCTCCGGACTTACTGCGAACTCCCGCGGACTTGAGGTGATGGCAATGCCCGGCCTGTCGATTGGCAACTTTCAGGCGCACGGACTTCTTGTCGGCCCCTACCGTTATCGACTCAATGGTCTGAGCGGTTTTGTCCACCTCCGGGCTGCCATAACCACTCTGGTAAACATAAGTCCAAGAGTTCATGGAGTAACTAGCCTTGTCTCCTGCGGTCTTCGGGTCGATCTCCTCGGTAAAGGTTAGCTCGAAGCCGTCTTTGGTGATTCTCATTTCGTGAATTTCAAAAGGAACCTTACCGTTCCAGCGAGTCCGCTCAAAACTGAATGGAAGCCCTCCCCGTGCGCCCCAACCGCGATTTGTAGTCCCAACGAAGAGGGAGCCATCAGCGGCGAGTCTCAGGGGAACAATGCCCGAGCGGTATCCACCAAGGAAAGGGAATGCGGCGCCTTGGTAGACGCCATTAATTTTTTCCAGAAATACTCTCTGGACCTGAGAGTGGGTCTGCTCCCCAACGAGGACCTGCCCAGCAAAGGGGCCGAAGGCGCCCTTGGTGTCGTCTGGGATGATTCCGGTGGGCGACTGCCCAAGCTTGCCGTGGGGAAGCCAGACTGCGGTTGGAACAAGCTGGGGAATGCGCTTGCGCTCTGTTTCGATCCGCGAGCCGCTTTTCGGCTCTGCAGGCTTGGGCCCCATGTTGGGGGCTTGTTCCCAGAATTTGTTGCCATTCGGATTTCCCACAAATCCGCCGGGCTTAAGGTGCTTCAGTGAGGAGGACCCGTTCCAAGTGCCCTGATTGTCACAGTAGAAAACATCCCCTTCCATATTGAAGCCGATGCCTCCTGGGGAACGAATCCCGGAGCAGGTTGGAATGGATTTCCCGTCTGGGGTGATACGGAAACACCAGCCACGCCAGGGGGAGTTGGCATTGAACGATCCCGTAAGGCAGAGGACCACCCAGACGTTGCCGTCCTTGTCTGGAGGGGTTCCAAAAGCGTATTCGTGGTAGTCTCCATTAATCCCCCAGGGAGCGGCGACAGTGACAAACTGGTCGGCTCGACCATCGCCGTCGCTGTCCCGCATCTGCGAGACATCGGGGCGCTGCGTGAAGGTGAACCAGCCATCCTTGTGGGACATTCCGAGAGGTTCGTGCAGTCCGCTGGCAAATTTGCTCCAGGTCACCTTGCTAAGGTCTTCTCCGAAGGCGCCATCGCAGATCCAGACGTCACCGCGGCGGGTTGCCAGTGCGACGCGCTTGTCATCGATGATTGCAATGGAGGCTCCCTCCATCACCTCTCCTTCTGGCAGAGGAATTTCCTCGCGCTGGTAGAAGTCTTCCATGGTGGGAGCTGCAGCGGTCAGGGCTGTCGCGGCCAGTATGGAGGAAAGACAGGCGCGGGTGGCGCTTAACGTAAATAAGGCAGGTGGTGTTTTCATTAAAATGGTTTCGTTTGTGAGGTTGTTCCAGGAGCTGCTTCTTACTGGGCCCATTTGTATGTCAGCTCGATTGTGGCGGTGCCGTTCTTGAATTCGACAGGAAGCCGTAGCTCGTTGGCCTCGATCATGGCCTTGCTCCTTGTGGAAATCATAAGGTCGCCATTGACGAGAAATCCACCGGGTGCAACGGCGATATTGCCTGAGGCGGCCCGAAAATAGAGGTTGGCTGGGGCTGTCTTAGCCGATAGCTGCAGAGAGCGGGTGAGATGGCCATATTCCTTTCCAGCAACCGGAGCAGGGGTGTCCTTGATCGAGACGCCGCCCCTTTCATAATGGAAAGTGGGTTGCTGCTTTTTGTTCAATTGGTAACCGCGGAAGCGGAATTCGGGGGAGCGTGTCTCGGCCTTTGGCCATGCCGAGCCAGAGGATTCCAAGGCGGCAAATGAGGCCCCGGCGGGCAGCTTGATTACCCCGTCGCCAGCGGGGGGCTGGAAACCCTGTCCCCTGCCGTTCCAGTGGCGGGCGCCGTCCATGAAGTCTCCCTGCCAGATCTGGGCGAAGCGCATATTATTGGCGTCAAAGGTGAGATTCACTCCCTCGGAGTAGCCAACTCCAATCGCCCGGGGTCCGGCGTCCGAGATAAAGTTACGATAGATGGCGGCCTCTCCGTCCGCAGCGGCAATGAGCATTCCGCTCGGGCCGCCTCCGCCTCCGGAGGAGGAGCCGGGAGAAAGAGGCTGCTTCTTCACTCCTGGCCCTGACCACTCCACAAAGAGGCTTTGCTCTCCACTCTCCTCGAAGTAGCGGACCTCAATTTTTCTCTTGCCGGCCTTGAGGCGAACCTGCCCCTTAGTGGCCTGGGCGGCGTGCACCCCGTCGTTGTTCACCACTCTGGTGTTGTCGATGTAGAGGCTGGAGCCATCATCTGAGGTAACCGTGAAGGTGTAGATTCCGTCTTTCGGACACTCAATGTCCCCAGTGAAGACGAAGCCGAATTCGTTGTCCCTGTCTTTTGGGCTGAGCTCGAAAAGGCCGCTGGCAAGAGTCCCGGTTTTTTTGTGCTTCATCTTGGAAAAATCGGGGAGCTTGTCCCACTTGCCGTGATAGAACTTGTAAGTCAGGTTGGTCACCGGGTTGGCTCGCTTGGAGACTGCCATCATTCCGTTCATCAGCTCGAAGTGGCCCGGGAAGGTGCAAATGTAAGGGTAGTTCCCTTCTTTCTTTGGTGCTCTGAACCAGATCACGGACTCTTTCTTGGGTTGGACCATCCCAGTGCTATGGAGAATGCGGGGGTGCCCCTTGGGCTCCCAGTTCTGCTCTACTCCCTTTTCCCCAAGCTTGAGCACGGCATCGATGACCTCTTTTCCCTTGTCGCCACCTTTCGACTTTCCGGGGGTGCACAGGATGAGGTTATGCGGGAGGTCGTCCGGGTTCTTGAAGGTGAGCTTCACCTTTGCGTTTGGTTTTACGCTGAACGAGCGGACATCATACTTCATCGCCGCCTGCATGGTTGAAATGGTGATCTCCTGATCGACCTTCTCAAAGCCCTTTGGCGGAGCCTGCGCTTGAAGTGAGAGAGTGGCGCCACAAAGCGCTGCAAATGTAAGAAGCCTGGATTTCATTGGATGCGGTGTTTTTGAGATTTCGGTCATTGGGGACGGAAAGTGAAGAGTCGTGGGGAGAGGATCTTGGATGCTCGGCGGTGGAGTATTACGTAGCTTGGGAGTGGATCTGGCAAGAAAGTCAGAGGAAATTCTGCAAGGGGTGATCAATCCTCTGTCCAAGGAGCGCGGGCCCCAGAAGCAATCTCCCTGTCCAGAGCGGTCATCCGTTTTTTAAGGGCCTCAACGATTTCGGAGTTCTGAGCGGCCAAGTTATTTTGCTCTCCCATGTCCTCCTCCAAGTCAAAGAGGAATACCTGGCCTCCATTCTTGGAGCTGTTTTTGCCTTGGCCCCTGCGGCCTCCAGGGCCTTTTACGAGGAGCTTCCACTTACCCTGCCGGATTCCCTGCAGCTCCCCCCTCGAGGTGTAATGAAGGAATTCGTTGCGGGGAGATTTCTTAACCTTGTTCATCCAGAGGGCGGAGACGTCTAGCCCATCGATTTTTTTTCCTGCAGGCAGAGAAGTTCCGGTGATTGCCGCGATGGTTGGCAGGATATCTATCGTTCCAGTGAGCTCGGAGCAGACCGTTCCAGCAGGAATGCCTGGCCCCCGCATAACACAGGGGACTCGCTGCCCACCCTCGAAGGTCGAGCCCTTTCCGTCCCTGAGAGGCCCTGCGGAACCGCCATGATGCCGGAAGGGGAGCCATGGGCCATTGTCAGTGGTGTAGATCACGTAGGTTTCCTCGGTGAGCTTTAACTTGTCGAGGGTGTCCAGCAGGCGGCCGACCTCGGTATCGATGTGCTCGATAGTATTGATATAGGCGTTCTTGGGATCGGGGTCGCGCACGTCGTCTGGAACGTAGAGCGGGATGTGCGGCATGGAGTGGGGCAGATAGACAAAGAAAGGATTTTCCTTGTTGGCTTGCACAAAGTCGATGGCCTTCTGGGTGCATCGACGGGTGATGGTGCGCTGGTCGACCGGCAGCTCGACAATCTTTTCATCTTCAAAGAGCGGGGTCTTCCACTTGGTGAGGGTGGACTTCGGATCGGCCCAGAGCAGGTCCATGCCCTGCCAGCCTCCTCGGGGTTTCCCCTTGTTGTCGGGGTGGTTCATGTCGTTGGAGTAGGGGATGCCGTAGTAGGTGTCGAAGCCGTTGGAGGTCGGGAGCACTTCCCGCTGATGGCCAAGATGCCATTTGCCGAAGCAGGCGGTGGCGTAATCCTGCGCCTTGAGGTGGTCAGCGATGGTGTGCTCTTCCGGGTTAAGGCCCTTCTTGGAGGAAGGGAAGAGCACGTGCTGATGCATTCCTACCCGCTTGGGATAGCACCCTGTCAGGAGAGCTGCGCGGGAGGGGGTGCATACCGGCGAGGCAACCATGAAGCTGGTGAACTTCCGTCCTTCCTTGGCGATTCGATCGATGTTGGGGGTCTTGATAGTGGTTGAGCCAAAGCAGCTCAGGTCTCCGTAGCCCTGATCATCGGTGAAGATGATGATGAAATTTGGCTTGGTAGCGGCGGCGGCACTTGAGGCCACCGCGATGGCGGCAAGAAGAAGGAGAGGCATCTGGCGGAGAGACATCGTTTCAGGGTAGTGGTTTAGATTCGGGGAGCGAACAGGCATTGCCTGCTGGTCCCAGCGGTTATTGAGCCTACCAGATTTGATGATGATCTTCGCTGAGCGCAAGATCCGATTGAGGGATCCGGTGGCGTTGATGCCCGTAAAGCGGCGCTGGGGCCTCTCGACCAAGGAGGGCCGGATGGTGCGGAGTGACGGACTCGAACCGCCGACCCACTCGGTGTAAACGAGTTGCTCTACCAACTGAGCTAACCCCGCACTATAAAGTTCGGCGGCGGGAGGATGCCTGTTCTGGAGACCAGTGCAAGTCCTTCCGACAGAATTCCCGCAGTTTGCCGGGCCTTTCCTAGCTCAACTCGTCTCCGAACTCGCTATCTCCCGACTCATCAAAGTCCACCTCGCGCACACGCTTTTTGTCGCGGAGGGACTCAACCTCCCGGCGCAGGATCTCGCCGACCTCCCTCGGGGCTTTGATGGCGTTGAGAGTGGCTTTTGGGTGGCTGCGGTCCGAGGTCTCCAGAATGACATGTCCGAGTCCGAAGAGCCGGTAGAGGATGGGCTGCTGGATCTGAGTGTCCTTCACGCGGTAAAGCTCGATTTCATCCACGGAGCGGTTGAGCACGCCTTGAAACATTTTGAGGCGTTCGGTGCTAACCTCGAAACGGTGGCATCGCACGGTCAGCCATTTCCAAGAAGCCCAGAGAGCCGGGATGATAGCTCCGAGCATGATATAGTTCTGGATCTCCGGAAACTTCGGACCCACTACAAAGAAAATCATGGCTATCATCGCGCTGGCGACGAAGGCAGGAAGATTTACGAGCTGGGAAGGGCCACCTCGCCAAGCTGCTTTTTCAGGTTCCTCACTCATGACACTATCCTTTCAAGTCGCGTTCGATTTTCAAGGCCTTTGACGCATCGTCTCTTTGTGGTAGCTGCGCGCGCGCTACGCGGC
>PBTP01000072.1 GCA_002729275.1 Roseibacillus sp. | reverse complement strand
GGGAGAGCAAACCGATCTCGCATCCTTGGAAGAACCACGGGTCGGGGAACTCCGCGCCGCCCTCGACGCCTGGCTCGCCGAGACTGGGGCCCGCCTCCCGAAAAAGGATGCCCGCTTCGATTCAGTAAGACGGAAGCAACAGGATGCCGTCATCAAATCTAAGCGTCTGCCCCAACTTGAAAAACAACACGCCAACTTCCTCGATCCAGCCTTCCAGCCCAATCCGAGCTGGTGGGGAAGCAAGGTCACCCAGGACTAAATCGAGGCATCCCCAGAACTAGAGCTCCACCCTTGCCCCCGGCAGACAAATCACCATCTTTCCACCATGCGTTCACTCATCCCCTGGCTCCTCGCCACCTTCCTCTTCCCGGCCTTGGCCGCCGCCAAGCCGCCCAACATCATCTTCATTCTCAGTGACGACCATCGCTACGACCTCATGGGCTTCCACCCCGATGCCCCCGAGTGGCTGGAAACCCCCGCCCTCGACCGACTCGCCAAAGAGGGGGCTCACCTTGCCAACGCCTTCGTCAGCACGTCCCTCTGTTCTCCCAGCCGGGCCTCCGTCCTAACCGGCCAGTATATGCATCACCACCGCGTGGTCGACAACCAGCGCCCCGTTCCCAAGGGGACCGTCTTCTTCCCCCAGCATCTCCAGAAGGCCGGCTACCGCACGGCCTACGTGGGCAAGTGGCATATGGGCCACGATAACGACGAACCGCGCCCCGGCTTTCACCACTGGGTCAGCTTCAAGGGACAGGGCACCTACTTCGATCCGGAGCTCAACATCAATGGTAAGCGCCAGGCCTTCAAGGGCTACAANGCGGANATCCTGACCGANCAGGCCATCAANTGGCTCANGGANCGNCCCNCCGANCAACCCTTCCTNCTCTACCTCGGCTANAAGGCNGTCCACTACCCCTTCACCCCNGCCCCNCGCCATGCCNCNCGNTACGAGGGCAANAAAATNCCCTACCCNGCNACCATGGCCAATACCGAGGAGAACTACGCCACCCANCCNCGCTGGGTCCGCGAACGCCGTTTCGGCATCCANGGGATCGACCACATGCAGACNGGNCCCCTCGACCACGANCCGGTCCCTGACTTCGACGAACTNTACTACAACTTCTGCGANACCATCCACGGCCTCGATGAAAACATCGGGCGCCTNCTNNCCCACCTNGACCANAGNGAACTCACCAAGNACACCCTNGTGGTCTANATGGGAGACAACGGNTTCGCCNTNGGCGAACACGGNTTCTACGACAAGCGNGATGCNTTCGAGGAAAGCATCCGCGTTCCTCTCCTTGCCCGGGGNCCGGGTATCAATCCCGGTACCGTGATCGAGGAAATGGTCCAGAACATTGATATTGCTCCCACCCTCCTAGAGGCCGCTGGAACCAAGGCTCCTGCCAATGCACCCAAGTTTGACGGACGCTCCTTCCTCTCCCTCCTCAAGGGACTCAAGCCTCCCACCTCATGGCGTGACCACATCCTCTACGAATACCACTGGGAATGGAATTTTCCCGCCCAACCCACNACTCTGGCTATCCGCACCGACCGATGGAAATACGTCTACACCCATGGNCACTGGGATATTAATGGACTCTACGACCTTGAAAGCGATCCGCATGAACGACACAACCTCATTCGTGTTCCCGCATTCCAGGAAAAGGCTGCTTCCCTTCGCACCCAGCTCTTTCAGGAACTAGGTGAATCAGGTGGCCTTCTCATGCCTATCCGCCCTCCGGCTGGCGACCCTTACCACGATCGGAAACTGAAGAGATAGNCCAGCGGCTCCTTCCGCTCCCCTTGGCCCCGAAACCTCAGACCTTATTTCCATGGCTCGCAATGTCGAAATCAAGGCCCGTCTGTCCGACTACGAAGACACCGTTCGGAAGGCCGAGGAATTATCCTCTGCGGAACCGGAAATCATCGNGCAGGAAGACGTCTTCTTTTCCTGCCCNTCCGGCCGCCTCAANCTCCGCATTCTCAGCCCCGAGCAAGGTGAACTCATCTTCTACCAGCGGCCGGACCAGGAAGGGCCCAAAACTTCCCACTACTTTATTACTTCGACATCCGATCCAACTGGAATGCGCCATGTCCTCGCTACCGCCTATGGAGAAAAGGCCGTAGTCCGGAAAGTCCGCTATCTCTACCTGATTGGCCGAACCCGGATCCATCTCGATCGGGTCGAGAGGCTAGGGGATTTTCTTGAACTCGAAGTCGTCCTAGACGAGGGGGACTCAACCACGGATGGCGAGGCCGAGGCNCACCAGCTTATGGATCCTCTGGGAGTGACCCNTGACGACCTTGTGCCAGACGCCTACGTTGATTTATTGGAGAGACTCCCTGGGTCTGGGAGCCCTTGAGGGGAGGCCACTCCCTAGCGTTTCTTCCGNCTACGTGATGTCTTGGATGCCTCCCCCCTCGCGTTCTCCGCTTTTTGACGCAGCACCGCCGCCTGGGCGCTTGCTTTAGCCTTAGCTTCCGCCTGAGCTCGCGCCGTCGCCAACGCTCTTGCCCTCGCTCCCCGCNGCTCTTCAATCCTCCGTTTGGCCTGTAANGCCTCAGAACGANGTTGCGCCTCCTGTTGCGTGCGGCGCTGTGCATCAATCTGAGCCTTTCGCCTGACCTCGATCTCTGCCCGACGGCGGGANTCCTCTGCCTGTCGCTGCGCAAGCACCCGACGCTCTGAGTCCTCTGCTCGCTGCCTGGCAACAGCCCGGCGCTTAGCGTCCAAAGCCTGCTGCCGACCCATTTCCGCTCGTTGGACTTCCGCCGCTCTCTGCTCGGCGAGNACCCGGNGCTTCTCCTCTGCGGCCCTCTCCTCTACAAGAGCACGCTGCTTCGCTTCCACGGCCTGCCGGCGAGCTAATGCCAGCCGCTTAGCCTCNGCGGCTTNCTGCTCCGCCAGAACCCGNCGCTTCTCCTCTGCGGCCTTCTCCTCTACAAGANNACGCTGCTTCACTTCCACNGCCTGCTGNCGNNCNATTTCCNCNCGTCTNGNCTTCCGCNGCTNNCTGCTCNGCNAGNACCCGGCGCTTCTCCTCTGCGGCCTTCTCCTCTACAAGAGTACGCTGCTTCACTTCCACGGCCTGCCGGCGAGCTAATGCCAAGCGGTGGGCCTCCGCCGCTTGCTGCTCCGCAAGAACCCGGCCTTTCTCCTCTGCGGCCTTCTCCTCTACAAGACTACGCTGCTGCACCTCCACGGCCTGCCGGCGAGCTAATGCCAACCGCTTGGCCTCCGCCGCTTGCTGCTCCGCCAGAACACGGCGCTTCTCATCCGCCACTTTCTCCTCCAAAAGAGCACGCTGCTTCGCTTCCCCAGCCTGCTGCTGAGCCATTTCGGCTCGATGATCTTCAACGGAGGAATTCTCCGCGTCACCCCGCCTTCCCGGTCGCAATTCTCCGCCATTCCTACGGGTATTCGGGGACTCTAGCACAACTGCCAACTCCTTCTCAGCCTGCTCTATTTTCCTGCGGGCCTCCTCCCGCGCCCCGGGCTGTAGTTTACGCTCTTCTACTCTGCGCTCTGCTGTCGCAACGGCCTCAGTGGTGGCACGCAAGCCCTCTGCGGCCCTCGCCCTGCGACGCTGCCGTTCTTCCACGGGGTTCTCCTCTCCATCTGGAAGTTCTTCCACATTCCTCCTTTGCTGTTGGTTGTTGCGCAGGGCTACCTGACATTCTGGACTCTCGATCGCTTCTCTTGCCGCTTCATGACGTCGCACTCTGGCCTCATGATGACGATACCTGAGGTCCCGTTTGATCTCTCTCTTACCGGCCCGTACGATCTCCACTCGCCCGAGGTTCCTCGCAACTCGACTGGGGCAGACGGCAGCGTTCCAGGACGCATCAACCCGCGGAGCAAATAGTTGGACTCGGTTTTCGTGTAACCGATGATGATGACGGTGTGCGAAGTGGTCGCGACCTATGCCCAGATCTATCTGGCAGCGGCGTGCCGGGCGGCTCGCGTGTCGGTTCACCCACGCAAAATCCGGCCCCCCGCAATGCACTCGGTTGTCCTGCATGGAAAAACGCGTCACATTGCGAGTCCTGATGACGATAGTGATAACTGTCTCCCGTGGAACACAATGGGAATACACCGGCTCGTAGAAGTGGTCCACCGGAACAAAGTTGTAGTAGTCAGGAGAGACATCATAAGCCAGATCGATCCCGGGGTCGTAGTCATAGACTTCGTCGTAGAGAGTTTCAGGAGGCAGAGGAGCCCACCCGAGATAGTCGTCGTTCTGACGCCAGGACACCCAGGCCGGAGCCCAGTCATCCCCGGGCACCCACACCCATCCGTGCTGGGCGACAAGTATCCAGCGCCCATAGTGGTAGACCGCCCACCCGAAGGGCTCGTCCGAGAGCCAAGTCCATCCCTGGTCAGAATTCACCCAGCGCCCCCTGGTGTAGGGTCTCCATGCCGGATCGGTCCGCAAGGACGTTGGCTGCCATACAAATCCGTAGTCCCTCGTCTGAAGCCACTCACCAAACCTCGAAAGCTCTGCGAAGAAAATCTGGTGGTCCCCAGTATTAAGCAGGGTTGCCGGAACAGTTGCCTCAAGGGCCACTGCGGTTTCCTCACTTGCTCGAAAGTCATCGTTCCGCGGCGGTTCCTCCACCACGATAGCCCGGGGAACATCTTCGAACTCCACCAGCTCGCCCAGATTGGAATCAATTGTGGCGCTATCAGCCAGTTCCCCCTCTCCGACAGGGTCGCCTTCCTTGTGTTCACTGAGAGCAATCGCAAGCTGACGACGTGCCTCCTCCAATTCGGCATCGAGGGCCGCCTCCTCCCGCTCTTTTTCAAGCTGCGCAACCTTTTGCTTCAGTTTTCTTTTTTCTCCGTCAACCGAGAGCTTCGCAAGGTCGCAGCAGGGCAGGAGGCAAACGGTAGCAAGAGCAGGGAAAAGGGAGATAAAACGCTTCATGATCGACAAAATTGGTTCACCCCCTTGGACAAGATTCACCCCCTCCCTTATTCAATATATCGACATATTCTTCCGGCTATTCGCTTCCATTGCCTTATTTCGGGCTTCAGAAAGTATTCCTTAGCGTACACCCTGCCCCCTCCCATGGAAGAAAACCCATATCAGCTCACCGATAAAAAGATCCTAGAGCCACCCACTAATTTTACTGGAAAGCTCCGCTATCTGGGACCCAGCTTCATCCTTTCCGCTTCCATCGTCGGTTCTGGAGAACTCATTGCCACCACTCTTTTAGGCGCCGAGGCGGGATTCGTCTGCCTCTGGGTCATCCTCTTCTCCTGCCTTGTCAAGGTTAGCCTCCAGCTCGAGTTCGGCAAACACGCCATCTACACCGGCCGCACCACCATGCAGGCCCTCAATGGCCTGCCAGGGCCCCGCCTCGGCAAGGGGCATATTTCCATCTGGGCCTGGCTGCTTATCATGAGCTTCAAGTTCCTACAGGTCGGTGGGATCGTCGGAGGGGTAGCCCTTATTTTCATGCAAATCCCCGCGCTCGCCGAATTCGGCCTCGCATGGTGGACCTTCTTCACAGCCCTTGTGGTAGCCATTATTGTCTCGGTCGGGCGCTACGGCTTCCTCGAGAAACTTTCCCTCTCGATGATTGGGCTCTTTACCCTTTTCACCCTGATCTCCGTGATTTCTCTGCAATGGACCCCCTATGCGGTAAGTGGAACGGAAATCCTCTCTGGCTTAGAATTCGAGCTCCCCGCTGCGATGATCCTCGTCGCGGTAGGGGCCTTCGGAATAACCGGAGTGGGGGGAGACGAGATCATGGCCTACAACTACTGGCTGCTGGAAAAAGGCTACGCCTCTCACACCGGACCAAGGCCGGGATGGACTACTGGCGAGGCCCACCGGGTCTGGGTAAAACGGGCACGAGGCTGGATCAAGGTCATGACGCTTGATGCCATCGCTGCCATGGTCTGTTACACCCTCGTCACGGTCCTCTTCTATATTCTCGGTGCCGCTATTCTCCATCGCAGGGGAATCGAGCCGGCCGAGACGGAACTGATTACCCAACTGGGAGCGATCTATACTGAGTCTCTCGGACCGTGGGCCTTCGGGATTTTCCTTGGTGGCGCACTCGTCGTGCTCTTTTCCACCTTATTCTCTGCCCTTGCCGCTTGGACCCGGCTCTTCAGCGATTCCTTCAGTCAACTCGGCTGGGGAGATTTCCAGGATCCAGATAGCCGCAAGAAATTCGTAACCGCCTGCGCGTTCACCTTCCCAGCTATCTGGGGCATTCTCTTCCTCACTTTCAAAGCCCCGGGAATCATGGTCATCATCGGAGGGGTTGCCAGCGCCTTCATCCTCCTGATCGTGGTGTTTGCCGCGGTCATTATGCACCGCAAGTGGGCTCCCCCCGAACTCGGAGGAGGGCCCTTCTACAGAATCGCCTTTATCTTAAGCTCTCTGGCTATTGTCACCGTAGCGATCATCACCGGGTGCAGGGCCCTAGGCTGGATAGGATAAGCCAGCTGCCAGCTTACCAAAAACACACCAAGTGCCGATCCGTCCGCACCAGAAGCTTTCTATCCACCACTACCGGAGAGGCAATTACGCCTTCCTCTAGCTTGATTTCCTGCAGGCCCTCGATGCCATCCGCATTCAGCCTACCGGTAAAAATGGCTCCGTCGCGGCGCGCTACAAAAAGACGCTTTCCCGCCACCACCGGGGACGCGCAGAAAGTATGGACCGATTTCGGGAGGCTCTCCTGCCAGATTTTCCTCCCCGTGGTGGCATCAACCATCGTCAAGGTCCCACGGGCCTTCCCGGTATCAGTCAGCATGAGAGCCCGGTTCCCGTGTGCGGCAGGAGTGCAGTTGTCCGAGCCCCAGCCCCGGGCGCTCCAGAGCCAGGCTGACTTGGTGATATCTCCCTTCCCACCGAGCTTGATCCCCGCCACCCGGTCCTCGCGCCCATGAGGCACGATGGCCACTCCATTTGTGCCTGAGGGCGATGCGATGGTCCGCCAGACCCGCTCCGGCTTGGGATTGAATCCTCCACAGAACCAGAGCTGCTCCCCGGTCATGGCATGATGGCCAGTCAGGTGATCTCCTCCCCAAGTCACGATCGTCTCAACCCCATCCACCGTCTCAACGAAGGGGGAAGAGTAGCTATCCCCATTTTCTCCAACCGTTCGGAAGGCGCGCTCCGTCATCCAGGCTCGTTTCCCATTTTTCTTATCGAGGGCAACGAGATAGGAGGTGCCCGCCTGGTGCATGGCTGCAATCACGATCCGGCCCCCGGCAAAGATCGGCGAAGTGCCCCGGTCCCAGAGAATCTTATCAGGATGGGCGACCTGATCGAGGTTGAGCTTCCACGCCACCTCACCCTCGAGGGTCATGGCCGCCACTGTTCCCGACTTGAAGTAGACATAGAGAAACTCCCCATCCGTAAGCGGAGACGAGTTTGCACTGCTCCCAATCCGCTGTGTCCTTCCCAGCCGGGCCGATCCAAGCTCTTTTCGCCAGAGTTCCTTCCCGCTTTTAAGATCAAAAGCCTGGACCGCATCATTCTCACCAATGAGCCCGGTCACAAACACCTTGCCCTCCCACACCACTGGAGTGGAACAGGCCCGACCCGACAGCTTGGCTTTCCACATTCGCTTAGCAGACAACTGGTCCGGGCCTTCTCTATCCGGCACTACTCCGTTCCCGTGAGGTCCTCTCCAGGAGGGCCAGTTCTCCGCCGACACTACCTGTCCTCCACACAAGACAACGACCATTAAAGCCAATCGCGACATCATAGGCCTACTACAGTCAGGCCTTCTTGCGATCCTCAACAAGAATCGGAGTAACGAGCACCTGATTACCAACAGTCGATAAATAATAAGGGCACCACGATTCTTGACCAATGCCGCTCACTTTGGACACTGCTTCAACGCCATGGCTGATATCATCAACAAAACCGACATTGAAATTGGAGTCGTTGCTACCCACTCCGGATGGGTAGGAGGAATCGTTCCTGACGATGATGGCAACGCTCCACGAACCAGTGAGGGCGAGCTCGTTGTTCTCTCTGAGATGAAAAAGCTCCAGAAGCTCAGCGCTGTAAAACTTGATGGAGTGCAGGTTCCAGTCATTCCCGGCACCAAGCCAGAAGACTTCGATGAGATTTGCAACGGCTTCAAGGACCTCGGCCTTAACCTTTACTTTGTCCTCATGGTGGGAGGTGCTGACCCCATGAATCCCGAGGACGAGTCCGCAGTGACAGACCAGCTTCTCCCGGGACTGGAAGCAGCCAAGAACCATGGGGTAACTATCGTATCATCTACCTCGATCGAGGAGTGGATGAGCGGCTCACCTCGCAAGGACGGCCCCGACTTCGAGGCGGCCGTAGAGCAGAATGCCAAACTTCATCATCGATGCTATACTGAGGCAGCCCTCGCCGATTCCTGTGTCGATTCTTGGCATGTGGAGTTCCTGCGGCCCGGGGAGTTCGCCACCTTCACCGACATTGGCCGACTCTGGAAATTTCTTCAGGCCACCAATTCCCTCGTCGGCGGGGATAGCAAGTTCTTTAAGTCTCTCACTGATGCCGCCCACTGCGGTGACTCAGCTCTGACAATTCCCGAAAACGAGGATCTCATTGCCCAAATGGGTGAAACGGGTGTACTCGGCTGCTTCCATGCCTCGGCCATGACGACCCGGGGATGCCTCTCCACCGATGATGGGTGGATCGGATCCCTGCTCACTGCGGTAGCGAAAACCGGGACCCTGTCACAGGTATTTGTCGAACTCTTCCGCCACGATGACGCGGCCCTTCAGGCTCTCCGGGACCTCGATCCCGGCCACGGCATCGACACCACTGACGGACGGGACTACAACCAGTGCACCGCAGACGGACTGGAAGACATCGCCCACCGCCTGAACAATCTGAAGGCCCGGGGCATCCTCTAGGGTCTTCACCCCATTGCGAGCCGAGCCCTCTTATCTGGCTCCAATACAAAAAAGGTGCTCCTCACCGCGGAGAAGCCACTGCCCCCGCGTGATCACGGGCGAGGCGTGCATCTCCTCTCCGAGTTCATTCTTCGCTACCTCGGCATATTCCTCTCCGGGCTTGATCACGGTCATGACCCCGCTTTCCGAGACGAAGCAAACGTGCCCCTGCACTGTAATTGCCGATGCCCCGTGTTCGCGACCAATCCGTTGATTCCACACTAGCCTACCTGTTCCGGCCTCCAGACAGCTCGCCTTGCCACTATCGGATACCACCATGAAATATTTCCCGATACTGGCTGGACTCGGCACATAGGAAGGGTCCTTGCGGGTCCGCCACCTGACATGTGATTTGGTCACATTACCTGAACCCCGCGGGTCGATAGCCAGCATATGCCGCTGGGGAAACCCGCACGTCATGAAGAGAAGGTCCCCGTTATAAACCAGAGACGCCACGAACTGATCCGTAGGCCCATCGATCACCCAATGCCGCTTCCCGGTATCAGGGTCGTAGCTCGCTACCGTCTTATCCCCGGAAAGAACCATCTGATTTCGCCCTTCAATCGTCCAGATCACCGGAGTGCAGTAACTTCGGGTCCGGTTCAGGCGCATTGTCTTCCAAACTTCCTCTCCGGTATTTTTGTCCAATGCTACGATATAGGAATCCCCATCGTGATCTCCATTAACAATCACCTTGTCCTTCCACAGGATAGGGCTCGAACAATAACCGTGCACACTGGAGAACACCCCGGGGCGCTTCTCCCACCTCCTTTCCCCTTCAAAATCATATGCCGCCACATACATTTCGTCACCATCAAGAAAACTTACATAGACCAGGTCTCCATCGGTGACCGGAGTGGACGAGGCCAGGCTGTTGCGCCGGTGGGTTGGCTCCCGGGCAGAGATCAACACCGTCTCCTCCCACTTCTCCTCGCCACTACGACGATCCAGACAGAGCAGAACCCTCCGGTCCTCAACTGCGGCCACCACAAAAACATGATCCTTCCACACGATGGGTGAAGCGTGCCCCTTGCCTGGCAGGCTCATCTTCCAAATCGTATTTTTCTGCACGTTCCATTGCAGCGGCACCACCTCGTCTGGACTGGAGCCATCACCGCGCGCCCCCCGCCAGGAGGGCCAGCTATCCTCCGCATCTGCAGGGAGAACCAGTCCAAGAAAGCCAGTGAGTAAACCAAGGGAGAGAATCGCAAACCTCATGCAGGTATCCTAGCGTCTCCCCTACGCCCTTTATCAAGCATTCCCCATCGCAGAATGAAGAAAGAAAGCCCGACAGGAGAATAAGCTTATCCAACCAGACCGCCCAGCGACTTCCCAACCTCCTCTACCCACTCATTACCGGGCAACGCATAGGGGCGGAAGGTTTCCAGATAACCTTCATGCTCATTGTAGAAGAGGGCCCGGTGCAGACCAAGATTGCTTGCTGCCGGGCTATCAACCAAGGCGGCAGAGTCATTCTGACTCATCTGGAAGATGACCCGCATTTCAAATTCACTGAGAGATTTCCGGCTCAGAAAGCGGTTCACGTTGTTATAGGTGTCCACTGTTGCGATCACATGCAGCCCATAACTCGTTCCCTCGGTAACGATCTCGTTAAGTTGTGCACCCGGCCCCGGCCCCGCCGTGTCACTGTCGAACGAGAAATCAAAGTCGTCCTCGTGCTTAAGCTTCTTAAACTTCTGAAGACTATGAATAAGGAGGAAAACCGGCGGATCCTTGGCGGCCGCCTCCTCATCTGAGGCCCTTCGCTTCATTTCCTCTCCCAACTCACCCATTACCCGGGGGAGATCACTGTTTCTGGCGAGTTCAACCTGCTGCGGAATCGCTTCGACCACACTCTGAAGAAACGCACCCTCCGAAGAGCCGGGCGTAGTTCCATCGCACACCACGAAACGAATGCCGTCTTTTACAGACTGTGCCGAGAGGCACACCAGTGAAACAGCCAGCATTGCAAGAGCAGCCTCTTCCCGCTGCCCGATAACAATGAGATTGCTCCCACTCTGACGATGAAAGGTCGCCTCCGTTGGTCCCTTGATTGAGTTTGGAGAACCCAGCCATGATCGCTTGGGATCCGCAGGAGCTGCTGCCCCAGCTCCGAGGAGACGTTGTAGCAGAACATTCTCGCCTACATCAGCAGGAGAATTCCCTTCGAAGACAATCGGAGCGGCACAATCATAGGAATTTTTCTCTGCGATCGTGATAACCTGCTTAAGGGCCTCATCCCTCTCTTCATCCGGAAGCCAGACGACTTGGAATGGGCTATTGGCTTCCAGTGCCCCCGCACTATCATTGTAGATTCCCTCTCCGGGGCGGGTCAGCATCCGGGGAGCGGGATTGGAGTCGTCCATAATGAGATAGGCGTCGGTCTCGTTACATTGCAGAGCAACTCGAATCACCATCTGGCCCATGGTAGTCCGGGCCATGCTGTACGCTCCCCCGAGAGTTTGCGATCCGAGCAGGACGTGAATCCCAAAGGCCCGTCCCTGCCTTACAATACGGTCCAGCAGAACGGAGGCATCCTGGGCAATCCGGTCGTCTTCAACAAACAGCTCCTGAAACTCATCGATCATCAGCAGAGACCTCGGAACCGGCTTTTCCCCACCAGCTCTTTTGTATCCAGCTATATCTTGAACCCCCATCTTGCGGAACATATCCCCCCGCATTTTCAGTTCATCATCCACCCTCTTGAGCACACTCAACCCGAACTCCCGATCACTCTCGATCGCTACCACACGGGCGTGAGGGAGCCGCGCTGAAGCATAGCACTTGAACTCCACCCCCTTCTTGAAATCAACCAGGTAAAACTCGACTTCATCGGGACTGCACCAGAGGGCCAGGTTCGAGATAATAACATGAAAGAGCGTCGACTTTCCCGATCCGGTCTTTCCTGCAAAAAGGGCGTGCTGACGAGTACCCTTTCCAATAGCAAGATACTGAAGCTTGGTTGCCCCTGTCCTCCCAATTGGAACCCTGAGCTCATGGGTGGTATCACTACTCCAGAATTCACCCTCCGCTGGAATAACATGACGAAATGGCACCTCCACCCGATTGGCGTCGACACTACTGGCTCCTATCTTCTGGATGAAATCGATGGCCACGCCAGGTTCGGGGGCCGGATCAAAATCAACAGGCATCTCAGCGCCTTCCCCGGTCGAAATCAGAGAGCGCCCCTCCTCCCAGCGAATTCGGATGCTATTTTCACGAAGAACTTCAGGCATCAACTCAGCTGGCCCCCCGGTCTGCTGGTGATCCCAGTGCATCAGGGTATAAATTCCACACCTTGCACCACTCATCGCGATGCTCTGCAGACGCTTGGCGGCGGCCTCACTGAAACTCGCCGGGAAGTCTGCAATGACGAGAAAATGATACTTTTCCGCAATGTTCCCTGCCTGTTCATTATATTCCGTAATCGTCTCATACTCGTTGCGGAGATACATCTGGATCACCTTTTCGATGTGCTCGTTGAGCTCCCCCAGCTTTTCCTCGATCTGGCTTCGCTGGGTCCAGATCCTTCCGTTGATTACGCTATCTTCAAAATCGGCAAGATGCATGATCCCGGCAAAATTTTCCCCGAGACCCACTGGATCTATGATGGTGAAATTGAGCTTCCCCGGAGGGGTCGTAGCCAAAAGCCGCAGGATAATATTATTGAGAGCCCCGATCGCAGCCTCCCGACCCGCTACCTCTCCATCGGTCTCGAAAAGAAGGGATCCATCACGCGGGAGCTGCAGGGCGATGGGGATATCAATCGCCCTCGCATCTGGCAGCTCCAGCGCCACCTCCTCTGCCAATCGATCCCCCGCCACTGCGACCTTACCAAACCGGGCTACATCATGTAACTCCGTCGCGGGCTTCCAGCACTCCAGATACTCCTGATCCCAGGCAGGCGTCAGAGGCGAAAGCACCTGCTCTAAGCCATCCGAATCACGGTAGATCGATTGCACGAGCGCGGACCACTCCTGTTCCATCTTTCTACGTTCCGCGGCATAAGAAGACTCAGTCTCTTCCACCGCCGCTTCACGGCGCTCTCGCAATCCCTCAATCCTTTGCGCTGATTCTTCCCGAAGAGTCAGCACTTCCCTCTCATGAAGTGCGTCAATCGGCCCTACGACTCGATCGCGCATTTCATCGTTCTTTGCGTTCACCCGGCTGTATTTTTCATCGACTGCTCTGCCTCCTTCCTCGCGCAGCCTGCTAGCTGCCTTATCAGCCTCATCCCATCGATTTCCCTCCGAGTTCTCCTCCGAGATGAGCTGCGCTTCCTCTTGCGCGAAACGTGTTGAGATTCGTTCGGAGCAGGATCTGGATATGCGTCTCGTCCTCTCTAATTGCTCGGCAACCGCCTCGGCCGCTGGCTCGGCCCTGCCCCCGGTACAAAACTGGATCAGAATAACAAGGAGGACGGTGCTGGCCGCTACTCCCCCAGCAAGGGCCCATTCATGTTCCCTCTCGGTCCACACGCCAGAGAGATAAGCAGCCCCGCCCCAACCGAGAGACAGGATGACCCACCAAGGGAAAAAACTCAGGATGCGAGCGAGCCCATGATCCTTGAACCCCTTAAGCTTCTCCTCTCCTTCCTCAATTCCAGACCTGACTCGCTCAAGAAAATCTGGAGTTTGCCCCGATTCGTCAGGCGGTCCGACCTCAAGAGAGGAGCCATATGCGGGTGTCAGCTTCTTCTGGAAACGAGGATATCCACGCATCGCTACCCTGCTTTTTTTCTCCAGCTCTTTAAGACCCTGCTCACACACCCCTAATTCCACCCGCAAGCCCTCATACATTCCACTCAACCTCTCGAGAGACTGTTGCCGATTTACCTTGTTGGTTACGGCCATTACCTGGAGATCTGAAGCAGTCTTGCCACGCAGACCCTCAGCCCGCTTCGATAACTGACGCTTACTCGCAGGAAGGGCTCTCTCAATCCATTCTACCCTCCCAGCATGGCGGGCCTCCGCATGCTTCTTGGAGTCGCCTAGTTTCGCTTCCTTGCTGACAAGGTTAGCTTCCAGCGAATCCTTTTCCTCCTCGGACCCCCTTTCGAACGTCCGCTTGGCAGCAAAGATCTTTGTTCGCATCTTCTTGCCAGCATGCTGCTCCCTCTCGGAAAAATCCCTGATTGCTCCGGCTAATCCGTTTGCGAGCTCCAAGCCCTTCGATACTCCCATCCTACTCCTCACAGTCTCTCCTTGCTCTGGTTAGAATCTTATCAATTTCCTCAATTACCCGAATCGCGGCCGAGACGTCGTCCGGGAGGGCTTCTATATAGTCCTTTTCAAATTCCCGTTGCCGCCCATCGCTCCAATAACTTTTGACCCGGTCCCAGCTCTGCATGAATACCTTGGTCGACTTGGTAAGCTTGACCGCACTCGCCCGGGCACTCATTCGTCCTCTCCCTTCTCTGTGGGGATATCACTACTCATCTCCTCTTCCTCTCCGGCTTTCGCTACTGCTCCTGTTCTCGAATCTACTCCGCCCTCCATTGCGACACGGGCGTAATCGTCGAGGGTCCGCTCTGCCTGGGCGATAGAGGAAGCAGCCTTGGGGAGATCATGAGTCGCGAAATGCTGTATTCCATCCAACTTCTTCAGCAGCGGCTCAACCAGACTATCATAGTTACGAATCCACTTTTGTAGCTCCCTCGCCCGCTCCTCGCTTTCCCTCACCATCCGCCTGAGGCGTGTCACCGCCATCTGACGAGCTGCGCTATGGCTGGTCATCGCGCTCAACCGGGAGGTGAACAATTCCGCCTCAGCCTGCTCCAGTTGCTTGCGGAGCCGCTTGAGTCGCCCCCCCCAGTAGGCCTTCTGGTCCACCTGGAGCCACGTTCGCATTCGACGCACTTCGTCACGCACCCCGTTGACGGCATTTCCCACCGATCCCGTGTAGAGAACGAGACTCGTGCGAAACGCGGTCAGAGCGTCAACTGATGTGACTTTGGCCTGGCGATCCATGCAATTACGGGGTGGCAGAAGGGCTACCGCTGATCGAGATATTCTTCAATTCTCTGAGCCTTGCGCAGGAGGAAAGGGGTATGTTTCTCCGAGATATCGATGAATTTCCGCAGCGCCTTCATAGTGCCAACAAATTCTTCGGCAAATTTCTGATTTTCCTGGTCTTTCCAGGTATCTCCCAAGCCAGTGAAGCGGGATTGCAGGGAGGAAGCCTTCACCTGAAGCTCATCGTTGAATCGCTTGAGTTCCTTGGCGAACCGCCGGACCTCGTCCGGATCCATTATTGCCTGAGCCATTTCGTATAATCGGGGGTAACAAAGCCGATTCTGCTCCTGCCCATGCTGAGCGCAAGGATAGATCCGAACGAATCATCCAAAATACCAGAACCCTGAAGCAGCCCGCCATTCGCAGGTCCGCTCTCAACTGTCACATCGCCAATACAGCCTCTCCATATATTTTCTCTTTAGGACAGGGCCCCAGCCTTTGCATCTTTGACTTTCAAAGCTCAGGCCTTAGAGCTCACAAGCCGGATGCACAAACCCACTGTTCAAATCTCCCTCGATCTTGTCGACCTTGACGAGGCTATAGAGACCGCAGCCATGGCCCTCAGGTCCGGCATAGACTGGCTCGAAGCCGGCACGCCACTCCTGCTTGCCCATGGGCTGAGTTCCGTGCGCACACTTCGTGAAAACTTTCCGGACGCGCCCATCATCGCCGATCTGAAAACAATGGACGGAGGCTACCTCGAAGCCGAGATGATGGCCAAGGCGGGAGCAACCCATGTGGTGGTCATGGCGCGCGCCCACCAAGAAACAATCAAATGCGTGGTTCAGTGCGGAAAAGACTACGGGCTGGGGGTAATGGGAGACAACCTGGGCTGCCCTGACATGGTGGAGGGAGCCCGCCAACTTGAGGATCTCGGGTGCGGCTACATCGTCCACCACATCGGTTATGATGAACGCCGTGGTATTGCTGCTGCCGGCCACCGTATGCCCAGCCCACTCGATCAATTAAAGGAAGTCGTAGAAGCTGTTTCGGTTCCTGTGCAGGCCGTTGGTGGATTATCCATCGAACAGGCTGTCGCCTGCCCCTCGTATGGCGCCCCCCTGGTTGTTCTCGGTGCCCCCCTCACCATTGACGCCGACTCGTTCCAGACAGCCTCCGGAGATATCGAGGAGTCCCTTAAAATGATCTGTCAGCAGATACATGGCACCTCCTGATTCCACTTTCCTTCAACCAATTTACCATGCGGCTAAAAAATAAACGTATTCTCGTCACCGGATCCACCACCGGGATCGGCAAGGCCATCGCACAACGATTCGTCCGAGAGGGTGCGCGCGTGATGATCCATGGACTGGAGGAGGACCTCGCCCGTGAGACCTCCGCCGAACTCGATGGAGCTCCGTGGCACGTCTCCGACCTCTCTGATCCTAACGTTCCCTCCCAGCTCATTGAGACCTCCATTCGGGAACTCGGGGGACTCGACGGACTCGTGAACAACGCGGGGGTGGTTACCCGGAATCAGCCTGCCGACATGAGTCTCGCAACCTGGGACTGGACCTACGCCATAAACGTGCGGGCACCATTCCTCCTTATCCAGTCCGCTCTTGAGGAACTTTCCCGGAACAAGGGGCGGATACTCAATATTGGATCTGTGAATGCGCATGGAGGAGAATCTTACTTTGCGGCCTACGCAAGTTCCAAGGGGGCATTAATGGCCCTGACCCGGAATCTCGGAGATACCCTACATCGGGACTATGGGGTGGTCGTCAACCAGATTAATCCGGGCTGGGTCCTCACCGAAAATGAATCAGCCCGTAAGCAAGAAGACGGACTCGACCCCGACTGGCACACCAAACTTCCTAAGGTTTATGCCCCTGCCGGCCGTATCCTGATGTCCGAGGAAATCGCTGCGGGCGCAGTATACTGGCTCGACGATGCTACTGGACCAGTCAGTGGCTGCGTAGTGGAACTTGAACAATATCCCGCCCACGGAAGAAATCCCGACAAGGTCGGATTATAAGATCTCAGGCCTTCTTCGAACTCTCCAACTCGAACTAATTGCCTGCGACGTTGATCAACTCTCCCGAACAGAATCATGCCCAAGCTCGCCACCTTCCCCAAGGCCGAACTGGATGCCCTCGTCGATGGCTCCATGCGTCTCCCCGACTATCTTAATTTTGCCTCCGGGCTGGATGTCGATGGAGTAGAGCTCTACCCCCTCATCGCCGACCTGAAGGATCCGGGCTCATGGAGCAATTATCGGCAAACCTGTACCGACATGGGACTCGAAATCCCAATGCTCTGCTGCTCCCCGGACTTTACCCACCTCAACCCGTCTTTTCGGGCCCAGGAAATCGAAAAAGAAAAAAGGTGGATAGAAATGGCTCACGCCCTGGGAGCCCGCTTCTGCCGCGTTCTAAGCGGCCAGCGCCGCCCTGAAATTTCCCGGGAAGAAGGCATTGATCTTGCCGCCGAGTCCATCCAGGCCTGCCTTCCCTTTGCCAGAGAACATGGCGTGACCCTCATTCTTGAGAACCACTATAAGGATGGGTTCTGGAAGCATCCCGAATTCGCTCAGCCCATGGATATCTTCTGCGACCTTGTGGAGGCCGTGGGGGAACAGCCCGGATTTGGAGTGAACTATGACCCTTCCAACACTCTTCTGGCCGGCGAGGACCCCCTTGAGCTTCTCTCCAGAGTAAAACATCACGTGGTCACCATGCACGCCAGCGACCGCTACTTGAAACACGGCACCCTCGAGGATCTTGCCCGGGAGGAGGGAGTCACCGGCTATGCTGAGCGTCTGGCTCACGGGGAAATAGGACAGGGCATGAACGATTACGACGCCATCTTCTCCACCCTGAGCAGGGCAGGATTTAGCGGCTGGGTCTCCATTGAAGACGGAGTGGACGGACCAGAGCAGCTGGAACGCTCAGTCGCCTTTCTCCGCAGGAAGATGAAGGAGCACTTTGCCTGACCACATTCCTCACAGTCTCCCGGCCGACCAGAGAATTCCCCGAGTCAGCAAATCAAGGAAGACAGGATCCGAAAACGTGTCGTTAGTGTGGCCGTAGGTCGTTCCAAACACCCGGGCCCCTTCAAACTCGTTGACCCAGAATACCGGCTGAGATTTCTGAGTCTTCTCACTTTTAGAAGTCGCCAGCACGGTCGTGTTCGGCCAGGTCTTTTCAATGATGTAAAGCTCGTCCTTAGGGGTAACCCAATCCGCAGGAACTCCTTTCATGATCGGGTGATCCGCCCTCTCTGTCTTGACCGGATAGCGCGACTGGTGCTCATGCTTCCTGCTCGTCACGCCGAGAAACCTACGCCAGTCATCGATTTCAGCAGCACGGTAGGTGTGCATGGCGCAGTGAATAACTACTGCCGGAGTGCCATTCCGGTGACCGTTGACGATCTTCCGGATATAATCGGGATCCTTGGTATTAGCAAAACACTCGTTATGAACGACCACATCATAGCGCGTTGCCCATTTCGGATCGTCATAAAGGTCAATCTGCGCCTTTGTTCCCCGCCCCCCCTTATTTACGACGGTCCATTCGATATCGGCCTTAGCTGCCGAAGCAAGGGTAAGAGCTTTAGACTGGAAGACATAGTCGTGACAACATCCCCCGGTAACAAGGAGACATCTGAGCGACTTGGCCGAGGCCGCCTTATCGTCAGGCTTCGCGGCAGGCGTATAGGCCGCAAGAGCCACTACGAGGGCGAGGGCAACAGGAATCATCTTTATCATCACTTAATTCATGGGGTCAGGTCAACAATACCACTCTGGGGCATCGACCTGAAAAAGACAATCAATCTCCGTAGCCTTGTGGGTGAGCTCGGTGCCATTCCCACGCACTGACAACGATCTCTCGCAGATTCGTCGCTGGGCACCAGCCCAGAGCTGATGCCGCTTTTTCATTGGAGGCGACAAGAACCGGCGGATCTCCTTTCCGACGAGGGCTCTCCTTGACCGGAATGTCGTGTCCGGTGACCTCACGACACACTTCAATAACTTCCCGCACCGAGTGACCCTGTCCCGTTCCTAGATTGAATGCTCCCGTCACCTTCCCCTCGACCGCCCTGCGGTGCACCTCAGCAAGATCACCGACATGGACGTAGTCGCGTACTGCGGAACCATCCGAGGTATCATAATCCGTCCCGAACACTTCAACACATTCCCTCTCGCCAAGTGCAACGGACAAAATCACCGGAATGAGATGAGTCTCAACCCGGTGGTCCTCCCCGAAATTTTTCGAAGCGCCAGCCGCATTGAAATAGCGAAAAATCACGGGGTCGATTCCATGAGCTCTTGCAAAGCAACCCAGCATTCCCTCGAAGGCTAGCTTGGAGTGCCCATAGGGACTGACAGGGCTTTGCGAGCAGCCCTCGTCAATTGGGATCTTGTCCGGGGCTCCGTAGGTTGCACAGGTGGAGGAAACTACAATCTTCGCAACCTTTGAGGCGACCATGGCCTCCAGAAGATTCAATCCTCCTACCAAATTATTTCGGTAATATTTCGCAGGATTACTAACCGACTCTCCCACCAGGGTGTCAGCAGCATAGTGAATTACGGCCTCTGACCCATGGCTGTTGAGCACATCTGACAGCCGCTCGGGCTCCTTTAAATCCATCACCTCAAGACTTGCCCTCGGATCGACAGCCGCGCGATGCCCTTCCCCTAGGTTGTCAATTACGAGGACCTCGTGTCCCGAGTCGCATAGTAACTCAACGCAAACGCTTCCGATGTATCCTGCACCGCCAGTAACAACAATTCTCATGAGAGTCTCGTATCGTGCTGCACCACAGAGTTCCTGAATATGCGAGCGAACCAAGTTAAATTTTGGAAGCGGCAGCCTTCTATCCAAGTGCGACCTCAGAATGAACCATTCTGCCGCAACATCATCTCTACAATCGCATCCCTGTTCGGAATGGCTTCCTGAGCACCCTCCCGAAGAGTAGCGAGCGCAGCAGCGGAGTTAGCCATCCTTACCGAGTCGAGGATCTCTCTTCCCTCCGCAAACGAGGCGGCAAAAACACCCGCAAAGGTGTCTCCCGCTCCCACCGTATCAACGGGTGATATTTCTGGAGGGGCAATTTCCTGAAGTTTCCCGCCGGTAAAGACCCGGGTGGGAAGCTCCCCTCGCGTCACGATCCCGGTCCGGTCTCCTCTCTGCAGGAAGTGACCCATTACTCCAGAGGACATGGCCGCCGCCTCCCCCTCATTAAGGATCAGGACATCGCAGGGGATATCGCTCTCGATGACCTCAGGATTCCAAGGCGAGGGATTCAAAACCACCATCGCGCCCGCATCCCGGGCCAGCTGCGCCGCTTTTATGACACTTCCGATCGGACACTCGAGCTGAAGAAGGGTTACCGAGGAGCCCTTGAACAAATGTTCGAGCTCGTCGAGCTTCCCAGGGGTCAGCTGGAGGTTTGCCCCTGGATCTACGATAATTGTGTTTTCGCCCTGATCGTTCAACGCGATGGAAGCAACCCCGGTTCGACCCTTCGTTCCCATTACCCCTGAACAGTCAATTCCCTCTTCAGCCAGACGAGCCCGGTATCGTCTCGCCTCCTCATCGCCGCCAAGACACCCGATCATTCGGACTTCAGCACCAGCCCTTTTCGCCGCTATCGCCTGATTGCCCCCCTTCCCACCAAAGGAAGTCACCGCTTCTGTCGCTATCAGGGTCTCACCCGGAGCTGGGAACGAGGGAACTCGAAAGGTGAGATCTACATTCAGGGAACCTACCACCGAGATCCACGAGGCCGCACTCATTGTGTTATTACCGCCCAAAACCTGCTCTCCGCTAAGGAATCCGATAGGCCTCTAACCCCGGCTCAACTGGCCCAGCGCGTGCGTGATGGCAACTTTTGCATGTCCCCGGGCATTCTTGCGAGCTTCCTCAAGGATGGGCTCGGTAGCTTTCCCTATTGAGACCATGGTTGCAGCGACAGCATCCAGAACGAGCGGATCTACATCCTTAAGTAAGGGCGCAAGCTCGGGAGCCAGTGACGCCCCGGCTACATAGCGCAACTGCTGCACGAGGAAGCTCCGGATCGTAGCCGCCCCATCACCCAGGGCCGCTGAGGCGTAGATCTTGGTCAGCAACTTGCGATCATTAGCACGGACAGGCGCACTTGCGCTCACCGCAAGCTGGTGGAGCAGAAACCGCTCCTGCCAGTCCTCCCCACTGTCGACCTCCAGGACTCCTCCGATGAGCTCCCTGATTGCATCGCCTCCCTCCTTGAAAATAGCAGCAACGATTTCATCGCCATCCTCCTTACTGATACCTCCCCACTTACTGTTAGTTAGTTGAGGCAGGAGCTCCACGAATGCACTCCGGTTCGTCTTAGTTTCTTCAGCCATCGCTCTTCCGTGTTGATTCTCAAATTGTGAACGTATTTCCTACAAGTGCCAGGGGGCTCGCATCGGCTGGTCAATCAGGCGATTGGCCTCCTCATCTCCGATAGCTCTTTCGGTCTTGGGGTCGAACTTGATTGTCCGCCCGGTCCGAAAGGCAACATTGGCGAGGTGCATCAGGCTTACAGTCCGGTGGGCCACCTCAGGATGGCCTCCAGCAAGCACCCTGGTCTTCACCGCATCTCCAAACCCGACGAGAGGATCTTCATCGGGCAGATCATCGAAGACTTTACGCTCNTNTTCGTTNAGNTCTTCCCGACTGATNNTCTTTTCNTNNAGNCCNTGAGGNTCTCCCCACTCNCCNCTTTCAAGAACAAGNTCAACTCCATCNTCATACTTGAAACGNACCCAGCCCCACATNCCNGCAACCTCNGGGTGCGCCGGCGGCGCATGTGCGGTGACCTCAACAGGNGAGGTCTCATCCTTACCCATTCGATAGGTAATCGGNTCCAGGGCATGCTGCCCCATATCGCCAAGNCCTCCTCCATCNTAATCCCAGTATCCACGGTGCATCCCTCCGAAACGCGGGGGGTGAAATGGCTTCAGCGGGGAGGGNCCGCAATACATGTTCCAGTCTAGATAATCCGGAACGGTCTGTGGCTTGATCCGCACTGGGCCAGACCACTGTCTGACTTTGAAACCTCCGCGGTGCACCACTCGAACCTCTCTCCCATTCACCAACCCAGCCCGCACAATCTTGCGCAGGTCGTTATTCTTTCTACCAGCCACGCCAAAGCGACCATAAGTTCCGATCTGAAAGATGCGCTTGGTCCGCCGTGAGGCCTCCACCACTGCCCGACCCTCGGCCAGAAACCTCGTCATCGGCTTTTCGCAGACCACGTCCTTTCCCGCCTCCATCGCCGCAATGGAGATGAGAGCGTGCCAGTGGGGAGGAGTGGCAATCGCAACCACATCCAGGTCGTTTCGTTCCAGNAGACGGCGAAAATCCGTGTAGCGGGTCTTGTTATCAGATCTGCCCACCCACTTGACATCGCAGCGAGCTATNTCCCTGATGGCCAGCTTGTGCTTTCGCCCGAGATCGCCAAAGGTCCCCGGTCCTCGGCCTCCTGCCCCGATCAAGGCCGCTCCAAAAGTCTCGCTNGGCGGGGTATACTTCGGCCCACCCAGCACATGGGGGGCAACAATCTGAAACNCCCCGGCGGTAGTCGCCTTTTTCACGAAAGAGCGCCGATTTGTCCCGACTGCCCCCGACATTACTGCTTCTTGNTCTGAGACTTTCACTTCTGCCAGTTCTAGCGTTCCTGATAAAATTCCCGCCTCCGGCGGTTCCCTGCCAGCACTTTTACGCCCTCAAAGGTGGAAATCGATCAAAACTCATCTCTTCGGGCANAAAAATGCGCTTCCAACCCTCGCCTCTCCCTCTACAGTTATCTCCTACTCATGAAGCAAGTCACTCGTCGTAAATTTGTCAGGAACACCGGTGTGGCCACCGGCTCGGTTCTAGGGTTCCCCGCCATTGTGAGCGGACAGAATCTCAACTCCAAGATCAGGGTAGCCTGTATCGGTGTNGGGGGAAAGGGCAGCAGCGATACCGATAACGCAGCCAGAGAAGGGGGCGAAATCGTAGCGCTATGTGATATCGATCCCAATATGCTACGGAGAAAGGGCCAGAAGTTTCCGAAGGCTAAGCAATACAAGGATTTCCGGAAACTCCTCGAAGAGATGGAGAACCAGATCGATGCGGTGACGGTGTCTACCCCGGACCACTGCCACGGTGTTGCCGCAATTACTGCCATGGCGATGGGCAAGCATGCCTACGTGCAGAAACCCCTTGCCCAGACCGTCTGGGAATCCCGTATCATGCGGAATCTCGCTCGCGAGAAAAAGCTGGCAACACAGATGGGAAATCAGGGCAGCGCAAACGAAGGCNTGCGNCGTGGAGTGGAAGTCATCCACTCCGGTGTAATCGGCGAACCACAGGAGCTTCATGTCTGGACCAACCGCCCAGTCTGGCCCCAGGGCATCGACCGCCCAGAAGGGTCCGACAAGGTCCCCGCTGGTCTTGACTGGGACCTCTGGCTTGGCCCGGCACTTCCTCGCCCTTACAAGGCGGGCGTCTATCATACTTTCAAATGGCGGGGATGGTTTGACTTCGGCACGGGCGCACTGGGAGACATGGCGTGTCACACCGTCAACATGCCATTCCGNGCTCTCAAGCTGGGATACCCGGACCGCATCGAATGCGAAATGGCCTCTCGCCCTTACAAGGAAACCTTCCCTCTCTCCTCAAGGGTNCGCTTCGACTTCCCTGCCCGGGAAGAGTGGCCAGCGATGAAGTTCTGGTGGTATGATGGGAATCCACGTGACCGACAGGCTCCGATTCGCCCCTACAGCGATATCACCGCTAATCTTGTCGGTGCTCAGGGCAACAAGCTCCCTGCAGCCTGCTGTCTCATCAAGGGATCCGAGGGCGAAATCTACTCCCCTGACGACTACGGGCAGAACGTCTTCCTGATGCGTAAAGGTGAAAAGAGCTATACCAACATCAACAACCACCCCGCATGCAAGGATATCCCCAAGGTCATCCCCCGCTCACCGGGCCACGTCAAGGAATGGTTCGAGATGATGAAAGACCCGGAGAAGCCGGCGTATTCAAGCTTCGAAATTGCTGCGTATCTGAATGAAGTCATTCTCCTCGGCTGCCTCGCTCAGCGGATTGGAGAAGGTCGTCCGATTGAATGGGATGGACCAAACATGAAGTCCAAGGACAACGCGGAGGCCTCCAGACTCGTGAAGCGCGACTACCGACCAGGTTGGGAGCCGAAGATCTAAATCGTTTCAAGTTTACGATCCCCAGCTGGGTTTTGAACCCGGCTGGGGAATCCACCCCTGCGCACCCAGCGNCATGACGAAGCACCTCTACCGATCGCTGCTCATTCTTTGCGTTCTTCTCAGCCTCCCTTCCTGCTTGAGCTACCACTCAAGGTTTGAAAAGGCTACTGCACAGGCTGCAGCCGCCGGGGAGCCAAAAGAGCTCACCGGCCCATGGAAAGGAACGTGGAAAAGCAAATGGAACGGACACGAGGGACCACTCTGGTGCATCGTGACCCCAACTCCGGAAAAACCAGGCGTCTACGATTTTCGCTACCGGGCAGGTTGGGGCGTCCTCCAATTTGGAAACTACGTGCACACCATTCCCGCACAGAAAAATCCCGATGGCTCCTATTTGGTCAGAGGCGAGATGGCTCTCCCGAAACTCTTTGGAACTCACTCGCTTGAGGGNAAACTTGATGCCAAGGCCTTCGATGCCTCCTACAAATCCGATAAGGGAGACCACGGCATCATGACCCTGCGGCGCCCTGCCAAGGCAAACGCGGCTCTCGAGCAATAGGGATCCNATCCTGGAGATCTGGGCCCTTATCAAGTCTTCACCAGTGCTGCGTCATTGGCACGAATGGCGGCACATCCATCGTCCTCTGCTCGCTACGCGGACCACCCGTCAGAGGCCTAGCGAGCAGGGNAAACCCTGTAGATTTAACCATGATTTAGTTGCGCCGGTTAGTCGCAGTGAGTCGGGGGTATCGCCTCTCGATGTATCTTTCCCGGCTCAGTTCAAAGTAGCGAACACAGACGACCGGAGCACACCTCCCCCGTTTGTTCTGTTTCATCTCTATTTCTACCTCCTCACCTCTGCTCAGGACAAATTTCCGCACCCCTTACCGCTAAGAGGCGCGCAATTCGGACCAGCTCACCGCTGAAATATCTTTTACTGCGCTACCTCGATTACCCCGGGATTTCCCAGTAATTCGACTGAAAAATCCTCCATCCCACCGCCGAGGAGCCCCACTACCGTCACAGTGCAGGTTCCCTTCTTGCGGCTGAGCTCTATCACATCACTAACGCCCTCCCTCGAACCTTTCACCTCTGTGCCATCTACAAAAACTGTCAGGTCACTCAATTTGCCACTGAGCTTGAACGAAATCCTCGCCGCCTCGTTTACCTGCAAGCGGAACCGGGCCACACCGTATCGCTCCTTCCCTCTTCCAACAACTCTGGGCAGCTCTTCCCCCGGCACAGTGCCATTCACTCGCGTTACCAGTGGTGTCCATTGGTAACTCTCAATCTTCTCCGTAAAGATCTTCTTCCCGTAGTGGCCTATAGCATCGCGGGTACGCCCATGCGGCTGGAGAACCTCCCAGGTGCGCACAAAGCGTTGCGCCGTTGTCTTGTAAGGCCCTTCCTTCCCCAGCTCCGAAAGAAAGCGGATCAAATCCACGAATTCGTCCTCGCGCAACTGCGCGGTAAGGCCCATCGGCATGAGCGAAACCGGACTCACACTAGTAGTGGCNACCTCCTTCTTAGGCACCCTGATCTCCATCCCTTTCGCATCGCGCACCACAATCTCCGTGTCGTCCTGACGGGCAATTGCACCCGCTACCACATCGCCTTCCCGGGTAGTTACCACCGCCGTATGGTAGCCCTCCTTAATCTTCTTGCTGGGCTCCAGCATAGACTCAATGAGGTAGTCCACCGGAGCACTCGCCCCAATACTCACAAGATCTGGCCCGATGATTCCACCTGCTCCACCAATCGCGTGACACACAATGCACTGCATCCCNGCCCGGCGATAAGCCTGTTCTCCCCGGGCCGCACTCCCCTCCGCTGCCACTCGTAGCATCATAGCCTCCATCTCGGCGCTACTGAGTTTGAGCTTCATGGGCTTCAGGCTACCCGCCTTCCGGAAGGCCTCGATCAGGGCCTCCGACTTGTTGGCCGAGCTGCCGGCATGATTTAATCCCACGAGTGCCATCGAAGGCTTCATGGTTGATCCAGGGCGCTCTAACACCTCGGCCAGCGCAGACGGCCCATTCTTATTGGCGAGAAAGGCATCGACGACTACCTGTACATCCTCCGCTCTGCGCGCACCTTGGAGGAGAGATACCGCCAACTCCGCTCCAGCCTTGGCGTCGAGACGAGTCTGCCCAACCACCGCACGGAGGCGCTTGGCGAAGTCCGTTCCAACATTCCGCGCTATGGCTGAAAAAAACTGCTTTGTCCTGGCTCCTCCAAGTGCCCGCAAACCCTCCAGAGCNGCGGCAGAGGAGACAGCTTCCGGCCCGAGGAATGCCNTCTCAAGAGGTTCCCGGGCCTCCTCCAATTTCCACATCCCAGCCAACGCGGCAGCCTCCGCAAAAACCAGCCCATTCCCTTTCTCCAGAAACCGGTTCAACCTGCCCAGGCGACCAGTTGGCCGCTGCTTGCGCAAACGGGCAGCGTCCCGCAGGCCTCGCAGGGCTCTCATCTGGCGGGACTTTGGCGCACCATCCGACAGCGCTACGGTGAACAGAACTTCCAGATGGTTTCCCTCACCCACATTTGCGATCCANCTGATTACTTCGTCGAGTTGGGCCTCGGTCTCGAACTCACCCTCTGCCAGCGACTTGAGAACATGCGAAATTCCAACCGGCTGCTTGAGAGCCTGCCCTGCGAAAAAGAGCTGCCAAGTATGTCGAAAGGGATTTCGCTCCTGGGCGACCGGAAGCCAGCGCGAGGCGTGTTCACGGCAGATCGACCACAGCGCAAAATCGAGATACTTGTCCACCCCCTCCTTCTCAAGAGCCCGCAACGCCAATGTGACCGTGTCTGGCCATGGCAACTGAGCTAGAACGCTCACTGCCCACAGGCGCACCTGCGGATTCGGGTCTTCTACCGCCTTTTCCAATAACNGCCGGGACGTCTTCTCTTCGCCCGCCGTGTAGTAAAGAGCCCGCAGCGCTCCAGCCCGCGCCTTAGGGTTCGATCCAGATACCAGATCCTCCGCCCAGCTACGTTGGAAAGCTCCCACCGCCTGTGATCCCCAGATAGCACGGAGCTTTTGCAGGGCCTGATCCTCCNTTAACGAACCATACCATTCTTCCAGCGCCGGCATNACCTCCTTGGCTTCNCGCTGCCGCANTTCGACCGCCGCGCGAGTGCGCGTTAAACCTTCNGGAGAATCCAGAAGGGACACCAGTCCTGCAGACTGAGCCTTCACGATNTCNGGCCTTTGCACCANGGGGCGCTCGGGAAAGCTGATGCGCCATATACGTCCGTGGGTATGATCACGACGCGCATCCCTGAAGTCGACCTCCCCATGNTGAATAATAGGGTTGTACCAGTCCGCGATATAGATTGCTCCGTCCGGCCCCATCTTGACGTCAATGGGGCGAAAGGCCCGATGGGTCGAGGAGACCAGATCCTCNATCTTGGTAGAAATATAAGATCCTCCCTTGTGCGTCAGACGAAAACGATTGATCCGATGGCCGCGGAAGTCGGGAGCGAGCAAAGTCCCCACCCAATCTTTTGGCACGTGACGACCGGTCACGATCTCCAGCCCGCAGTGCTTCGGCTGTCCCGGATTGAGTCCGCGCAGAACCCGCGATGCTCCCGGCGACGTAACCCCTACGAATCGTGGAAAAACGTAGTTAATGCCGTCACCTCCCGCTCCGTCGGTCATAAAGCTTTGNCCCCATTCGTCGAGAACATGCCCCCACGAATTAACGAGGCCTTTCATGAAAACTTCGAGTCGCCCAGTCTCTGGGCGGAAGTGCCACATCCCTCCTCCCAGAAGCCTCCGCACACCATAAGGAGTCTCTATGTGGCTGTGAATGTATATAGACTGGTTCATCCACAGGTGCCCTGCCGGCCCCCAGCGGAAGGTGTGGAGAAGGTGATGGGTATCCTCTGTGCCAAACCCTGAGAGCACGATCTTTCGCTCATCGCTTTTGCCGTCACCATCGTTATCCCGCAGAAAAATCATCTCGGTCGAATTGGCCACATAAACTCCTCCGTCACCGGGCAGAACCGCGGTGGGAATATGCAGGTCAGCCGCAAACTCGCTCACCTTGTTCGCAATTCCGTCGCCGTTAGTATCTTCAAGAACGTAAAGTAGGTCACTCTCCTCCTCCCCCGGTTTGATATGGGGGTAAAGCGGGCTACCCACNACCCAGAGGCGGCCTTGCCCGTCCCAATTCATATGAATCGGCTTGGTGATCTGGGGATCTGCAGCAAAAAGATTAATCTTCGCTCCAACCGGCAACTTGAACCCCGCCTCCTGCGCCTTNACGTCCGGATTCGGNATNTCCTTCAACCCGCGCTGAGCAGACGCGGCCAGCGCTCCAGCCANCAGCAACAATCCAAATAGAATGATTCTCTTCATTGTTAATCTCCTTATCCCTACAGTTTGCTGAACACCACTGCGCGCAAGCTCTCCACGCTCTGTTCCTCCTTCTCGATCAGCGGATCAAACATGGGGATTTCCTTCGCGTTGTTGCCCTGTTCATGCTTTCGGAAAAGGAACAGGTAAGTCTCGTTCGAGGGTCGCCATCGATGAAAGAACAGCCGATTCTTTTCCATGATGCTCTTCCGCAGGGCCACTACTGAAGAATCGTTGGCCGAAAGGTTTCTTGGCAGCGTAAGACCCAGTCCGTCCACCAGTGACTCTCCAATCAAAACATAGCCAGCTTCCCCGTAGTGCACCCCGTTGATCGTAAGCGGACCTCGACTTTGCTCTCCNGCTTTCAGCTTGTTACCCCCCATCCTTTGGAACAGGTCCAGGAAACGGTGCCCACGAGCCGCCGCAAGATTCCGAATCGCATCCCGGTAGACTACCAGACGGGCATTATTGGCACTCTGATCGGGCAGCGGATGGCCCAGATTTTCCAGCGGAGGAGGCGAGATCAGGACTACTTCACGCAGCTCTGNTCCCGCTCCTCCCACGATCAGATCCAACAGCTTCCCGTAGGTTTCTACAAACAGACTCAGGCTCTCCTTATCTCCGGACTTCGAGCGAGCTACCCCGGCCGGATCATCGGTCCAGCCCTTCGTGGCCGTCATCGCTGCATTNGTGCCGTAGCATATCAGGAGCACGGTAGGCTTGACCTCCTTGACTACCCGCTGCAAACGATCCCGCCCTTCCTTGGGCGCACCGAAATAAGAACGNGCATCCCCNAACACCGAGTCTCCGCTCCAGCCAATNTTGCGAAAGGTGAGGCCTGTCACCTCAGCCCCAGCTGCCAGATTAAGCAGGGTTTCGACATGCCCGAAACGCTGCGCACGTTCCACCACAGTAGTACCTACAAGAGCAACCCGGTCATCGCTACGAAAGGCGAAAGGGGCTGCAGGCAGTAATAGGGCAGAGGCCGATAGTACTGCGGAAAATATTAAATAACAGGGAGCCTTCATCGAATTAGTGTTATACTCTTTGATTGGCAACTGTGCAGATACATCACAAACATCGACACACCTCAAATCTTTCCAACCTCCCTACGGTATCTGGTGTGGTACTAGAGAGGCCCAACACACAACACCAGAGGAGCTACCCGCAATCTCCTGCCCACAAACTACCATTTAGGTAGAGCAACGGTAGCGAGCATGTCCATCGGCCCCGAAAAATAGATGACCTGCATCAAGAGGGCCCGGAAAGCCCGGGACGACGTTTTCGACACTGAAAATAATTACGGCACTAGCCACGATCAGGTCCGCCCGGCTCAACCTTCTCCGCGGCAGTCTAATACAGGCGGACCGCCTCTCACTCATTTTTCAGAAGACCCACCATGGCCTCGCCCATGGCCTCCCCGATATCCATGTAAGTCTGCGAGTTGCCGTCATAGTGACTGTTTGAGGCTCCTCCCTGACTGAGGGGGTGAGTATATACGGTGGCGACGTTCCCTCTGAATTCAGGGTATTTACCTGAGGCTCCGTCGACCGCAAGCTGGCCATCAAGAATCAACTTCTCATTCCCCGGAGGCGCATTGCGGACGGTCTGCCCAAGGGTTGCCACGACAAACTTAGCAGATGGCGCCTTGAATTCCCTGCGCAGCGTCTTAATGAGTCGAACCAGATTCTGCTCATAGTGAATCGCATGGCCCTCATTGTAGCGGTCTTTGTCGCCTTGCCACCAGGCGAAGCCTTGGATTTCATATCCTCGACCCTGCCAATGGGGGAATTCCTTGTCGAAGTTTTCGAGCACTTCATGGGCAGCCCCAAAGCAATCATCATACTGTTTCCCCGCATACCAGTTGATCGGCTCTGGATCGGCGCCCTTGCTCCATGAAAGGGGAGACTCCTTGTAGCCGGCATAGATCTTCCCGTCATACTCAAAGCGCTCGCTTCCCGGAGGCAGGAAATCCCAGGAGAGGGAGCGATTACCCTGCGAGGTCTTCAAGATAAGGACCGGCTCCTTCCTGTGGTTACCCACTGCGTGCCCAAAGCCAAGCTCCGGGCCAATTCGTCCCCCGGCCACTCCCAACCAGTGGCTTCCTGTTGCCGCCACAACTCCCTTGTAGAAGACATCATCACGAGACTTCCACTGCCCGCTCTCGTCTATCAGATAAGGATACATCCCCTTCATCTTTACCATGGTCGAAAGAGCCCCGGGCACGTCCAGACGCACGATCCAACCCAGCCCGTTCGCATCCGCTGAAAAGTAAGTTATCTTGAAGGGAACCTTCTTCCCCCCCTCAAGGCGGATTTCGTGGCGAACGGCATTCTGGCCTAGCTCCTTGCGATGCACCACCTGGCCGTTCACCTCCATGACATTGTCCATGGAGCCTCCATAGCCTGGGCGAAACTCATAGACCCCTGTTTCTTCGACTCGAATGAAGCCACGGGTTACCTGAGCGCCACCACCTGGATAGGGCGTGGGTGTGACCCCTCCGAATTTCCCGAGCTTCAAGGTTCTGAGCGGCTNCAGAGCGTCGTAGTCCGCTTTTGGGTCGTATGCCCCCGTGTAAACGGAAACCGCCGGGNCAATAAACTCAGCTCCCCAGCGGCTACTGCCACCATCCACTTTCCCGGCTCCCACCATGTTCGATTGACCGGAGAGAATGAATACTTTGACCGGAGTATTCGCTGCATCAGCGACCTGGACATCAAGGCCGGCAAGAGCGAATGCAACAACCAGAACCGTTCTTCGTCGGCAACTTTTGCGGAGGCAGATATTTCTTATCATCGTGATTTGCCCTCTGGCGTAATTGGAAATCATGGTTGAACAGGCCCGAGAAACGATAATGGCATGGGGTAGCAGACCCTCGCCACTGATAGAGTCAATCACCCTTCCGATCGCGTTTGAGGAATGTGGCCAAAAAGGTCCAGCCACCTAGCGCGAGCAGGATAAAACCAACTGTGTTTATTGCATCTTCGATACCAAGGCCTCGATACTTGGAAAGCGCCTGGGTGACACCTCCCATGCCGAGGGAAACAGCGCCAGCCAGCAACACCACTGCCGAGGCCAGAAGGGCTACCTCATCATTTCTCTTCATCTCCCAAAAGCTGCATCAGTATCGCNACTTGGCGTCGAAGTCATTGCCTACTTGTCCTTCAGAAGGCCGACCATGGCCTTACCCATGGCCAAGCCGACATTCATATAGGTCTTGGCGTTCCCCCCATAGTGCCCGTTGGAGGCTCCGCCCATGGAGAGCGGATGAGTGTAAACGATAGCGGTTTCTCCCTTATGGTCATCTCCGAAGGCAAACATGCCATCGATGATTAGTTTCTCATTCCCCTTGGCGGAGTCCTTGTCGGTCTGACCGAGGGTAGCAACGACCATCTTAGCCTTGGGCGCATTGAACTCCTGGCGAAGAGCCTTGAAGAGTTGATTCAGGTTTTTTCCATACATGGNNGCATGGGCCGCATTGTAGCGGTCCTTATCCCCCTGCCACCAGAGGAACCCAGCTACCTCATAACTTGGTGGCCCTGAAAGCTGAGGTAATTCAGGATAGTATTTGGCCACTTGACTCAAAACTTCCTTCGCCCGGGCGACGTCTCCAAGATATTGGAGTCCGGCATGCCAGGTGTGCTTGGGAGGGGCAGGGATTTCGCCCTTGATCCAGCTTGGGTGACGAACTTCATCCTTGTGAGCAGGCGTCACCATGATGATTTTCTTTNCAGTTTTCCTGTCGATCGTCTCAACTTCGTGTCTCGGGCTGCCGGGAGGCAGCAGATCCCAACCGAGGCTACGGTTGCCAATCGANCTCTTGAGAATCAGGACAGGAGCATCGAGCGCATTGCCGAGATGGTGTCCGATGCCGGTTTCGATGCCGATCTTTCCTCCAGAGACGGTGAGCCAGTCATTACGCCTGACACTTNTCTTCCCGGGCCCACCGCTTCCCATGACATGCAGGTTGCGAACATCCTTGCGCGTCGTCCAGTTGCCGGCGTCATCCACCATGAACGGATAAAGGTTCTCTTTCTTAACGGCATGCTCAAGCGAGCCTTCCTTCTCTCCCTTCACTTTTCCAAATTCCAATGTATTCGACTGNCCCATGATGATGAAGACTTGAACAGGCTTGGANACCTCAGCGGGCTTGCCATCGGGATCAGGCAGAGTTTCTTCCGCAGAAAGATCTGCCCCCACAGCGATGAGCGTCACCGCTACNGAAAAAAGAAGTTNTGTCATGNTAGATGCGATCTTAGTCGTTTTCATTTGTTGGGCNAAATCGTGAATTTTCTNTCCCCCTTAAACGATTAAACAAACCCACTTTCCATCGGATTCATTATCACCACCTGNCCCTAAAAGAGCAGGCTGAAGCCGGATATCCTCGGACTTCTTTTCTTGAACGGGACGACCAATGTGCTNCTGCACTNTTCACCTTTCCGGTNAANGACGCCCTATTCCANNTCCGGAAACCAAAGGTAGCTCTTNACTTCACGAAAGGCCTCCTTCCCTCGACGCCTAGCTTGCCCAATCAGCTCCCCTCACGAGCGAGGAGCCTCAATNAGGGGAATACCCAAGGGCNACTCTCGGGTCATATTCTTCCCGGNCACCTTGAGCCGGANATCGAACAATCCTGCNCCCCTATTTTGCTGATCTAGCCACCCNAGATACGNCCTTTCCTGTTCTCAGAAGGAAGCGGCCCGGACCAACCCACCCTATCGGTTATCGTTTTATCCNCCNCCGGCTCGAGCCTGTAACTGACCTCGAGAACCGGGTCCGGCTTGAGGCCAGCCACTTCCTCGNATTCGGCGAGGCTNGCACCANCCACATCATGCCCCTCTACTCCATATGAGGGAACAATGATCCTCATCATGCAGAGGATCAATTTCACCCTCCTGATCACTATTCGCATCCCACCTACCACCTCAGCATCCTTTGACCCTTACTATTTAGTTTTTTGTACGCCTCAAGACCCTCCTCCGCTGTGATCCTCGGAGTATTATCGCATAGGGCTCTCTGCCCAGAAGTCCCGGTCCGCAACGGCAAATACGCTTGCTCTCGAAACGACCGCTTCCATACCATAGAGGTCCCGAAAATCTCTCCCTGCCGACAATCTGCACGGCTTCCGCGGACCGCGGAAGAATTCCCCCTCCCATGCAACAATCTGCTGCCATGCGCCACTTCCCACACTGCGCTGTCTCCCTGCTCCTACTTGCCTCTCTTGCCCTCGGCCTGAAGAGCACGGCAAACCCGGTGATTAACGAAATATTCTACCACGAAAGTCACGACCCTGAGCCAGAGAATCCAATGACGGAATGGATCGAGCTCTACAATCCATCCACATTCGACATCGACCTCTCGAACTGGAGCATCAGCCAGGGAGTCGCCTTCAGCTTTCCATCCGGGACAATCTTTCCCGGCAATAGCTACCTTGTTATCGCTGCAGATCCCATCACCTTCAATACCACCCACCCCGAGGCCGATACAGGCAGAAACATCTTTGGCCCATGGGTCGGGCGTCTTCGCAATTCCGGAGAAAATATCACCCTCGAGGATCAGGTCGGAAACAGAATCGACCGGGTTCGCTTCGCCGATGAGGGCGATTGGGCCAGGAGAGCGCGAGGCCCCTTGGACAACGGACACCGGGGCTGGACCTGGATCGCCACTCACGATGGCGGAGGGGCTTCACTTGAACTCATCAACCCCGCCCTTTCCAACAATCAGGGCCAGAACTGGGGCTCCAGCACCGCAGCAGGCGGGTCACCGGGGAGTGCAAACTCCATTCTATCAACAACTACCGCTCCGCTGATAAAGAATGTCAGCCACGCTCCCGTTATTCCACGTTCTGGTGACAACGTAATCATCCACGCCGAATTGGATTCTATTAACAGCTCCGGATCCGCCGTCCTGTTTTGGCGAGTGGACGGAGAGCCCGATTGGATCTCAACGGAAATGAGTGAGAGTTCAAACGGCTCTTTCAGCTCGGAAATTCCGGGCCAGCCTGACCGCACCGTGGTCGAATTTTACCTTCGTGCATTCACCGATTCCGCCGAGCGCACATGGCCTGCTCCTTCGCAGGAGGATGGAACCCAACAGGCCAACGCACTCCTGCAATTCGACGATTCGTATGACCCCTATGCAGCGTGGGTCCCCGGCTCCCAACCGAAATATCGTATCGTGATGACCGAAGAGGAGCGATCCGAGCTGGCCGATATCGGAGATGATAGCGAATCTCCCCGGAACGAGGAAGAAAGTAACGCAGAGATGAATTGCACCTTTGTCGTTGAGGATGGAACCGGGCTCGCTCTGCGCTACCTCGCCAGCGTTCGGAATCGAGGGGCCAGCTCACGCAATCCCCCCCCAAACAACTTTCTCATAAAGTTTCGGAGCGATGACGCATGGAACGGCCAGCCATCCGTTAAGTTCAATGCGCAGTATCCCCATTCTCAGGTCTTTGGAAGCAGATACCTCCGCTCCGCAGGGATCGAGACCGCCGAGGCAGCGGCCGCACTTCTAAGAATCAACGGCGAGGACCTCGCGCGAAGCGGGTCTAATATGTTTGGATCCTACGCCCGGGTGGAGAGCTTCGGGAGCGAATACGCCCGCAACCACTGGCCACTCGACTCTGATGGGAACCTCTATCAGGTGCGGGACAACGAAGACACCGACGAGGAGGGTGACCTCCGGTATGAAGGTCCCAATGCCAACAGCTACCGGGATACCTATTTTAAGAAGACCAACGAGGCCGATGATGACTGGAATGATCTGATCGCCCTTACCGACGCTCTGAACAATGCCCCGGCAGAAAACTACTTTCAGGAAGTAGGCAGAGTCTTGAATATTGACCAGTGGGTAACCTTCTTCGCCCTGGACACCCTCGCGGGAAATCGGGAGGGAGGACTGATTACTTCCAAGGGCGACGATTACGGCCTCTACCGCGGCATAAATGACCCACGATTCATTCTGGTTCCTCACGACCTTGACACCGTTTTCAACCTTGGGAACACCACTGTAGACCCAGACCGGTCCATCTGGAGCTTCGATGATCTGCCCGGCCTGATTCGCTTTTTTCAAAATGACGAGATCATNCATCTCTACTACGAGAAATTATTGAGTCTNACCTCANGTTCATTTTCAGAGTCTACCCTGCATCCCATGGTTGANGAACTACTTGAGGGCTGGGTGGAANAGGATGAGATCACAGANGCAAAGGACTGGATCTCTGAAAGGGCGGTTGAAGCAATCGAACAGGTGCCTGACATCTTCACCGCATCCTGTGATCTGCCGGTCACAGACGGATATTTTCGAACTGAAACTGGAAGCGCCCTCTTCACCGGAAGGTTTAGATCAGGGCGTGCCCTTTCTGTGCTTTTGAATGGCACTCCGGCTGAGCGCGACCAACGCGCCGGCACGTGGCAGCTCAGGGCAGGCTCAAAAGAGAGCTTTTTCAGGCCCGGGCTGAATCGTGTCACCATTCAATGCTTCGCNGGTCTGGACGGAACCGGCGCCATGGTGGAGGAAACCTCTCTGGAAGTATGGTATGACACCTCCGCTACTACAGATATTTCCGGGACCCTCGTCGGGGAGATCCCCGTCGGGAACCTCACNGTCATTACCCGGGATTCATATCTTCCCTCCCATCCCCTTCTCGTCCGTTTGGAGTTCCGTGATGGCGACGGCACTATCAACCGAAACCTCTGGCAAACNACNGCGAACCTCTCCACCAACATACCGGGAATCACACTGACACCCGGAACTGTTACGATCAGAAATGGACTTGGCTCAGCCCTTGTGAAAGTGGANGGNGGAGCTGATGGGTTTTCCTCTTCTCTNATCAACAGGGGAGCAACATGGCGCTATCTTGACGACGGNTCCGACCANGGGACAGCNTGGCGCGAGCGCGATTTTAATGATGATGACTGGCGCAGCGGCCCCGCAGAACTGGGCTATGGGGATAACGACGAAGCAACCGAAGTGCGNTTTGGGCCTAACGAGGACAATGATGATAATGACGAGGATGATAAATTCATCACCACATACTTTCGCAGGGATTTCTCCATCGCTGACACCTCGCAAGTCCTCGCACTCGATTACCGGATCAAGCGAGACGATGGGGTCGTAATTTATCTGAATGGCACCGCTATCGGCCGGGACAACGTTCAATCAGAACCTGACTACCTCACCGAGGCGAGCAATGGCTCCAGTCAGGAANATGATTTCCTCGACCCCGACGACCTGGATTTTGCTGAGGAAGACATTCACACCCTGCTGATTGATGGCAACAATACGATTGCCGTTGAAATGCATCAGGATGACGACGAAAGCTCTGATATCAGTTTTGATTTCGAGCTGACTGCCACCATTGCAGGGGCCAATCCTGGCGATCTCACCATCATCGCGACAGCAGTCAATCAGGAGGCTCGTAAAAACATCACTAGCCTGTTTGACGAGGAAATTGCCCAGTTCAGCGGCACTCTTCCAGGAGAGCGAACCACCTGGAGCGGAATCGTAAGGCTCACCGACGATACCACCGTGCCACCAGGCCACACCCTCACGGTCTCTCCCGGGACTCTGGTTCTTCTGGATGGCGATCCGGCTCCCGAGGGAACTGAGGGCACGGACCTGGTCATTCAGGGTAGCGTAATTTCCTCTGGAACGGAGAATCAGCCCGTCACCTTTACCTCCTCAACAGACAATTCCCCCTGGGGTCATATTCAATTCGAGAATTCCCAGTCAGCCCATTTTGAATTCTCTAATATTCATCGGGCTGGGCATTCGCCACGGGGTGGTCATACGGACCATGGCCGGGTTCTCAGGATAAAGGGCTCAGAAGTCACCTTCGAAAGCTGCACAATTTCAGATAATCGAGGCAAGATAGGAGAAACTGAAAGGGAGGGAGGAGTGGATTCCTTAATGACCTTCAAAAAGTGCCACTGGGCCCGTTCGGTCATGGGAGTCGAAACCTTTGACACGGGCGTGCTGATGGAAGACTGCTGGATCACGGATATGCTTGGCCGCTACCGGGAGGATGGCGAGGTCGATGACAACGATGCCGTGTATCTTCACGGAGCTGGCAATGGACAATCAATCATACTTCGCCGGATACTTGTCGCCAACTGTGAGGATGATGGCATTGACACTCTCGATGCCGATGTGGTCATTGAAGACTGTCTTGTCCGGGGAATGGGAGACAAGGGAATGAGCATGCTTGGCGGAACTGCCACCGTCCANAGGTCCCTTTTTGCCAACTGCGCGATTGGGTTCTCCGCAAAGGACGACGCAAGAGCCCTTCTCGACTTCTGCACCATTACAGACAACAGCTCGATCGGAGTGCAGGCAGAAAATAAGAATGGAGACGACGCTCCGAGCTTCTACGAAATCTCGAACTCCATTATCTGGAACAACTCTGAAGACATCCGCACTGATTATGATCCTACGGATGTTGCACTGCAGCATACCATCATCGGTCTGCCGTGGCCTAATTCTCAGGAGCAGAACCAGAGCAATCTCAACGGGGATCCGCTCTTCGTAGATCCGGACAACCGCAATTATTACCTAGAGTTTTCATCTCCGGCAAGGAATGCGGCAATGCCTGACCTGCCTCTCGGTCCTGACGGCNCAGCTCAGGACATCGGCTGCTATTCCTACGATCAGGTTTTTGATGGCGCTGGCTCCGAAATCCGATGGATCGCAGCAAATGGGCCATACCGAATCACCTCCGATGCCGTAGTCCCACCTGGTGGAAATCTGATCATTGAAGCCGGCACCAGCGTCTACTTCACACCCGGATCCCGGCTTACGGTCAGCGGCTCCGTTCAGATTGAGGGGACCCCATTTTCCAGAGTGCAACTCACCAGCGTTCCNGGTGCACCTTTCGTCGCTGATCCCGCCAGTGACGGACTTCCTTCAGGACCTCCCAAATGGGACGGCCTCAAGATTGTTGACTCAATGGACCCGACCAACCGCATCGCGCATGTTGACATTCGAAATGCACAACACCGGGAAGGGGCAGTTGGAATCATTCGGTCCCAGTGCGTGATTGACGACGTCCGATTCAGCGGCACCCATATCCGTATGATCTACACCGAGGACGCCTCGGTGATCATTGAAAACAGCACCTTCCCGGACATGTTCGCCCCAGACGAGCAGGCCGCCGAACTTGGCTTGGATAACATCAGTGAGCACATNAAGGGGGAGGGAGATATCCCGAAGGATGGGAGGTACATCATCCGCAATAATCGCTTTGGAACCAACAAGGGGCACAACGATGTCGTTGACGTGGTCAGCGGGAGCCTGCCTGAGCCGATCGTTCAGATTCTCGGGAACTACTTTGCCGGATCGCGCTGCGAAGAACTGGATCTGGGTGGCGATATCTATGTTGCGGGGAACACCTTTACTAGGGTCTTCAAGGATGATGAAACATCGGATAGGGGATATGCGAATGCCATTTCTACCGGAGATCGGCCGGATACCACGACCATGCTTGCCCGGAACATTTTCTGGGATGTCGATCATGCCATCAGCCTGAAAAACAATTCGGACACTATCTTTGAAAACAACACGATCTACAAGATTCACCCGGACTTTGTTGATACCTTCGATAATACCAACATNGGTTCTGCCATAAACCTCTTCGTCCCGGGGGACAGCTCCCCTACACCAGCGGCAGGCGCTTACGCCGGATCCAATATCTTCATCGACATTCCCCGCGTCTTCGGCAACGCAGACATGCGAACCGAGGACTCCACCTTCCGCACTCCCCTGGAGTTTTCCTACAATCTTGTCGATCCCTTGATCGAGGACACTAACGTCGGGGAGGAACACCCNGGCGAATCAATCTATGATCTGGGCCTTGGCAACCTTCCAGGGGCCGCACGCTTTACCAATCCGGACGAGGGAGACTTTAGCCTTCGACCAGGATCACCCGCTCTCCGCGCGGGGCCGCTCGGAGGCGATTTGGGAGCTCTAGTCCCAAATCAGGTTCAAATCGCCGGCGAACCCCCGNNNCTCACCACCTCCCGGTCANCTGAAATTACCGTGGGGGGACCTGGCATTTTCGGCTACCGGTATCGCCTCAATGACGGCCCATGGAGTGAGGCATTTGACATCGGTAATGCAGGCGGATTGGTTCCGAAGACCCCAACTACCCGAACCGCACAGATCCAACTCAACAATCTTCCTGACGGCACCCATACCCTCTATATTCAGGGGCGGACTTTCGCTTCGGTCTGGCTTCCTGATATTGCCGAGTCCCGCAGCTGGACTGTCGACTCTACTTTCTCACGACTCGTNATCAGCGAGGTTCTCTCTGAAAATGGAGGANCAATAGCTCATGAAGGCACCTACCCTGACATTGTCGAAATCCATAATCAGGGAACCTCTGTTATCGACCTGTCCGGGATAAGCCTCTCCGACAACCCAGATACTCCCGGGGAATTTATTTTTCCCACGGGTGCAACGCTCGCGGCAGGGGAATTTCTGGTCCTCTTTGCTGACGACCCCAATGGCACCTCCGGCATTCATCTTGGGTTTTCTCTCAGCGCGACCGGTGAGGGCCTCTACCTCTTTGATTCCCCAGTGCGGGGAGGAACTCTTCTTGATTCCATCGAATTTGGTCCGCAGGTGCCTGGATTCTCTATTGGCCGCGATAAGTGGGATCGATGGCACCTGAATACCCTGACCCCGGGACAAGAAAATAGCAGGCAGCGCACCGGAGATCCTGCCAGCCTGATCATCAACGAATGGATGGCAGAGGGCGAGGTCCTTTTCCGTGACGACTGGTTCGAAATCCATAATCCCGACCCCCTGCCGGTCGCACTGGAGGGACTCGGGGTAAGCGATCACCCTGACAATCCCGATGATCACTCCTTTCCTCCTCTGAGCTTCATTACCGGCAGCGGATATCTCAAACTCATTGCAGACCGGAATCCTTCCTCCGGCCCGAACCATCTCCCCTTTGCCCTCGACGCAGATGGCGACCGGATCCTCCTGTTCGATTCCAGTGGCAACTCTATCGATCAGATCATTTTTGGCCCACAGGGCGCAGATATTTCGCAGGGGCGCTGGAATCCTTCTCCGACCGGGCGCTCCTATTTCAATCTGCCAACAAGTGGCCTCGCGAACGACAGAGAGGGAGAATCCACTGATCCAAACTTCCTGAACGCACTCGCGCTCCTGCGTTACCTTCGCATTTCCGAGATCATGTATGAGCCCCTTGGTGGAAAACCATACGAATTTCTCGAACTCAGGAACACCGGACCAGCTCCTCTGGACCTCACAGGCGTGAGCTTTACCAACGGCATCTCTTTCACCTTCCCCTCCCTCATCCTTCAACCCGGTGAAGAGATTCTCGTCGTAGGCGATCTGACTGCCTTTCAATCCCGTTACGGAAGATCGCTCAATGTCGCAGGTGTATTCGAGGGGAATCTCGATAACAGTGGAGAGATGGTCGCGCTCTCCCTACCTGCGCCGTTCGATGCTGAAATACTACGCTTCGAGTATAATCCCGACTGGTGGCCTGCCAGCGCAGGATCCGGGTTCTCTCTGGAATTACAGAGGTCTCTTACTCTCCCCCGAGACTTTGACTCTGCGCGCAGCTGGAGTCAAAGCGAGGAGATCAACGGAACACCCGATCGAAGTGGCATTCTCATTCCCGTCCTCTTTCCGGAATGGCTCGCCTTTCATGGCCTCTCTGCTCTTGAGGACGGTGACGGCGACGGACTATCCGCCCTTATGGAGTTTAGCCTGGGTCTGGATCCCTTTCTCGATCTTGGCTTCAATGGGCCCTCTTCGCTCCCTCAGATTAACCGGGGAGACATCGGGCAGACCGTCATATCCTTCGAACTACCGGCAAACTCTGGCGCGGCAGAAGGTTATGGGGCCGATGATATCATCTACACCGTGGAAGGATCTGACGACCTCGTGAACTGGACGTCCCTACTTTTAAAAACGGACACCACTCCTTTCTCTGGAGCCGGTCCCGTCATCCTTGACCCCCCATTCAACGGCCGGGTAAAAGTCCGTTTTTCGGACCAGGAGAATAACCAATCCGCCCGGTTTCTCCGGCTGAGGGTCGAATATAGCCCCTGAAAAAGCACGCTCTCTCGCGTCCTCTCCCAGCTAGCGGCGANTACGACCTTGGTTCTTGCGACGGTTCATTTCCCGGGCTCGTTCGGCTTGTTTTTTATTAAACTCCCTACGCTTGGCCTCTAACTTGTTATCCGTCTTAGCCATGATTCGGCTAGCCTTGTAGATCGTATCAGATGCCTCCTTCCCGTAACGGAGTACACCTCCCGTAACCGACGCCTGCATTCCGGACCTGAGATCCGCTACCTTAGCCTTCTTACCATTGACCAGAATCCTGGTAAGACTCGTTACTTTGTATGTTTTCTTCCCAACGGTAACCAGGTCTTCTCCTACCTTTCGGATCGTTGGCAATTCGGATGCAGCCCCCTTCCTCGTTGGCGGGACAATACGGTTCTTGTTCTTGGTGTCGCCACTGGACNACAAAGGAAGTAGAGCAATTCCAGCNATGAGGNGCAGAGCAACCCGCAGTTGTTTCATCCTTCCTTGCTAGCCCCCTGCCGACACGCATTCAATATTTGATTATGAATTTCTCTCCGGAGATTCACCTTCCGCGTTCTCCCCGCCCCGCATAACAAGCGGACCAAGAATGATCCAGAGCAGGGGTGGCAGTCCGGCACTCAGGGCGAGCGCAATCACGGGCTGCTCATGCCCCCAGTGCCCAATTGCAGCAAAGGCAAAACCCAGGGGCAGGCTCCCGCAGGCCAGGGCCGAACTGAACCGGCGAACAGGCATCCTGGTCAACCCGGAGATACAGGATATAACTTCCGGAAAAACTGGGAGCCACCGAGAGAGGGATACCATCCAGCCCCCTGCAGTTCCTCTGAATAGTAGCTCCCCTTTCATAAGATCCTTTTCTCCTGCAATCCAACGTGCAACGGGCCTGCCAAAATGTCGGCAGAATCCGTATGCAAGCAGGCCAGAAAGTATGGAGCCGGCACCTCCTATCACTCCTCCGATCCAAGGCCCATAGATAAACCCAAGCGCAGACATAACGACCGTTCCTGGAATCGGAAGAACCAGATCAAGNAGAAGGAGACCGATACCCACAATCCAGGCCCACGCCCTCCCGGGCTCCATGAGGACGGCACTGGTATTTTGCAGATTAAAATACTTGGAAAACTGATCTCCCCAAACCGCAAACGGCAGCACGACGAGAACGACAAGAATAAGGAAAAGCCAGATAAAGCGCACGAGACACTGAGAGAACTCTTCGAAGGCTAGAGCCTTTTTGAGGAGAAGTCACGGATTGCGCTCGCGGTTACAGATAGGACGGCGGTAGACTTGCCCGAACTTGATGCCCAAGCCCCATCCTGACCCATTCGACCCCGAGGAACTCCCAAGCTTGGCACGGAAGGTCATCAAGGAGGCCAAATTCCCGATGCTGGCCACNGTTGATGGCGATCAAGCGCGCCTCCGACCTGTATCGCCAGTACGGGTGGATGGATTTACGATCTATGTAGCTAATCTTCAAGCCTACCAAAAGACCGCTCAGATCGCAGCCAACCCCAAGGTAGAGCTCTGCTACCTCTCTTCCAGTCATGATCAGGTTCGCATCACGGGAGTGGCTCGTCCCCTTGGCCAAAGCGAGCAGCCTCTTATCGATGAAATCTGGCGGGAAAACCCACTCCTTCGACAATATCTGGGGAGTAGCACCAATCCGGAAATGATCATCTATCGCATCGCTCCGGAACAGGTCCGGTTCATGCGCGAGTGGGCTTTAGAGTATTTCGAGGTTCCCCTTTAATCTCCAGTCCTGGTCGCTTAATGATTCCGGAACGACTCGCTCAGGACAATCAGGCGCACGAGATCATGCAGGCCACCGTTCGTGTCGTCGAGATCAGTGAGAATTGCGTCGATGCTGGGGCGGTCGCTAACCTCGAGTTCGCNGCNTAACGCGTAGGTCATCAGCTTTTCGGCCAAGCATCGATTAAACTGATCTTCGCGGTCCAACAGCAGTTTGCGCAACTCAATCTCGATAGTCCTATCCCCCTCATTTATACCCACCCCTGGCTCGCCTCTCCGAGCTGGGCCAATCTCTCCGCCCGGACCTCAAGGGCCCCTTCGATAACATCGATTTCCTCCGGTGTAAGAATCCAGTCCCCTCCACCCACTGTCTGCTCGATCTGGGATGGCTTTCGCACTCCTACGATAGCAGAGGTTACCTCCGAACGGCGGAGAACCCAGGCCAGAGGCAACTGCGCCATGGAGCGCCCTGCCTCCTCCGCAATTGGTCGGATAGCCTCCACCACCTCCAGATTCAGCTCTAATTGAGGAGCTGTAAATTTGGGATCCCGGCTTCTATGGTCTTTGTCTGAGAGGGCCTCCGCACGTTCCCGAGTGAATGCCCCAGTCAGCAATCCCTTCATCATCGGGCTATAACACACAACACCTACGCCATTTTCACCGCAATAGGGAAGACGATCCTCCTCCAGCTCACGGTTCAACATACTGTATGGGGGCTGTAAGGAGGCAACGGGATGGATGCTTTGAAGCCGCTCCAACTGCTGCACACTGTGATTCGACACACCAATCTCCCGGATCTTTCCCTCCTCCTTCATTTGCACCATCGCATGCCAAGCCTCCTCTATATCCTCATCTGGGTCTGGCCAGTGGATCTGGTAGAGATCTATGCACTCCAATCCCAAACGCTGCAGACTGGCATCACACTCTCGGATAACGCTCTCTTTCTTAAGACTACCCATCACCGTGCCATCCTCCTGCATGATACGGCCACATTTAGTCGCCACGAGGGGTCTCTCTGACCGCGGTATATCCCGCAGGGCTTTCCCCACCAGCACCTCGCTGGCTCCGTCTCCATAAATCGCTGCGGTGTCGATCCAGTTCACTCCGAGGTCAACGCCTTTCTGAATACCAGCAACCGCCTCTTTCTCATCCTGATCACCCCACCCGAAGGCCCAATCCCCTCCTCCGATCGCCCAAGTCCCGATCCCGATGGTCGTCAGTTGAAGCTGGGTGTTGCCCAGTGCTCTCTGCTGCATACAAGGAGGGAACTGTTCCCTCTCCAAACTGTCAACGATTTCGACTTTGCGATCGCACATCCTCTTATAAAATCGCCATGTGCCCCATCCCACCAAGCGACCAAACACATTCCTGCGGCGCAAACAGGTCGGGAAATGCCTCGTCTACCTAGAGCTCTACTATGCCGAAAATGAACGACGATATTACATAGAAGCGCAAGGACCTGATTTCAGAATCTGGAAGCGTACTCGCGGAAGTGAAGGGCGGGCAATTGAAATCTATCAGCGCTACCGTTTCTGGGTCTGGTGGATCGAGGCATGTTGCAACTGGCTGCCTGCTACCCGCTTCATTACCTGGGTGATGCACAAAACGATCTGAGCGGAAGGCCTCTGAATCAATCGTGGACTATTTTCGCCTGCGGGCCCACCCTTGCACATGCTCTCTTTTCTAAGCCACTCCGCCTACGATGAGCACAGAATGCACGATGGGCACCCCGAGCGACCCGAACGCACACAGTCGGTTCTGTCCCACCTCAAGGAAACCGGCCAATGGCCCGGGTTCAAGCATCTCGAAGCCTGTCCCGTAACGGCCGAGGCACTGCAGCGAGTCCACGAACCCCTCTATCTGGAGAAACTCTCTACCAGCGCCCCCGCCTCCGGGCTCGTTATGATCGATCCTGACACGCATCTGTGCCCGGGCTCTCTCCCGGCCGCAAGACTAGCTGCTGGAGCGATGGAGCAGGCGGTTGACCTTATTCTCTCTGGTAAAACCCAGCGAATTTTCTCCTGCGCAAGACCACCCGGACATCATGCCGAGCACGATACCGGAATGGGGTTCTGCTTTTACAATAACGTCGCAGTTGGCGCCGCCACCGCACTGGCACACAACTCTATCGACCGGGTGGCCATCCTGGATTTTGACGTCCACCATGGCAATGGGACAGTCGATATCTTCAAGGACAATCCAGCTGTTC
>PBTP01000071.1 GCA_002729275.1 Roseibacillus sp. | reverse complement strand
GGGCCTCATCGGGTGCGGATTGGAAAAACTCGACGGAAGAAGAGGCCTCCCGGCGGAGCGTCTATGTGTTCGCCAAGCGCGCCATCCCGCTTCCGGAACTGGCGGTATTGGATAACCCGGATTCTTCCTGCAGTTGTGCCAAGCGTGCGGTGTCGACCACCGCGGTGCAGTCTCTCCTGATGATGAACGGACGCTTCATCAATGAGCAGACCGTGCACCTTGCGAGCCGCCTCCGGGAACTGGAGGGGGAGGAAGTTCAGATCGAGGCGGCCTTTGATCTCATCCTGTGCCGTCCGCCAAGCACCCGGGAAATGGAGCAAGCGAAGGAATTTCTCGGAAAGGCAGCCCGGGAGCAGAAGATCGATCCACTCGCCTCGCTCGCGCTGGTGCTCTTCAATACCAACGAGTTCAGTTACCGCTAAAAACAATGAAGCCCTCTCCCCTACCATTTCATTTCCCCTGCGGCCGGACTCGCCGGGAATTCCTCTGGCAGGCGGGGAATGGGTTCTTTGGAACTGCGATGGCCTCGATGCTGGCGCGGGATGGGGTGAAGGCTGGAGAAGTAACTCCCTCGACCCATTTTCCGGCCAAGGCCAAGAACTGCATCTTCCTCTTCATGGTGGGAGGGCCCAGCCACATGGACACCTTCGACCCCAAGCCGGTGCTGGGGAAGCGTCATGGAGAAGAGTATGATTTCAAGCCGGCCAAGGGAGTCAGCCAGAAGGGTAAGGGGAAGCTCAAGGGCTCTCCTTTTGAGTTCAAGGCTTGCGGGCAATCTGGGATCGAAATCTCCGAGCTTTTCCCGCACCTCCGCGAGCACGCTGACGATCTTGCGGTGATCCGGTCCACCAAGGCCGATAGCGCTGCCCATGGAGCGGCCTCGCTCCAGATGAACACGGGTTTCGTCCGGCAGGGGCACCCCTGTCTGGGGTCATGGGCCAACTACGGCCTTGGTTCGCCGAACAATAATATGCCCGGCTTTGTGGTGCTTGTGAATGGAGCTCCTTACTCTGGAGCTCAGAACTGGAGCTCCGGCTTCATGCCGTCTGGCCATCAGGGAACGGTGTTCAAGACGTCAGGGACTCCTGTGCCCAACTTGAACCCTGCGATGAATCGCTCCCAGGATACGCAGCGGGACCAGCTCGACCTTCTTGCGGCCTGGAATCAGGAGCACCAGAGCCATCTGCCGGTAAACTCAGAGCTGGGGGCCCGGATCGAGGCCTACGAGCTTGCCTACCGGATGCAGGCCCATGCCCCCGAGGCCGTCGACCTTTCCGGGGAAACAGAGCCCACCCGTAAGCTCTACGGAATCGGGGAGGGTGAGGCAGACCGTTTCGGCAAGAGCTGCCTGATGGCCCGTCGACTTGTGGAGAGGGGAACTCGCTTCGTGCAGCTCTACCACTCGAATTGGGACACTCATGGGGACAACGACAAGCGGCACCAGAAACTCTGTGGCCAGACCGACAAGCCGATTGCGGGTCTTCTTGCGGACCTCAAGGCTCGCGGCCTTCTTGATGAGACCCTGATTGTGTGGGCCGGAGAATTCGGGCGGACCCCGGTGGGAACCGGGGGACGCGACCACCACGCCGCCGGATTTTCGACCTGGATGGCCGGGGGCGGAATCAAGGGGGGAAGCATTCAGGGAGCCACCGATGAATTTGGGTTCCGGGTAACGGAGGGCGAGGCACACGTTCATGATCTGCACGCGACCATTCTTCATCTCATGGGCCTCGATCATAAGGAGCTTACCTATTTCCATTCCGGTCGTGATTTCCGACTCACCGATGTCTTTGGACGAGTCCTGACTGACATTGTGACCTGAGAGGCACCGGATCCTCCTCAGCTGGAAAGAATGATGAAATCTTTCGTGCAGCAGATTGCGGCCTGCGTTAAGAGTGCAAAATGGTCGTGCCCGAACCCGGAAAGAATGGCCCTTTTCCCAGAGGAAAAGTGTCAGGGAGCCGCGGCAAAGTCGGACAGGCTACCGTTGCTTCCTTTCGGACCTGGCGGATTTCACCAGCCGCCCCTCCACGGCCCCTGACGCCGGCACTTTAGGGGTGAGGAGTGCTGATGCAAGACACGAGTTCTCTGTGGGAGCGAGGGCTTACTTCGTGTGCTGAAGGGTCTCAAAGAAGGAAGAGGCCATAGCCTGCCAGCGATTTTTCAGATCCTCAACCCGTTTGGGATACTTCTGGGCAAGGTTCTCCGTTTCGGTTCGGTCGGAGGCAAGATTGTAGAGCTCCCATGGATCACCCTTGGCAGCCACCAGCTTCCAGTCTCCCTTCCGCAGGGCCCGATGGCCCTCGTGGAGCCACCAGAGTTGCTCGTGGAGGGGCTCCCTGTCGCCCGCGAAGGTAGGTTTCAGAGACCGGCCAGGGGCGGGTTCTTTTCGGACGGGCTTCAAGCCGGCGAGATCAAGGAGGGTTGGGGCAAGGTCAATGACATGGGCCGGAGTGCGGCACAGGCCGTTGCCCTCTTTGATGCCATTGGGCCAGTGGGCGATGAAAGGGGTCGCACTTCCACCCTCATGGACCCACGTCTTGTGGCGGCGAAAGGGGGTGTTGCAAGCGGTAGACCAACCCGGGCCAAGACAAAGGTAAGTGGGAGCAGAGCCCGCGGAGGCTTTGGGGTCGTGGCCATCTCCCCGGACCATGATTTCGGCACTAGCCCCATTATCGGAAAGGAAAATCACGAGGGTGTTTTCCCATGCGTTCATGGCATGTAGCTGTTGCAGGATTCGGCCAATCTCCTTGTCCATTCGTTCTACCATTGCGGCGTGGATGGCCATCTTGGTTTGCTGGAAGGCTTGCTGCTTTTTGCTGAGCTCGTCCCACGGAAGAGGGCGATTAACCTCATCTGGGCCGAGGATTTGAAGGTGCTTGGGGAAATGATAGGGAGGGCCGACTTCTCGTTCCACTTTGGGGAGTGCTCCAGTCACGATTCCAAGTTTCTGGATTTGTTTCCACCGCTGGGCCCGGATTCGGTCCCAGCCTACCCGGTAGCGGGCTTCGCATTTTGCAATATCTTCTGGCAGAGCGTGCAGAGGAAAATGTGGGGCTGCGAATGCGATATATTGAAAAAATGGCGCGTCCGGGTGCTTGGCTGCGTGCTCTTTAAGATGGCCTATCGCGGCATCAGCGACCGCGACCGTTCCGTAGAATTCTGAGCCTCGCTGGACGGGAGGTAGTTTCACATCGTCCTTCCAGTGTGCTTGTGGACTGAAGAAGCGGCTCTGGTCCTTGAGATAATACGAATGCTCAAAGCCATTGCTGAGGGGCATTCCGTCAAGGTGCCACTTACCCGAATGATAACAGCGGTAGCCTGCTTGCTTGAGAGGCACGGAAACCAGCGGGGCCCATTTAGGTCTGTTCGCCCGGGCCCCTCTGGTCTGGCTCCCCGGAAGGTTATCCCGGCGGATCTGTTGCGCGTAGTAGCCGGTAAGCAGCGCGGCTCGCGTGGGCCAGCATCGGGCCGTGTTGTAAAACTGGGTGTAACGGAGTCCTTGTTCGGCAAGGCGGTCGAGGTGGGGGGTCTGAATCTCTCCTCCGTAGCATCCCAGATCAGAGTAGCCGAGATCGTCGGCCATGATGAGCAGGACATTGGGCGGGGGCGCGGCCGCTACCAGTCCGGATAGGCCAAGGAAGATGAGAAGAAAGGAGCGGGCCATGAGTCAGTGGAAGCCTAGCTTGCAGGCCCTAAGCCCCGAAGGAAAATGATTACTGGGGCCCGAGGGCATTGAGGGCGCAATAACAAAAGAGTGTGTGTGGTATCTATGCGATGCTAGGTTGCCGTATGAGCCGTAAGTTTCTGCAAAGCTTTTTGGTGATTGCGCTCAACATTGGCCTCTCCTCGGAAGGGCGCTCGTCGGAGATTACGGCCTTTCGGGTTGTTTCCTCTGGGCAGGTGGAGATCACTTTTAAGAGCGAGGCTGGTGCTCTCTATGACATTCTTGGTAGTGAGGACCTGAGGTTGTTTTCGGTGCTCACCAGGGTTTCTGGGACCGGAGAGCGGACGCAGGTCCTTGTTCAGGCGCCAGAGGGCCGGACCGATCGCCGGTTCTTCCGGGTCCGCACTCCCCAACTCCCTCCAGCCCTGGAATGGTTCCGTGCACACGGGGGCTCGGGTCCAGAGGCGCATGGTCATTACATTATTGCTTGTGACGATGGGGGGGTTCTCCAGGTGGGAGAGACTGGCTTTCTGCCTAATACGCGGATTCTCGCCATCAAACTGAACCCGGAGGGCAATCTTGAATGGCGCCAGGAGTATTCCAATCGGTCCACCGGAGCATCTGGTCACGGCACCTACAACCTTGGGAATTCCGTGCTCGAAGTGGAGGACGGCTACTGGATTGCGGGGGCAATTAATCGCAACAGCGCAGCAATCAAGGTTAATAAGGAAACGGGGGAAGCGGAGTTCGTCAGAACTCATAGCAATGGCGGCTACGATGCCTATGAGCATATGGTAGAGATCGATGGAGGGCTGGCTGCTGTTGGCTATACGAATGCGGAAGATCGGGAGAATACCTTTTTTGCCGAGGGGCGTGGCTACCTGGCCTTTCTTGATTCGGAGGGAAGCAAGACCGGGGGAAGGAGTCTTCGCGACGATCTCGCGCAGGCTTACCGGATCGCGAAGCACGGTCAGGCTCTGATTGTATCAGGCCTTGTCTGGAATGAGGATGACAACTTGGATTTTGGACTGCTCAAGCTCAATGCTGATGGCAGCCGGGTGTGGGCCCGTCTTTTCGGGGGCACCCGGGACGACCATTGCTTTGGGATGGACCTGGGATCAGATGGATCAATATTTCTTACCGGACACACCCTCTCCGGGACGGTCAACTGGCAGACCTACACCATGAAACTTGATCATGATGGGATTCTGCAATGGGAGCAGAAGAGGGGGAACCCTCGCGGATTCGACCCCCGCTATATCCACGATGAAGCATGGGGTGTTCGTGCCACCCCGGACGGGGGCTGCATTCTCACCGCTGGGACGGGAGATGAGTATGGGAATTACTCAGAGACCATCGGCTCGGATGTTTCCGACCAGTGGGAGGTATATGTGATCAAATATGGCCCGGAGGGAGCCCTTGAATGGGAGGCCACATACGAGGCCGAAGAGGGCGACTGGGCTGGCGAGGATCTGGCGTTGACCCAGGATGGAGGGGTGATTATCGCGGTAGATAGTTCACAGTTCGGCTTTCTTAAATTACCCTCTTTTTAGGCGCCAAACCCATCAATCAGCGAGGATGGACGGAAGGAGGGGTATGCATGGACCCTTTCCACTTTACTTCCCCTGTCAGAATGAGGACTACGCTTCCCGTTGTGAGAACTATGAAACCTGCCCTTGTGGGCCTTGTCCTTGGTTTTGGCGCCAGTGTCGGCCAAGCGGAAATCGGATCGAATGAGAGCGCGGGGGAGTTTCATACTACGATCGGGATCATTCATGGGTTGGGAGAGGTCGTGGGAACTGGCCTTGCCGCCGATGGCGAGGGGTTTTTGGTCTCTGTGGGCTACAACTATACCGATGATCTCAGTCTCAACGGGAGATACGAAGTAGCGGATTTTGATATTTACCAGAATTTCCGGCTCACTCTTGATCGGAAGTTCGATCTCACCGCGGATCTTTCGCTGCACGTGCTCGGGGGCTACACTTGGCAGAACCTCCTCGCGCGGAGCGTTGAAACCGATGCTATCCTCACCAATGCAGGGCTGTGCTGGGAACGGGGTTCCTGGTTCTTTGGAGCAAATTATTCGCGGGTCTTCGCCCTCGATACCTCAACTAATTTCCGCGACCGAGGACTCTCGACCGATCTCCCCGAGAAGAACTCTGACCTCTTCGAGGTGATTGCTGGATACCGCATGAGTGAGGACTGTTCCGTTATCCTCAGCTATGAAAGGCAGTTTGGCGGGGACACCCAGATCAAGATGAAAAAGCACGTGGTGCTCGGGATCCGAATGAAGCTCTAGGAGATTCGCCGGCGCCTGTTGAAGATCGTTTACTTGGCCAGGCGTAGGAGCGCGGCATCCAGGACGCTATCGGATTTCCCCATCCGGTCCCGGGGGGTGGCCTCCATCACGATGTCCGGAGGAACGCCGAGGCCATCAAACGGTTCTCCGGATGGCCGGAATTTTGCGGTCTGACAAAGGACCACCTCCAGCTCGGTGTTTGGAAGGGTGTAGCTGTCCATCCAGCCGTTGCCTCCTCCGCTTGCCGTGCCCATCAGGGTTGTGTTGGGCAGGCCCTTGAATCCACCCAGGAAAATATCGCTGGCGCTGAATGAGCCGCTATCCTGAAGGATAATCAGTGGCTTTTCATAGTAGTAGGATTCGGAGTTCATCGTGGAGTCGAAGGCAAGGACATAAAGGTCGCTGAATTTCCCTTCCGGCAGAGCCCACGTGGGCTTGAAGGCCTTGATCGCGTCCCCGATGTAATTTCGCTGCTCGTCTGTTTTCCAGTGAGACGAGGTCACCGGTTGGGCAGACATGCTGGACATGTTGAATCCGTCTGGCATGGGCCCGGGGAGCTCCATGGGCTTCCGGTAGGCTGAAAATTCAATGATGCGCATGGGGTCCCCGGGCTTCAGGAAATAGGGCATGAGGGTCAAAAGAATGTTCTTTGAACCTCCGGGGTTACCTCGGACATCAATGATCATTCCCTTGGTGTCCTTGAACTGTTCCATCAATCGGTTGAGTTGTGTGAGAAAGCGGCTGCTCCCAGTCATCTGAGGAAGCCTGATATACCCGACCTCGCCGATCTTGCGGCTGCCTCCCTTTGGGAACTCGGCTTCTCTCTGGGGCCGCCGGGCTACCTCCACTTCTATCTTACGAGAGCTTTTCCGGTTTTTTGATTCAAGTTCGAGTTGGATCGTGTCCTTCGCGGGAAGTCCTAATTCCGCGCGAATATAATTCACATAGCTGAGCATCTGAAGGGACTGGCGTAGTCTCCATTGGGGAGACTCTTTCACCACAGTATAGGATGCGACTTCCAACCACTCCGCAATCGGGCGCCCATCCATCGAGGCGACATAAGGATGCTTCGGGTCGAGGAAGCTCTCGCCGTCGGCAAGGTAAACCCGGTCCTTGTAGCTGCCGGCCACGAAGGGGGCATAGCCGCGGGGCATATACAGGGAAGGGGGAGAGGCTAAGCGGGCGTGCCCGTCACAGAAAAGGCTGATGAGCTTGGCCAGCTGAAGCCGGAACTGGTTAAGGGAGGTCTCCTCGTCAAGGGAGCCCCGAATGGCGTCAAGTGCTCCCCGGTAGTCTACCGGCCGAAGCTCCAAATAAGAGAAACACTTCACCAGGACATGCTCCAGGTAGTCAAGGTCTGCCTCTAAATCCGGNCGGGAAATGAGCTCTGACGCTCTGAGTTTTGGTTTAGAGACAAGGAATTTGTGCTCATCGATGACCGTATTTTTACGCTCCCGCGCGATAGCTGCCGGGTCGAAGAGCACACCAGAGAGAATATGAGTCTTGATGTAGGAGCGCACTACCTGGCGGTCCGTGGGCGCCACCTCGTANGCTTTTTTGACGAACGGTAAGCCGCGTTTCGGCTCACCTAGTCCCTCTGCAAACACCTGCCAGCCAAGCATTGCCATGGTGCGTGCATACTCGGGGTGGCCCGGCGACATCTGGGAAAGCAGGCGGGATCCTTCCTCGGCNTCACCGCGCTGGAGGGCNCGCATTCCTTCTCGGTAGGGGTCGAGGACGGGCTTCTCGCCTTCNTGGAGTCCGGAGAGCTTGAGATCAAGGTAGAGATCGCTGCTGGTTGGGCCGGCTTGATGAACCTCCACGGCGAGGGTGTTGAGGGCACCATACTTGAGGGAGCCCACTGGGATGGTGGTGACCAGTTCGCCGCTTTCCCTGACGGCCCTGATGGCCGCACTCTCCGGCGTCAGTTGGCCCTCCTCAAGGTTGTCCCGCGCCACCTCCTCGCCGTTAAGATAGACGGCAACCCCATCGTCATAGGACACGATGAGCCCTAGTTCTGCAAACTCGCTCTTTTCCTTTGAAGGGCCTTGGAAAGTAGTGCGAAAATAAACGGTGAGGGGTTTTTCTTCTGGGTTTGCGCCGAACTGGATAAGGGTCTCCACGCCATCCTTTCCGTAGCCAAGAGGGCCGCGGCCCTTTTTCCANTCTGAGTCGTCAAACCCCGGAGCGGACCAGCCTTCCCCNGGGACGGCCTTGNCGTCGAGGTAGCGCCATGTGGTCTCTCCCCCCGCGGGAACAAGGCTTGTCTCTGCGCTGGTGAGCCCGACTGCGATCCAAAGGCAGGAAACTACAAACTTGGCCGCGTTCATCCTNGCGCACGCTAGAGCAGGGAAGCCTGTAGAGAACAGGCCAAATTAGGGGTAAAGTTGCTTCGGTTCAACGAAGAGGCACAAATCTGAAACTCCGATGCTGAGGACAAGGCCAGAGAAGGACAGCCTTGTCAGCAGTCACGATAAAAGGTCGCACTAAGTTAAGGGCGTGGCTTTAATCGNATCCTTATCTCAAAAGGGAAGATCATGAGTCTGTGGACAGAGCCGGAAGTGCCCAAGGAAATGCCTTGCGAGAAATGTGGGGAAATGACCCCNTTCAATGGNCTCATCAGAGCAGGTCGCGTGCCCTGTGTGCATTGCGGGGCAACCCGGCCTCACACCCCGCTCCGGACCGGGTGCTGGCACCTCATCATGCTNATTTTTTTCGNGGGGACGATCCCGGTGGCCCTGATCTGGGGAGAAGGGGCAATCGGTGTCATCTTCCCTCTCTTTCTACTGCTGTTCATGGGGATGGNTGTNGTGTTTATCGTCGGATGTCTGATCTGCAGGTGGAAGGGGAATCCTCGATCCTATTCGCNGTCCTTTTTAATCGGCATCCTCGTGGCCGCTGGAGCCCTCCATGTTCTGCGCTCCCTGGGCTCTGGATCAAAAGAGTGGATATCCCCGGTGATGGGGGCAGTGGTCGTCGCGCTCATCCTCTCCGGAGCCCTTTTCCTGTTCCGGCNTCGAATNCNGNACCAATCGGACGCTCCTNCAGGGNAGGAGGAAAAGGCCGGCCCGGAGAAAAGCTCTCCAGAGGAATAGAAGCCGGCCAAGGCGCCGGGAGAATCCGACTGCCGCGGGCACGGGGGCTTCGTGCAGGTTAGCGTTCTGATTCTATGAACTGCCGGTGCGGAGGACCTTTACCGGCCTGCCTCAATAACCCTGTAAAATCTTTTTGCCGCTGCAGGTCTTGCGATGTTGAAGNAGTNGGCTCCTTCTTTCCCCTCAATGGAGCGGAAGGGAGCCCAGCTTTCCAAGTCGCTGCTGGTTTCAATATCATATGCCTGGCCAACCGTCAGGGAGGACATTTCAAACAAGAGACCGGTCGGGGACGATGAAATCGCCAGCTGCGGGGGGGCCAGCGACGGAGNGGAAATCCCAACTTTAAAACCATTCCAATCGGCACCCGTGCCCCCAAAAGAGTCCGCATGCTGCGGCTGCACGAAGGCGGATCGTTCCAGCCCCGGCGGGGTTTGCCCGCCCCAGAACCCGAATGTAAACTGTCCGACCGAGGGAGCGGACCCCAGGAAGTTCACAACGGTNAGAGCGAGGCAGTCCTGGAACACGCCATCTCCGAGCGAGGTAATACTCTCGGGGAGATCCACCCTCTCGAGGGCAAGACACCCATTAAAAATTCTATTCCCAAGCGACGTGATNCCTTCGGAGATATGGACGTCGGTGAGTGCGTTACAGCGCGCAAACGCCTGATCNCCGAGCGAGGATACAGTTGCTGGAATCGTCACACTGACAAGGCTCCTGCAGTTGTAGAAGGCGGAACTGCCAATCGACGTCACGCTGGCAGGGATGGTCAGGCTCTCCATGCTGGTNCAAAAATCGAACGCTCCACTGTCGATNGTAGTGAGCCCTTCCGGAAGGTTGATGCTGGTGAGACTGCTGCATTGGTANAAGGNTCGCCGTCCAATCGAGGTAACATNCTGCCCAAGGCTCACACTGGTAAGGCCGGAACACCCTGCAAAGACAGAGTCCTCAAGCAAAGTCACTCCCTCAGGGACAACCACGCGGGTAAGTTTGATGCATCCGCCAAACGCTAAAGTCCCAATCAGGTTCACGCCATCTGGTATCGTTACGCTGGTGAGGCTGNAGCATCCATTAAAGAGNAATTGCGCAATAGANGTGACCCTGGCAGGAATAATCAACCTGAAGAGTTCCCTGCAGTCACCAAAAGCACCTGCTCCAATGGACGTGACACTGTCCGGGATGCGCACACTGGTAAGACGGCTGCAGGAACCGAACGCCTCTTCCCCAAGCGAGGTGACCCCATCGGGAATGTCCACGCGGACCAGCTGATTACATCCCCAGAAAGCGTTGTCCCCGATCGAGGTCACCGGCAATCCCTCGAGGATAGCGGGAATGGCAAGCACCCCGGACACGGTCTGGTTACAATCCTGGATGGTGACCTGGGCCCCTGTAATCGAGTAGGTCAGCGTCGCATTCACATCCCCGGTGGTTTCGACCACTATTTCGGCCCGGGCGAGTCCTGCCACTGAGCCAACAAAGAGAAACAAAAAGATAATTAGTTTTTTCATGACTAGGCGGTCGACGTCATTGGCCGTCGCCTGTCTCAACATTTTGGGTTTTAACATTCAAGCGCTAAGAGCCTTTGACCACAGGGTGCCTCCCTGTGAGCGCAAGTCTCAGCCTGGCATTTCCACGGGCCTGTCTATAAGATCAGCATGAAAAGGATGGCGAGGTCCGCGGTCGCTCCAAAGTTGCCATCGATATCGAAGATGAGCTTGCGTGGGATTCGCATAAGGACCAGAAGAGAACTTGTGTCCGAGCGGAAGGAGAGACCTTATCGGGGAAAACGGATCAAAAGAAAAAATTAGTCTGCTGCGTCACGGTAGGAAGAGTAACAGGCAGTTAATCAACGGAGTGAGATCCAAGGCTCTGCATAAAAACAAGACTTAGAACCAAGGCCTCTGCGATCTCACCCGTTGTGAAGACGGCCTCAATTTTTAGAGTGTGGCAGGAAAGTGGCCCCGCCCATCAATTAGGCTGAAAGCTTCTTCCGCTGCTTCCAGCGATCCTTCAAAGAATCAGCATGCAATCCCCGTAGCTGAAGAACCGGTAACGCTCGTGTACCGCCTGTTCGTAGGCTTCCATGATCAGGTCACGGTTTGCGAAGGCGCTGACCAACATGAGCAGGGTGCTTTTCGGAAGATGGAAGTTGGTGAGGAGGGCGCCGACGACCTGAAATTCGTAGGGGGGATAGATGAAGATATTGGTGTGCCCGTGGCCAGCAGTGAGAGGGCCATTGCGCCCCAGGTGCTCAAGGACGCGGGTGACGGTAGTGCCGACCGAGATGACCCGTTCGGCGTGTGAGATCTGATCTGCAGTTTCCGCGCTGAGCTCGTAGGCTTCCTCATGCATTTTGTGTTCCGCAGGATTGTCGACCTGCACCGGGCGGAACGTGCCCGGGCCGACATGGAGGGTCAGGAAGGCATGGGGTAGGGAAGCTACCAAGTCTGGAGTAAAGTGCAGTCCGGCGGTGGGGGCTGCCACTGCGCCCTCCTGTCTGGCATAGACGGTCTGGTAGCGCTCGCTATCGGAGGGCTCCTCTCCCCGGTCCATATAGGGAGGGAGAGCCAGCTCGCCATGGATATTTTCATCCACGGGCTGGTCCCAGCTGATGAGACGATACCCGAGTTCGTCAATTCCCGTCACCGTCCCCGTGGACGGCCCCACCTCTACGCTGCGACCGACCTTCATCCGCTTACCCGGGCGAACGAGACAGCGCCAGTGGAGGGGGTCCGCGCAGTCCACCCGAAGCAACTCGATGCGCTTATCGTTGGAAAAGAAACGGGCTGGCACAACCCGGGTATCGTTGAAAACGAAGAGGTCGTTTTCCTGGACGAAGTTACGAAGGTCGCAGAACTGACGATGCTCAATGGTGCCCTCTTGCCGGTTGATCACCATCATTCGGGAGGCGGACCGCTCTGCTAAAGGGTGAGAGGCGATCAGCTCTGAGGGGAGGTCGTAATCAAAGTCTTCAGTGCGCACGGGAAATCGAAAG
>PBTP01000070.1 GCA_002729275.1 Roseibacillus sp. | reverse complement strand
ACCGTTGCGGGCACTCTCCTGCCATTCACGATAACCGCCGCTCCATCCCTGACATGCCGGGCACCCAAGACCATCGTCTTCTCTGAATCATTAAGTCTCGGAAAGCGCTGTCTTCCTACCTGAGCATGGAGAGATCCCCGCGTCCAGAGAGCCGGCTGCGGATGATCGTAGTCGTCATTGACTCCGTGTCGCCCAGTAAGCGTCCCTACGAATGTTCCTGCCGCCGCCGCTTCCAAAAGACGTTCCCGGCTGATCGTCCTACGCTTCTTACCCGTAGTGGCATAACTGGTGCCATCGAATTGCAAGACCACCGAACGGCCGGCCCCTTCCTGCATTTGCACCCCATCACACTGCAGGATAATGCCCTCTTCCCGAGCAGAAGTTTCCAGAGCTTCGATCAGATCAAGGGTCAGCTTTTCGCCCGCGGTCGCCCGGTTCAGAGTTACCTGCCTTGCGAACGACCCAGAAAACCCAGTGCTACCTTCGGTTACCATCTCCCAGACCGGGTCAAACTCTTCGCGTCCCTGCCATGAGAATTTCCAGATCGCCCGCTCGGAATTCCCCGCCTCGGCAACTCGCCGATAAAAATCGAAATCGATAATATTCAACCGGCCCTGCGGCAGAATCAAAAAACGGTCATAGGCACCTCTCCAGGTAGGGGCATCCATCCCCGTCCCGGGTGTGTTGGTGCTGACCAAAAAGGGCATCCGGTGACAGTCACCACAAACATTCATCCCTTTCGATTCCTTGTTACCTACGATGTGGAACTGCCTGAAGCCTTCTTCTGCTCTCTTGGTAAGCTTGTTATCGAAAGCCCGCCGCTGCGCAGGTGGGTAAGTAATGTTAAGAAGAAACTTTGCCATATCGTCCCTCTCCTTTGCCGATAGAAGCCCCGGTTTGCCCTCGTCGTTCTCGGTGCTCGTTCCTACCATCAACATTGTTGTCGCAAGACTGCCGTCGATGACGTGACGCGTCGCACTCTCTGGTTTTACGGGATCACTGTTAGGAGCCTCATGACTCCGTATATTTGCACTGTTGTTCCCTCCATAGGGATCCCCGGGAATACCGTCCCAATGGAAGGGCGCCGTATCCCGTAAGCCCCGCACTGGCATCGTGGAACGCGGCATGATCTGATTGCCCCCGGTGACAACCGGGGTCTTCAGTATCCAAAGAAGCTGGTCGGTGTGGCCATCCGGATGACAACTGGCACAAGAGAACGTTGCCGTCGTGGAAGCAGAAGCTTTGTTGAAAGCGATTCTTCCCATCTTAAACTCCGGATGAGTGGGGTCCTCGAGAACGATACTCGCCTCCACCTTCGGATCGGCCAAATTAGTCAGGTCCAGCACCGAAACCGTGTTCGCCACTGCGTTGAGCACCCATGCCCCGGTCGGGGCGCCCCTTTCGTTCTCTACAAGAGCAATACCGCGGGGAACGGAATCGACCTTAACCCGCCCCAGGATCGATCCGGTGGTCGCATCCATAACACATACCATATCGGATCCTGCGGCACTCACCACCAATGTGGAATCATCCCCGCTTACCTGAAGGCCATAGGGCGTGGCCAAAGCCTCACTCCGTTTCGGATGCTTAGGCGGCCGAAGCTCTAAATCATAGAACTTGGGCTTGGCCTTTTCTTCTGCAGGAACCTTTGTGACCTGATTGAGGAACGCACGGTTCCCCAGCTCCGCGAGACCATGCTTCCCTGTGCCTGCCCGGCCATTGATGTCGTTCCGGGCATCTGTCTGCGCAATGAAAACATCTCCTTTCGAATTCACTGCCAGGCCGTAAAGCAGTGTTCCGAGAGTATCCACGGTCCTGACGAGGCGGTCGGTTCTGGTATCAAAGACATAAAGATCCCGGTCTGGAACACGAGGGTGCTTGACGATATCGGTCACGTGCCCGAGGGAGAGCACGTTGTTGTGGGCGATCGAGTGCTCATGCGCATTGAAAGTCACTAGGTCACCATCCAAATTGTAGCCCCCGGAAAGCTGGGTCTTGTTGTTGGATTCGAAAGGAACAACATAGAGCAGCCCGTTTTTCACCATGATAGCTCTTGGGTCCTGCGCCGTAATCCTCAATCGCTTCTCAACCTTACGGGTCCGCGTGTTGACCACCGCGATCCGATTTTCTGAAGAGAGAGCAACATACGCCTTATCGTCGCTTGCGAACGCTATTCCAACGGGCTCGTCAAACCGGGTTGCCCTCGTTCGGGAGTCAATGTCCTGAATAGTTGCTACAACGTGGAACCGCGTGGCGCTCTCCTTGGCAAGATCAATTACGCTGACAGTATCCGACACGTGGTTCGAAACCCATAGCTCAAGCCCATCCGGACGGAGGGCTAATCCAACTGGATCAACTCCCACNGAAATCCGCCTCACAATCTTACGNGTCNNCCGATCAATCACGTCAACCGTGTCGGCGGGGGNATTAGCAACAAACACGTAGTGCCCATTGAGCACAACCGGCTTGGAGTGTGGGCTCAGGAAGGAAGGATGCCCCACCTTCGCCGGCGCAGCAGGAGCTCCAATAGCAAAACAGCTCCCCAGGAGGAACACACATGCTGGGACCAGAATTCTCATGATGGGCAACCCGAACTCTGGGGGATTAACGGCAGGAAGCAACCAGTTCTACAAACATCGGTAAAAAGCCTGCCCTCTGTATGCCATACCCNCCACAGACCAGGAGAGCGAGGTCTCCAGCGCCAGGAATGGGAAATAGGCCTGCCATCAAAATGCCGGCTCTACCGGCCCCTCCCGAGGCGCTTCCGAAGTTCCGCGTTCTCACGCTTCAGAGCCTCCATAGCGCGTCTTAGATCTTCCACTTCTCCACCTGCTCGCTTGTTCGCGGCAGGACCCGGCTTGCTCTCTCCACCAAACATTTTTTTCTTCAGCTCTTCAAGTTTTGCCATGCCATCCCNCTTCGACATCTTGCCCTCCTTAACCGCTGCCCAGATTTCATCCTCNATGGCACGGAACTTTCCTCCGCGCTCATTCTTCCCCTGGCCTNCTCGACCTTTCTTCTCTCCTGGCCCAAACATTTTTTTCTTCAGCTCTTCAAGTTTTGCCATGCCATCCCCCTTCGACATCTTGCCCTCCTTGACGGCTGCCCAGATCTTTTCTTCCATGGCACGAAACTTGGCGGCACCGTCGTTGTTTTTGCCCTCACCCTCGGGTCCCTTCGCTTCTCCCTTACCACGGACGGCCTTACGCATCTCGGCCAGACGCTTCTCTGCGTCTTCTCTGGAAATTTTACCCGCCTTTACGGCTTCCTTGACCCGAGCCTCACCCCGACGGTAGTCCTCGGCGCGAAGGCCTCCTCCTTCCGGCTCCTTGTTTCCGGCATTCGCTTTGCGCATTCCTTCAAGCCGCTTCCGNGCCTCTTCCTTGGAAATCTTACCTGCTGCTACCGCGTCTCTGATTCTCTTCTCGCCGCGTAAAGGTGTATCGGCATCCTGCTCTCCTCTTCCGGCTCTCTTGTCTGCGACCATCCGGCGCATCTGCGCAAGCCGCTTGTCTGCCGCTTCCTTGGAGACTTTTCCCGCCTCCACAGCCTCCTTGATCATCGCCTCACCACGACGATATTCCTCTGCACTGAGTGTGCGNCGACCCTCCGGCTTCTCCGCACCCTGGGCCTTCCGCATTCCCTCAAGCCGTTTGCGGGCCTCTTCCCTGGAAATCTTACCCTCCTCTACCGCAGCCCTGATTCTGCTCTCACCGCGAAGGGGGGTGTCTGCCTTCTTACCCCGTTGATGCTCCTCGCCAGACTTATTCCCATGATGATCGGCTTTAAGGAGGGAAATTCCTCCTCCAAACAGCAACATTGCTAAAACTAAGGNTGTGATAGTCTTCATAAATTTGGTTGGTCTGAGCTTGTAATGTAGAGTCGCGGGCTATTTGCCCAATCTCCGCAATGTTTTCGAGTTNGGGGTAACCCGGTCGTAGGGCTCACACAAGGGCTAAAGGCGTCTCCGAAGCCTCCTTGTCACAAATTTACTATTAAGAATATGCCGCGCTGAACCTCCAGATCACGATCAAAGCCTTCCCTGCGCCCATCCTCAGGTAAGAAGCCCCTGATCGCTCATCCCGCCATTCGCAGCCCGGGTTTCAATGCGAAGTAACACTAGCAGACATCCCTAATCTTAATCACACCGTCAAGGTCGCCACCTCCGCACTGTCCGAAGAAACAACCGCTGCGCTCCGCAGTAACCTGGTCAGGACGTTTCGACGGTCAAACTGATAGGCAAACCGGCGGGCNCGTTCCGATAGAGCCCTGCGTTCATCATCCGACATGCGAGCGGCCTCGTTGAGGCAGTCTCTGAGAGACTCAATATCGCCCGCCACGTGCTGGAGGCAGTTCCCACCGGAGGCCTCCGGAATTCCTCCCGTCCCAGTCGTAATAACCGGACCAAGTCCTCCGGCCAGCATCTTTTCAGCAACCGCAATCCCAAAAGTCTCTACAAACTCAGGTTGCGGCTTGCTCGGCAGACACCAGGCGTAGCACCCATACATGAGAGCTCCTTTNTCATCATCACTGACATCATCTAAGACCTCGATCGAGGGATCCTCGCTGGCAAGGTCCCTGATCTGTTCCTTCATTGGCCCATTCCCACAGATAATGAGCTTTTTCACTCCGTAAAGTTCACTCTCACGATAGGCCGCCACNAGGTCGTCAACACCCTTTGCTGGAGCTATACGCGAAAGAAACATTACGTAGCCATCCCTCTCAAGCCCCCGCAACGAAAGAACCTCGTCAACCCGTGGGAGATTCTCTTCGATTGAGATGTAAGATACCGTATCGATCGCAGGGTAGCTTATTTGCACTCTTTCCCTTAGCTGAGTCGCAAAGTCGGTGCCAAGTTCAGCATCTACCGCCTCCCCCGATTCAATAATCATATCCCTGGTGAACTCGCTGACCGCTACCGGGAGATCATGGTCGAGGTAGTTGGCAAGGACCATCTGAGCTGCACCTGTCTGACCGACCTCCAAGGCATTCCTCACCACGTTAGTTATGTCTGACCCCACGGCCTCGCCAACAGTGTAGACATCCGGAGCCCTCTCCAAATTCTCAAAAGTCCGCACTGCGTTCATCACCATCTGCCCGTGGGGCACNAGGTAAAGGTCCATTAACATCACCCTTCCGTGCAACCCGTGGAGAATATCCACGAGCTCCCCGCTCAGCGCGTATCCCAGCCGCCCATCTAGCACCTTGTAATCGCCAACAGGATTTGGGCGGCAGACCTTAATCCCCGCAGAATAGTGAGAGACGGTCTCGAGTGGTTTCAACGGAAGCCCACTCTCCTCAAGAACATCGATCGGGTAGGTAACGATGTGGACTGATTCCAATCCCATTTCNATACCAGCCTCAGCGAGATTACGCGCCTCCGTAGAGTGTCCGCAGATAATCGGGTCCGCCCGAACAACCATTATGAGATGTGACACCTTTACGAGATCTCTCTGGTTAAAGGACCCGTGGCTGCCCGGTAAATTCTCAAGTGAAACGCTCATTACTTTGCTGGTTTTCAAAACCCAACGCAGTTCCCATGCCAGCTTACAGCTCACTCCCCTGAGGAGCTGTTTTCTCAGGAAACAAATGACGGAGGGCGACTCTCCTTGGCCCACGAGGACGGATTCCCTCCCATTTCTAAAACCAGCTCTGAACCGCCTTGGAACTCACTCAGCCTGAGGTAGGAACGCTCAAGGAGCCGGCCATTCAACCACGCTCTCTGAACGTAGATGTGATCCTCGTTAGCGCTCCGGGCCTGAACGACAAAATCTCCTCCCTGTAATTTCAGTTTCACGCAGGGGAAGACAGGGCTGCCGATCAGGATCACCGGCATTCCCGCCACCGGAAACAGTCCCATCATACTCCACACCAGCCACGACGAAAGCCCTCCCGAGTCGTCATTTCCCGGTAAACCTCCACGACCCGTGGAAAACTGATAACGAATGACACCTCTTACCACTTCCGCGGCCCGGTCCGGACGCCCCGCATAATGGTAAAGGTAGGGCGCCTCCATATCCGGTTCATTGTTAAGGCCCTCGAACCGGTGGACAGTTTCCCCATGTAACGGCTCCTGGAACCCGAAGAAGCGGTCGAGAAGATTCACGAAGGACTTTTCACCACCAGCCAGTTTAATTCTTCCCACCATGTCGTGAAGAATCCGGAATGAATAATTCCAGTTCTCTCCCTCGTAATACTCCGAATCTTCTCTGAGCAGCCCGGTATTCTCGTCCATCGCGTTGGGCCAGCACCGGAGCAAAGGAAGGCTGTGATCGTAAATTCCCTGATAGCCAAGCCGTTTCGCCATCTGCGCGATTCCAAAATGGGCCCCAGCGAGATCCAGAGTATGTGAAAGCGGTTGCACGATCCGGTTTCGAGCGAACTCGGCAAACCGCCCCGTGGCAACTTTCTTGCTCAGGCTCGTTCCCCAGAGAAGTCTCAGAATCCAGTCCCAGTCCGCTTTCACTCCGCGCATCTGCGCATCCGCCAGGATGATGTGGCAAAGCCCGGTTGCCTGCTTGTTGAAACGCTCGGGTGCGTTGTCCATCAGGTAGCTTACGGGGAAGGCTCCCTCCCGGGCGGCGACTTCACCAAGAAACTCAACAAAGCTTTCTCCCCACTCAGGCCAGAAGGTCATCAGGAGAGGGAGCTGTGTCTTATATTGGTCCCAGAGGGTAGCGAGGTCGAAAAAGAAGGGGCCATCGCGGGAACTGAAAGGGTTCTCATCGCGGAAATCTGCAGGCTTGAGTGCAGAATGATAAAAAGCGGAATAAAACATCTCACGCAATTCATCGGTTCCTCCGTCAACCTCAACCTTACCAAGAACNACATCCCAGCGCTCGGCAGCTTTTCGGGCGACATCCTCCAGCGGATCTGATTCCACTACCGCAAGAGCCTCTCTGCAGCGTTTCACATTGCGCAGCGAAAATCCGATCCTGATCTCCAGTGGTTCTCCGGCACTTCCAGCCTCAAACCATACCCCGAACGGAGGCACTTTCTCTCCTGACTTTCCTGAATTTGTGGAGGGTAAAACCTTTGAGTGCTCCCCTCTGAGCTCCGCTCCATTTTCCCATAGTCCCGCGCGGGCAGAATCTGCTACCTCGATTCGGAAATAGATTGGAATGCCCTCCATCACCACCATCCCTTCCGCCGCAGCGGACCCCTGCAATTCCACCTGCCCTCCCTGCGGGTAGCTTCGCATCTCATCGACAAGCAGCCCACCGGCTGAGAGGTCAATTGCAACTTTACCCCTCACGTCTTCAGGGAACTCGTAGCGGTGGATAGCGCTNCGCTGCGTACAGGTTACCTCACAGAATACGTCCCGCTCATCAAACCGCGCAGAGTAATAGCCCGGCCAGGCACGCTCTTCAAGAAGCGCACACCGCTCTCCNATCCCCTCGAGGCCCTTCCCCGTGAGTGGGATTGTCAGCAGATAATTGTAATAGACCCGAATACGGCCAGNCCCTGATTGCTGGAAATGCGCAATTCCAAGGGCTTCATGCNTCTCAAAAGCAACCGGGGGCGGATCCCCGGTGAGAGAAACTCCGTAGCGGCCATATCCAGTCACATAAGCCCCGGAATACGCACAGGCTGACACCATTCCAAANGGACAGACGGCCCCCGGATGGGTGTTACCAACGGGAGGCTTAGCTCGCCACCATGTAGCAGCTACCCCCTCAGCCTTGGGCAGCTGGGACTGCGAATTTCCAAGGAAAGGATCAACCCACCTCGAGTTTTTCTCCCCTTGCCGTTTCTCAAGCATGTCTTCCCGAGTGACCCATTCCTGTTTCTTCCAAAGTCCTTGGAGCAGAATGCGGTCCAAATGCCCACACTTGCCAAAAAGAAGGAACCGGATACAACGCAACTTATGAGCAAAATGGTGCGCCGCACGTTTCTTGGAGGCCTGACCTCCGCAGCCTCCCTTGTTACGGGTTCTGCCTACGGTAAGAAATCCCCAAACGAGGTGCCCAACCTTGCTGCAGTAGGCGTTGGGGGCAAGGGCTGGGTCGATTCCAACGGGGCTGCGAAACATGGAAACATTGTCGCGTTTTGCGATGTGGAACAGGCCAAGGGGGGCAAACGTGGCGGGTTTTCCGCCGCAGCCAGCAAATGGCCACAGGCCCGGCGCTACACCGATTGGCGGGTCATGCTGGAGAAAGAAAAAAATCTTGATGGGATCACCGTCTCGACCCCTGACCATATGCACGCACCGATTACCATGACCGCCCTCCAACAGGGCATCGGATGCTATACCCAAAAACCCCTGACTCGGACCGTTTACGAGTCTCGCAAGGTCACGGCCGCAGCCGCCCGGGCCGGGGTCGCCACCCAGATGGGAAATCAGCACCACAGTGGCACCAGCTACCGCACTCTGGTTAATCTCGTACAGAAAGGCATGATCGGTAAGATCAAGTGCGCCCATGCGTGGTCCAACCGACCCATCTGGCCCCAGGGAATCAAGCGCCCTGGTGCTTCCGCCGCAGCACCCAATGCCTTGCAGTGGGATCTCTGGCTCGGAGTCGCTCCGGAGCGCCCCTTTGCTCCCGGCGTCTATCATCCCTTCAAGTGGCGGGGCTGGTATGACTTCGGAACCGGAGCCCTCGGGGACATGGGCTGTCACATTATTGACCCAATTTACTGGGCCTTGGGCCTAAGCGCACCGGAAACCGTGCTCTATGAGGGCCCCGACCCAACCAAAGAGACCTTCCCGAAATCGGAGCGTATTCACTACGAATTCCCGGGAACCGAGCGGACCGCCGGCAAGACCATCAAGGTGACCTGGCATGACGGAGGAAACCTTCCTGACCCCTCGGAATGCGATTTACCCGCCGGAACAACGCTCCCCGCCAATGGCAGCATGTTTGTCGGGGAACAGGGTGTTGTAGTCTGTCCCCACGGTTCAGGCAAACTCCCCTCGCTCTACCCGGAGAAGAAATTCAAGGGGATCGACTTCCAGGTTTTGCCCTCTGCCGATCACTACAAGCAATGGGTCGATGCCATCAGGGGAGAAGGGAAGCCCAGCTCCAGCTTCGACTATGCTGGCCCGCTCTGTGAGACCGTCCTTCTGGGCTGTGTGGCTTCACAGGTGCCAGGCACTAAACTTGAGTGGAACGCCAAGGCCCTGCGATTCAACAACAGCAAGGAGGCGGACAATCTTCTCCACCAGCAATACCGGGAGGGCTGGGAAGTCGCCGGAATTTAGGCGTGATCTCCCTCGTNATTTCGTGCTGCGGACGCATCCCGGGATAACACCGACCCGATCAGGGCTCCCGAGGCAAATCCCATCACATGCGCGAGTACGTCTACCCTGGACGAAACGTCTCCTCCGCCAGCGCCAAACCACCCAAGGAGGATGGCCCCGGCAATGAAAGGAATCGCAAACCCTCCAACTTTGCGAACTGATCTAGCACGGCAGGCCCGAAGAGCACTGCTGCCGACTAATAAGCCAAGTGCGCCAAAGGTTGCTGTAGATGCTCCGAGAGATTTGAAGCCCTCGGGAAAATGCAACCAGGAGGTCGCCAGGTTCCCCAGAGTTCCACTGGCAAGGATGGAAACCCACCCACGGACAGGCCCAAAGGTCCTAGCTACAAACACGCAAAAAATTCCACCGATCAATATATTCCCAATTAGATGGCCTCCATCGGCGTGCAGGAACAGCGCGGTAAAGGAGCGATACCACTCTCCAGCACCAAAAACACCTTGGCTGGAATTGCAATACTTCGCCACCATGGCCTCTGTCTGTCCCATGAAGGTGACCATCAGGAGGGCCACCCAGAGGAGGAAGAGCTCCACTCCGGACCGGTGAAAAGAAATCGCTGCAGACTGCTCTGATGGCAGCTGCTGCTCTTCCCGGTAGAGCCGGAACTCCTCGGCGATCGCCACCTTGAAGGCAGGGTCCGCATAGAGAAAGAATCGTGGCTCTTCCGGCTCCATCCTTACCCAGCAATCGAGNNTCATTGCGAGGACGACCAAGGCGTAGTCGTTAACCTCTCTAAGGGCTTCAAATTCGCCCACCAAGGCAAGCGTCCCCTCCTCAATCGCGTGATCAAAGTCAATCATGCTTCCGGGGCGAGATTGCAACATGAAGGCGGTTCGCAAACAAGATTCACCTCCGGAACATTCCAGATGAACGCGAAATTCCTCTCGATCCTGAAGCCAATCTCGTTCTCGATACCTCCATGATCCGGAAGGTCACTCTCCTCCTCACCTCTTTTTTCCTCTTCTCAGANGCGATTGCCAAACCCCGCCTGATTGTTCTCACCGATATAACCAATGAACCCGATGACGAGCAGTCCATGGTTCGCCTTCTCTGCTACGCAAACGAGTTCGATATTGAGGGCCTCATTGCTACGACCTCCTGCTGGCTTCGCAACAAGACCGCTCCCGAGAAGATCCTCGAACGTATCGAGGCCTACCGCCAGGCCCGCAACAACTTGATGGTGCATTCAGGGGGNTGGCCGGAGGCGGATCANCTTCGGAAGTCTGTAAAGACGGGTGTCCCGCGGTTTGGAATGCAGGGAGTTGGNAAAGAACACGACTCTCCNGGCTCCGAGCATATTATCAGAGTCGTGGACAGGGAGGATGACCGACCAGTCTACATCTCTGTCTGGGGTGGCGCCAACTGTCTCGCGCAGGCCCTCTGGAAGGTAGCGCAGACTCGCAGCAAGCCAGAGACCGAAGCGTTCATCCACAAGCTGAGGGTCTACACTATTTCTGATCAGGACGATGCCGGACCNTGGATGCGCAATACCTTTCCCGGGCTCTTCTATATTGTCAGTCCCGGCCATGAGGAAGGCCAGGGTGGATCCTACCACTACGCCACCTGGGTAGGCATTTCGGGTGACAGGTTTCATGGGCGGTTCGAGGGTCCCGACTTCACCCTCGTGGACAATCCATGGCTCGACCTGCACATCCGGAAGGATCATGGTCCTCTGGGTGCGATGTATCCGCGGACAACGTATCTCATGGAGGGCGACACCCCATCCTTTTTCTGGGCTTTACGCAACGGCCTGAACGAACCGGAGCATCCGGACTGGGGTGGTTGGGGGGGGCGCTACGAACTCTATACCGCTCCCCCAAAACGCTACTACCACGAACCCGAAACCCGACCCATCTGGACCAATACGATGGACGAAGTCAAAGGCGTGGACGGAAAGTGGCACACCAGTAACCACGCCACGATCTGGCGCTGGCGGGAGGGCTACCAGCATGACTTCGCTGCCCGCCTCGACTGGAGCCACCAGCCNAATTTTAAAGATGCCAATCATCCGCCCATTGTAACAATAAACGGCGATCGAAGCCGGGATGCTGTTCTCGTTACCGCAGGGCCGGGAATGCCTGTCGCTCTGGACGCCCGCGAGAGCACTGATCCGGACGGCAATGAAATATCGTTTCATTGGTATCCCTACCGTGAAGCCGGTTCTTTTCCTCTGACGATCTACTATCGAAACCTCAAATGGGAAGGCGCTAACACCTCCACCCTCAAGCTCAACGCGCCGGCAACAAGCACCCCGGAAACGATCCACTTTATCCTCGAAGTTAAGGATGCGGGACAACCCAGCCTGACTACCTACCGCAGGGTGATCCTGAAAGTTGATCCGACCCTNCGTGATTAATGGGNTCCATCCCATCTCATGCANATTCGCCTCACAAGCCCGTAAGCCCAGACCACCTCATGATGTCTCGCAATCTCGCTTGGCTCATCCCCTAATTTCTTGTATCTANGGAGANCCTATATCTCCCCTGTCATGCTTGAACTCTTTGGCAAAAACGACCACAAGCCCTCTCACTGTGACGGATATTCCCGGCGGGACTTTCTCAAGGTCGGAGGAATGGCCGCAGGCGGGCTCTCCCTGAGCCAACTCCTCGGCATGGAGGCGAAAGCCCGAACCGGATCTTCTCACAAGGCTGTCATTAATATCTACCTTCCCGGCGGACCATCGCATCTCGACATGTTCGACCTCAAGCCGGATGCCCCCTCCGAAATCCGGGGGGATTTCCAGCCGATATCGACCAACGTCCCGGGCATACAAATCTGCGAACTCTTTCCCAAGCTTGCGAAAATGGCAGACAAGTATGCCATCATCCGCTCCCTCGCTGACTCAGATGGAGCTCATGATTGCTACCAGTGCATGACCGGCCACAAGAAGCGTGACAACGCCCCTCCAGGAGGCTGGCCAGCATGGGGGTCATGGGTCTCAACCCTGCAGGGGTCGAAGCCTGGCATACCTGCCAACGTCTCGCTCATGTATCCCACCGGAAACCGGACTTGGGGTGAGGCTGGGACCGGGGGATTCATCGGTAACTCCCACGCCCCGATGGGGCTTGTTGACAAGGACCCCAACGCCCGGGCCAAAAGTATGACCCTTCAGGGAATGTCGCTGGATCGTCTCATGGACCGCGAAGCTCTCCGGGCCTCCATGGACAGACTAAAGGCCAACATTGACACTACTGGCCAGATGGAGGGTCTCGATACCTACAACCGCCAGGCCCTTGAGATTCTTGCTGATGGGAACCTGGCTGCGGCCCTCGATGTCTCCCAGGAGCATCCCAGCGTAGTCGAGCGTTACGGAATCAACGACCCTAAGTATCAGCGAGATGGCGCTCCCAAGATGATCCGGAACTTCCTCGTGGCCCGTCGCCTGGTGGAGGCCGGGGCTAGGGTAGTATCCCTTAACTACAGCCGCTGGGACTGGCACGGCGGAGACGGCCTGAATTTCCCACGCTCCCGAGAAGAATTTCCGCTCCTCGACCAGGGCCTCAGCGCCCTCATCACCGATCTCCATGAACGTGGCCTGCAGGACGATGTCTCCATCGTGATGTGGGGTGAATTCGGACGCACCCCAAAGATCAACAAGATGAACAGCCGCGATCATTGGCCCAAAGCCAACTTTGCCTTCGTAGCCGGCGGAGGCATGAACCTAGGGCAGGTTATTGGTGCAACAGACAAACATGGCAATGAGCCCATCGAACGCCCGGTCAAATTCCAGGAGGTCTTTGCTACCCTCTATCACAACCTTGGTATCGACCTCTCGAGTGCAACGGTAGAGGATTCCAGTGGCAGGCCCCACTTCCTGGTTGATCCCGGGATCAAACCAATGCGCGAACTAGTCGGATAGGATTTCCTGGACCCTACCACATCACTGGCAGGACTGGCGGGGCCAAGCTTGCTCTACTAGTGCACCGCCGCCTTTGAAAACACGCTCAGGACAATCACCCCGGTGACAATCAGGCCGATACCTGCAATCGCGCCCCCATCCAGCTTCTGCTTAAGGACTATCCATCCGATGAGACTGATCAGGGCCATGCCTATTCCGCACCAGAGCGCGTAGGCCACACCAACCGGGATCGTCCTGAGCGTCAGGGAAAGCATATAGAAGGCCAGCGCATAGGCCCCTACCACAACAAGGGAGGGCCCCAGCTTCGAAAAGCCCTCTGTTGCCTTGAGAGCGGATGTAGCAACCACTTCCGCAACGATCGCTACCGCAAGATACACGTAACCTGTCATCAACATTTACCGGTGCTCCGGTCGCCAATTCTCGACCAAGCCAGGAAAGACATCAAGTCCAGACGGGGAGGGCTCCCCTCCTCAGCACGGCCGGCCCCTCAAGCCAGAACATCCTTGATCACATGCCCATGCACGTTGGTCAGGCGGCGCTCCAAGCCGTTGTGGTAATAACTGAGGCGCTCATGGTCGAGGCCGAGGAGGTGCAGAATGGTGGCATTGAAATCATACACCTCGACCGGATCCACCGCAGCCTTGTGGCCGAACTCATCACTCTCCCCGTAAGAGAAACCCTTCTTCACCCCAGCGCCGGCCAGCATGCAGGTAAAGGTGTCAGGGTTATGATCCCGGCCAGTTCCATTACTTTGGAGGAAGGGCATTCTCCCAAACTCGGTGCACCAAACCACGAGGGTTCGATCAAGTAGTCCCCGACGCTTGAGATCCCGGATCAGGGCCGCAGTCGGCTGATCCATTATCTCGGCCTGCATGGCGTGAGTCTTGAGAATATCGGAGTGAGAGTCCCAGTTGGTAATTCCGTTGCCGCCTGATGGATCGCTCCCGTTAAACAGCTGGACGACCCTCACCCCCTTCTCGACCAGCCTTCGTGCCAGAATACAATTCCGAGCATAGGCTCGTTTCAGATCGCTCCCGGCCTCCGTTCCATACTCAGTCTGAATGAAATCCGGCTCACCGGAGAGGTCCATCATCTCAGGAACGGAAGTCTGCATTTTACCTGCAAGCTCATAACTGGCGATTCGCGCTGCCAGGTCCGCATCGCCCGGATACTTCTCAAGATGCTTCCGATTCAAATGCCGGAGAAGGTTGACTGTCTTCCTGTCATCCGCGGCGGACAGCGAGGCCGGTCGGTTCAAGTTCGAAGGAGGATTACGGGCATTGAAATCAGTGCCCTGAAAGGCGGCGGGAAGAAAACCGCAGCCGAAATTGTTCTTCCCCGAGCGGGCTAGGCCTCTGGGATCATTGATCGCGACGAACGCCGGAAGCTCACTGCAGTCGGATCCCAGAGCATAAGTCGCCCATGCCCCGAAGGAAGGAAACCCTTCCATGGTGAAACCCGTATTGAAAAAGTTTTCCCCCTGCGGATGGGCACTTGTCTGGGTGTGCAAGGAATGGAGAAAGCAGAAGTCGTCCGCGAGAGATCCCATCTCGGGGAGGAGATCGGACGTCATCTTGCCCGTCTGCCCACGAGGCTTGAACTCCCAGAAGGGCTTGGCGATATTGCCAGTGGGCCCCTCGAAAGTCACAGAGGGCAGCCCGGGCGGCTTCTGCCCGTGAAATTTCTTGAGAGCCGGCTTGTAATCGAAGGTATCGACATGACTGACGGCACCGGGGCAGTAGATCACCAGCACCTGCTGTGCCGCACCCTCAAAGTGTCCTCCCCTCGGGGCGTAGGGCTGATCCGGGTCGATCGGGGGTCGGATAGGCGACTTACTACTGGACGCAGCGCGATCCGGATCTTCAGCCGCCAGCAAGTGAGCAAGCCCCAGGCCCCCGAGAGAGAACCCTGTGTTCCGCATGAAATTCCTGCGGTTCAATAAATGATGCCCCCGGGAACTGAGATTCTCTGGATCGTTCATCATTTCACAAAAGGTTCCACGGGTCTGGGAGGCGTATTCACCATAGTGCCATTTTACGGAAGAAACCCAAATTCATTCGAGTTCATCAAACTCCGGGCTACGAGTTGGAGCGTCACGCCCTCGCAGGCTGCCATTTCGCCGGCCTGTGGTGCACGGCTGAGGAGACAATCAAATAACCATCGAATCTGATCTTCTCTAGCATCCCCGCCTTCTCTCATCGCCCGCTGCGCAATGAACTTCGACTGCTCTACCACAAAAGGGCTGTTCATCAGGTTCAAGGCCTGCAGCGGAGTTGTGGAAATCGGCCGCTTAGCTCGCACCTGCCCACAATCAGGAAAATCAAAGGCCGTGAAAATCTGGTCATCTACTCGTCTCATCCGCTCCTGATAAAGCATCCGGCGCCATGTTCGGGGGCCGTGGTTATCGACTACTTCCCACTGCGCGTAGGTCTTTTTCACATTGTGTATCCGATAGCTCCGCCCTCCCACTCTGCGATCCAGCTTGCCTGAGGCTTGGAGGATGCTGTCACGCAAAACCTCAGCAGCCACGCGCCTCGGGGGAAACCTCCACAGAAAACGACTTCCTCCGTCAGCATTGAGAGCCTCGGGAGAGGGCTGGCTGGAACGGCGGAAAGACTCCGACATGACTAACATCCGGATCATCCCCTTCATGGACCAAGCCTGCGTCTGGTAAGTGGTCGGCGATACGAATTCTGCTGCGAGCCAATCAAGCAACTCAGGATGGCTTGGAGGCGCACCTGCACTGCCAAAGTCGCTGGGGGTCGACACGATTCCACTGCCAAAAATATGGTGCCACATCCGGTTAACCATCACGCGGGCAGTTAATGGATGGCTCCGGTCAGTCAGCCAGCTAGAGAATTCAGCTCTCCGCTTTGAGCCAGGGGCTTCGGAATCCAGATCAAGATTGCCCTTGAGAATATCCAGCCCTGCTGGGGCAACCTCGTCCCTTGGGCTTTCCGGGCTTCCTCGATGCAGCACCCGCGTGACCTGCATGGGAATGAGGCGCCCTACGAACCCGGGCTGCGGACCCTCCTCTGCCAGCCGGGAAATCAATTTTTGAATTTCGGCGAGGGATTCTTTCCTCTCTGGATGGAGCTCATTGAGCTTTCGGGTAATGTACCAGGTTCCCACCCGCGACGTCCACTTCCCGTCTGGTTGACGGACCTCCAAGTCGAAATCATACCGTGGCAGGTTAGGCTTCTGGGTGAGGTAATCGGTATCAAAAAAATACTCCCTGTTACTGCTGAGGCGAAGGCGGTCGATTTTCACCCGTTCCGGGAAATCCACTTGGATCCAAGGCTTTTCCTGCGCATTTTTCTCCACCCTGCCACGCCATGCCATGGTCCCGAACTCCCCGTCGTTCACACGCTGCACGGGATTTCGCCCATCATTGCCCTCAGCAGGAAAACCCATGACTTTGGCTTTCTTGCCGACGTGGGCCAGATTGACTGAACGCTCTGCCGGCCCGAACAACTGCAGCTCATCAATGGTAACGTTCGGAGTCTTAAAGCGAAGGCGGATCGCACCGGCCTCCACGGCCCCGAAGTGCCACTCCCGGTATGCACCCCAGTCTTCTTCCCAGCCCCCGGTTCGCCGGAGAATTTTCCTCTGCTCTGCGATCTGGGACCACAGCTTCTCTCCCCGCTTCCGGCGCGGATGCTCAACGTCAAATTCAGGAAAGCGACTCCCGAATTCGACATCCTGAAATACCGCGGTCATCGCATAGTAGTCCGAGATCGTAATCGGGTCGAACTTATGGTTGTGACAACGGGCACATCCGATGGTCATTCCCATGATTGATGCACCAACCGTCTGCAATATTTCATCCATCCGATCCGCCCGTGCCTGCCTGATTGCCGAGGGCTCTCGCCCCACCGTGGCGGCCGGCACATGGGGCCCTGCCACCAGAAATCCAGTCGCTTCCCCGGTGCCCAGGGAGTCGCCCGCAATCTGCTCCCTCACAAACTTATCGTAGGGGCGGTCTTCGTTGAATGCCCTCACTACATAGTCCCGATACTGCCAGGCGTTCTTACGGTAGAGGTTGGATTCTGACCCGTTGGACTCTGCCCAGCGGATGACATCGAGCCAGTGCTGAGCCCAACGCTCCCCAAAGTGGGAGGAAGAAAGAAGCTGGTCCACTAGCTCTTCATAGGCCGCATCTTGATCTTTCGCGTAGTCCTCGACAAATCGCGCAACTCTACCGGGTTCAGGGAGGAGCCCGGTAAGAATGGTCGAAACTCGCCGAATCAACGACCGTGCATCGGCCGGACCGTTCGCTGTGAGCCCCTTCCCAGAAAGCTTCGCGTTGATAAAGGAATCGACGGGGTTACCAGCGGCGGCGGCGGTCTCGGGACGCACCACCGCAGCGAAGGACCAATGGTTCGACTGGATTGCCCCGAGATCTTGCATCTGGCCGGGCCACTCAGCACCATCCCGGATCCACTGTTCAAGCAGCTCAACTTCCTTCTCACTCAGGCGCTCACCCTTGGGCGGCATCTGCTCACTCGCGTCCCTGCTTCTGATACGCTCAATGAGGTGGCTCTTTACTGGGTCCCCGGGAACCAATGACGGAAATCCCGCGTCCCCACCCCGGAGAAGAGACAACCGCTGGTCTACCCGCAGCCCAGCCTTCTGCTTGTCGGGCCCGTGACACTTTACACAGTGGTCTTCCAGGATCGGAAGAACATCATCCTCGTATTCGACTGCGTTTGCGACAGCCGACAGCAGAAATAAGGTGATGAGCGAACCAGATTTCACGCGGTGGACCACGGTTGCCCACACCTTGGCTAAATTCAAGTCCCAGTTAGTTCCACACCTGCAACCTTGGGCCCATCTCCAGCATAATCATGCCTTTCGGCGTGTTCCCCTCCGACTAAGAGCTTCGTTGGAGGACTTCAGCGTTTTTTCTTAGCGGCCTTCTCCTTAGCGGCCCTCTCCTTAGCGGCTTTCTCCTTATTCGCTTTCTCCTTATTCGCTTTCTCCTTATTCGCCTTCTCCTTAGCAGCCTTCTCCTTGGCAGCCTTCTCCTTAGCAGCTTTTTCTCTAGCGGCCCTTCCCTCAGAGGATTTCTTCACGGCTCTCTCCCTGGCCGCCTTCTCCTTAGCGGCTTTCTCCTTAGCAGCTTTCCTCTTAGCATCTTTCCCCTTAGCCGCTTTCTCCTTGGCAGCTTTCCCCTTGGCAGCTTTCCCCTTAGCCGCTTTCCCCTTGGCAGCTTTCCCCTTAGCAGCTTTCTCCTTGGAGGGTTTCTTTGCAGCTCTTTCCTTGGCCGCCTTCTCCTTAGCGGCTTTCTCCTTAGCAGCTTTCCTCTTAGCATCTTTCCCCTTAGCCGCTTTC
>PBTP01000069.1 GCA_002729275.1 Roseibacillus sp. | reverse complement strand
AGTGATTACTATCAATGTGACCAACGGATTTGGGGATGCAGAAGACATGCTGATTCGTCTTTCGATAAGTGGAGAGTCTGATCAGGAGGGAATGTTCTCTGCCACATGGCCTAGCGAGATTGGAAAGACCTACAAATTGGAGCGTTCGACCGACCTGCTCAACTGGCAAAATTTGGAGGAGGGAATCCCCGGTACAGGAGAAAGCATCCAGCGATTCGCGCCAATTCTTGGGCCGAAGGCCTTTCTTCGTGTGAGTGAGGAGTAGTTCTTGAGGCACCAATGGTATGAGCAGACGCGTTAGTTTCATTTTGGTCCTTTCGTTATGCGCCCTGTGTGCGGGATGCAAAAAGCGGGAGAAGCTGCAACAGAATGCTGTGCTTCCAGATGCAGTAGTTCAGAAGGCGGCTGTTCCCGATTCGGGTCTCAGGATTGCAGAGGTCTTTCGCAGGGAGGCTGTAATAGAAGGTAATTTTTTCTCCTAAAGGCCTTGGCTCGCTGGCCGTCTTGTGGATCGTGGGAAGAATCATGAGCCCACTCTCCCTGTCTGCCTTGGCTTGCTGCCTTCTTCTTTGGTCTCCAGCGATGCTGGCCTTGGGGCAGAGCAACGGGGACGAAAAGACGATGCGAGTCTTCGTCTTTGCAGGTCAGTCAAATATGGTGGGATCTGATTCGAAAGTAGGAGATATCAAACGCTTTCCCCCGTATGCTGGCCTTGAGGATCCGCAGGAGAAGGTGCTCTTCACTTATTGTATCGGGCGGGAGAATAAAAAGAGCTCAGATGGTTGGGTTGCACTGCAGCACGTTAACAACGTGGTCGGGCCGGAACTGAGTTTTGCCCGTAAGGTGACCGCGCACATCAAGGCGCCCATCGGTATTATCAAGGTTGCTGCCGGAGGAACTCATCTTGGAGGGGACTGGAATCCAGATAATCCGATCGGGTTTAAGATGTATCCTCTCGCGCTGGAGACCATCCGGAAGGCCTTGGCTGGGCTGGAACGAAAGGGCATCAAGTATCGTCTTGAGGGATTCATGTGGCATCAGGGAGAGAACGACATGTTTAACGGGGATTACATGGAATCCTACGGTCGTAACCTGAAGAGCTTCCTCGCAAGTTGGCGACGTGACCTTGGGGTCCCAGACCTCAAATTTTATATCGGGGAGCTCTGTACTAAGACGATCTGGGGAATGGATCTGCGCCCGCGGATGTATGCTATCAGCCGGGGCCAGCGAGAGGTCACGTCGACCGATCTCCGTGCGGAATATGTTCCCACATCTCATGTGGGAGCGGAGATTGGACGGCCAGTCGGCCTACACTACCACTACGGCACCCTGGGCCAGCTGCAGCATGGGGAAAACTATGCTGATGCCTATCTGCGCGCCATTGGGCTGAAGCTGAAGAAGCCACGGCCCATGAAAAAATGGCCCTACAAAAAAGGAAGTGCAGTAAAGCTCTTCATCCTTGCCGGGCATCGCAACATGGAGGGAGAACGTTCTTTCGTGCAGGAACTGGAGAAGCTCAAGGGTGGCCCAGCTCTGCTCAGGGATAATCCCAAGCTAGCTTACAAATATGATCTTGGCGGAGGATACCACCGCTCGGTGGGCTGGGAGCCCCTCGGGCTCACCGGCTATTATGATACCTTTGGCCCCGAGTTGAGTTTTGCCCGGACGCTTACTGAGGCCATCAAAGAGAACATTGCCATCGCCAAGTTCACCCACAGCGGGTCTCAGATCATCGACTGGACGCCGGAGGGAAGCATGGCAAAGAGCCGGCACATTTACCCGAAGTTCATCCAGTTTGTACAGGAAGCGATCAAGGAACTTTCGGGGAAGGGGCACAAGGTGGAGGTCGCGGGCATCTTTTACCACATGGGTGAGAACGACATGTCCTTTTCTCCTTATCGGAAGGAAGCGCCGGCCCGCGTTCAGGCCATCATCGCAGAGAGTCGGAAGGATCTGAAGCAGCCTGGTCTGAGGTGGTTTGTGAGCCAGCAGCCCCCGACCGATGTTGAGAAGCTCAACGAGCTGGATGTGGTGGGCAAAATGGTTGAGGTCGCAGCCTCAGATCCCGCGTTTGTTCATCTAAAGGCCTTTGGTCTTCCGCCTCAGGAGAAGATGCTTGTCATTACCACTGAAGGCATCGTGCAGTTGGGGAACTTTCTGGCCGAGAGTTACCTTCAGAGGCGGTAGCAAAGCTCTCTGAGTCCCCCGGCTCGAGGGAGAGAGCTTCTGCGCCCCGCCGGAGAGTAAGAGCTCACCTCAAAGGGGCCGCTGGAGGCGTTGGTTCTGCTAAACGATGCTTTGCCCCTTTAATTGTGTGTGGTTTATCGCTCTTTCCCGAGCTCGTCTTTCCAGGGATGCATCTCCTTGGTCCCGTCCGCGAGCTTGTTAAGGCGGACAGCATCGTAGAGTTGACCGTTGGCCATGAAGGCGCGGTAGGTCAGCCATTCACCATCAACATCAATCACCTGGAAGAATGGAGTCTTGACCGCCTTTCTGGCGAGAAGCACTCCGTCGGGCTTATAGGTGTTCCACCCATCCTTGCGGAAGTCATACATTTTCGGTCCGCTAACCGAGTTTACGTAGAGTGACTTGATCTTGTTGCTTTCAGTATCACTCATGCGCAGGGGAGTGTGCCCGCGTGCATAGGTATGATCGTGGCCCTGTAGGAGGAGATCTACTTTGTATTTGTCGATGATCGGTTTGAGGACCTTTCGGTTCTGAGAATTGTCCCTCCCAGCCCCTGACGAGAACATGGGGTGGTGCATAGTCACGACCGTCCACTTGCTAGTATTTTTAGAGAGGACCTTTTCAAGCCACTTGGCCTGAGCCTCAATCTCCCGGTTGGAATTCAGCGCGATGATCCGAACTCCCTGATAAGTGAGAGTGTAGACGGTCTCTGCCAGAGAATCGGGCAGATCACTTGCAGGTGGGAGAGAGAACTGCGACCGCCATTGGATGGCAAGTTGCTTACCCTTATCCACCCCATCGATCTTAAGGTTGGTGTATTCATGATTTCCCGAAATAGGTATCGAGGGCACGGATGAGTGAATCCATCCTCCCGCTTTGAACCATTCAGCCCATTCCCGGTCTTTGTGGGCAGTATTGACAAGGTCGCCTGCATGGATCGAAAAAGCGGCATGAGGAGCCTTCTTGTAGGCGGCCCTGATGATCCGCGACCAGAATGACAATATGGAGTTCTGGGCGTCTCCAAAGTAGAGGAAGGAGAACGGTGCGGCTTCGGCCTTGGCGGTGCGAAACTGAATCCATTCGCTCCACCGGTCTCCGCTGCCGACCCTGTAAGCATAGAGGGTGTCTGGTTTTAGCTCCGAGAATTCAACGGAGTGGTAATGAACGACTACTTTGGCGGGGTCGACAAGTGCGAGCTTCTCGGTCCGGGCCTTGTAGCTTTTCGCGCCCTCATCGAACCGCGCCTTGGGGAGGGCAAGCGCGATTTCCGCGGAGGCCTCCTTGACAGAAGTATCGGTCCGCCAAGTGACGGATTGGCTGGTCGCGGTACTTCCCATCCATGTCAGGATGATTCGATCTGGATCGGGGCTGGCTTGCTCCCAGTGACGCAACTTGTGATCGGGATGGGCTATTGCTGTGATCGTGAGGGCGAGAAGAGCGAGGATAGTAGGGAGTTTCATATCGAGTAGTGCGGGTCAGCTGACGGTTTTGACGCCGCTGCTATTAGTCCTTCAGGCGGGGCCCGGGCCGCAAGGTTCCGCCGATTTCGAGTGCAGTCTAGCTCTAATTAGGGACCGCGGTCCAAAATGGGGACGATATTCCATTTGGACTGTCAGCCAGCCACGGAAGCGAGCATCGTTTGCAGGGCTTTGGCCGAGGCCTTGAGGGCTTGCTCCTCTTTGGGCCACAGCTTCAGCTCGAGGTGCTTCTCAACCCCGGACCGACCCACCACGGAGGGGACACTGAGGCAGACCTCCTTGAGTCCATAGGCTCCGTCCTGAAGTGAAGAAACTGGCAGGAGCTGCTTTCGATCAAGGGCGATGGAGTGAATGACCTCGGCCATCGTTGCTCCAACCGCCCAGCCGGCGCCACCTTTGCGGCTAATGACCTCCGCGCCACTTTTCTTGGTCCGCTCGAAAATCCCCCTCTGGAAATTCCCATCACACCCTTCGACTTCCGTAAGGGGCAGGCCCCCGACGGTGGCAGAGGACCACAAGGGCAGCATGGTGTCTCCATGCTCGCCAAGAATGAGAGCCCTCACCTGAGTTGGGGCGAGATCGAGTTCAGAGGCAATCAGGGAGCGGAAGCGTGCAGTATCCAGCATTGTGCCCAGTCCAATTACCTGACCGGGAGGAAGGTCAAGAAAGCTGGCTGCCAGATGAGTCAGAATATCAACCGGGTTAGAGACGACGAAGACAATAGCGTTATCCTTCATGCCGGCTGCCTTAATGCTTCCGATCACTTCCGAGAAGAGGCCGACATTACGGTTAATGAGATCAAGACGACTCTCATCGGGTTTCCGGCGAAGACCAGCCGTGATGACAAAGATATCAGAGTCCCGAGCCCGGTCGTAGTCACCTTCATAAATGCGCTGATCAGCCAGGGATGATGCGCCATGGACCAGATCCAGGGCCTCGCCTTCCGCCAGTTTCCTGTTGGCGTCGAGAAGCTGGATTTCGGATACGATTCCTGCACATTGCAGGCAGAAGGCAGCATTGGATCCAACCCTTCCGCCTCCTCCGAGAATAGTAACTTTCATGGGTAAGTCTGGTTTTAAGGCATCGCCGGCGCTGCTCAAGCGTCGAGATCCATTTTTCTGCGCGGCATTAAGGATTGGGGAGGCAGGAACTGGAGGAGTTTCACTCAGGCATGCTGCAATACTTCAGGTAATCGGGTCAGTTCTTGGCCTTCTTTGCAAGCCGAGCTCCATATTCGTTGGTCGGATCCCGGTACATGGAGTGGAGATGATTGTGGGGATCCCCGCCAAGATCCTGACCGGCGTATTCGACAATCACGCTGGGCCCCTGAATGCGGTATGAAAAATCACCGCCCTTTTCCCCTGGTCCCCACCATGCAAAACTCATCTGGTCCACTTCGGCTTGAAGTTCTCCTAGTCGCTGTTCGGCATGTGCGCCAGGAAGGTCGCCGACATACGACTTCAGGACGTTCATCAGGATTGCGCGCTGCTTGTCCTTGAGATTCTTGCAGGATAGTCCCAGGGAATTTGGAACAAAGCCATCCTTGCCAGCTGCCGCAACCAGGTTGGCCCGTTTCGGTCGGATTGTAGCTTGTTTTTTCTGGGACGCGGTAAGTGCTTCGAACAGTGCCAGACCGGTGGGGGCCTCTTGAGCCATTGGAATGATCTTTTTACCTGCGAGCTGAAATTCCCGAGGCTGGGTTCCAATGAAAGTTGGAGACATTGACATGCGGTTGCCGTGAAAAGCGAGGTTGATTGCAATATGATGCCCGTCGAACTGGAGGGCCCAGGGTTCGTCCGAAGAAGGTTCGCCGAAGATTGCCAGCCAGTAGTCCTCCGCGCCGAAGCCGGGACGGCGTTGGCCATTGCGGAGGAGGCGGTCGTCGGCGAGAGGAATGTTACGAGCTTTGCCGTAGCCTTGCGGACTGAGAACGGCGGCGAGGAGGTCGCAAGCGCTTTCCAATTGCTTCTCGTTAAGATCGCCAAGGCGAACTCCTCCCTGGGGTCCTCTGGGTGGGACATTGGTCCATTTTGATTTCTCTGAGCTATCAGAGGAAAGGGCTGCCTGCGCCCGGAGTTTCTTGTCGAGTGAAGAGAGAAAGGCGCTAGCCCGGGCTACCATCGTTTCCGAATCGTGGGACTCGACTTTTTTGGGCGTATAATTGGAAAGGACCTTGCTGGGTAAAGAGGGGTAATTTCCTGCTGGGGCGGCAGCCGAAATAGAAAGTGAGAGGAGCAGGACAGAGGCGGTGCAAACCAGACATTTCATGATCCGGGGATCATGTTCAGCGCCGGGAGAATGTAAACCCGCAATCTCGATCGCACTGGATTACCCCTTCGGGTATTTACTTTTTTCTACCTGGGGGTGTCGATATGGATCACAGTCAGGGCGGATAAATATTCAGAGAGATACGATAGTGAAACCCGTACAATTCGACAGCCTTTTGGTGCTCCTACTGCGCGTTGGGGCCTTTCTCTGTCTTGCAGGATGGACATGGGTTCATTTTTATTGGGAGGGTCCTTACGGGGTGCTGTTATGGAAGGATTCAAGTTATGCGTTGGCAGAGCGACTGGGAATTGACTGGGACGAATTCGTTGGCACGGGAGCTGATGATGGGTTGGTGCAGCGATGGATTAGTCTGACCGGTTGGCTCTACCTGGCGGTGACGGTGCTCACTGTGACCGTTCGCCGAAAATCCTACATCCAGATGGTGGGCTTGCTGGGAGGAGGCCTGCTCCTGGGGCTCCTGGCTTACGCCAAGTTTATCGGGGCCCAGCGCCAGCTTCCAATGCTGGTCGAGCATGGTGGACAGATTCTCGCTCCAGTCCTGCTGGTTCTGGCGTTGCGCTTGGGAGTTCGCCACTCGGTAACAATTATCGTTGCGATGATAGCGATGGTGACGACTTTCGTCGGTCATGGGTGCTACGCCATGGGCCTTTGGCCCATGCCTGCAACGTTTCCGGCGATGACGACTCTGATCCTCGGGGTAGAGCATGAGACGGCAGCAGCGATGCTCTGGGGGGCCGGAATACTCGATTTCCTGGTCTGTGCAGGAATCTTCTTCAAGGTTTCGCGCCGGTCCTGCGCCCTATATGCAGCCATTTGGGGGCTGTTGACTGCTGTCGCTCGTCCGGTGGCGGGAATGTCATTCTCCCTCAATTACTGGGGGGCGGATCAATTTGTTCACGAGGCCGTTCTGAGGGCTCCGCATTTTGTCATTCCTCTTTATCTCTTTCTTATCTGGCGTCGATCCGATCAGATTGAGACGGTAGCAGTAGATTCTGATGTTGGGACCGGGCCGGATGCGCCCCAGACGGTCGGCCCGAGGAAGATGACAGGTTCTCCTATCGACTAAAAATTCAAGACGTACTCTGATGAAGTTTATTAAATGGCTCACACTTTCTTTGCTCGTAGTCCTGATTGCTGGTGTTGCGGTCTCTCAGCAAAAAAATCAAAAGAGGAAGGGACGGGCTGTTCTTTCCGTCCCCAAGGTTGCGAAAAAGGATCTTATCTGCTTCGCGCTTTACACCGTTCATGACAATACCCTCAAACTGACCGCTCAGCTTTATCCCCTCGCGGCGGGCGACAGCCGGACAGTTGGTCTTGAGATTAAAAAGGAGGAAGAATGGGTCGAGGTGGCTCGTGCCACCGTCATCGAACGCGGATGGACGGCTCCATTCCGAGTGGAACAGTGGAATGATTCTCAGGCATACGAATACCGGGTTGTCCATGGAGCTGGGTCGACTTACACGGGAACGATTCGGAAGAACCCGGTAGATAAGGGTGAGATCGTGATGGCTGCCTTCACGGGAAATTCAATCCATCCCGCACACGGTGGTGATATCTCGCGGGAGGACATTATCGCGAATGTCAAAAGAATCGATGCCGACGTGCTCTTCTTTGCTGGAGATCAGGTTTACGATCACTTCAAGCATTTCGCGGGATGGCTGAAGTTCGGTCGGGATTTTGGTGAGATTATCAAGGATCGGCCGACTCTTTGCCTGCCGGATGACCACGATGCCGGGCAGCCCAACCTCTGGGGCGAGAGCGGCAAGGTCTCGACCCTAGGGGGAGCTTCCGATGGGGGATATTCACGGCCGGGGGACTATGTGAAGGAAGTGGAGAGGGCTCAAACCAGCCATTTTCCTGATCCCGTGGATCCCCACAAGATTGGGCAGGGGATCGGAGTCTGGTTTACCAACCTGAACTGGGGAAATGTTGATTTCGCAATCCTCGAGGATCGTAAATTCAAAACTGGCCCTGCGGGACGAGTCCCCAAGCAGGGGCCGCGGCCAGATCATATCCGCAATCCGGACTACGATCCTGCAAGCGTTGATGTTGACGGAGCGGTTCTCCTTGGTGAACGCCAGCTGAAGTTTCTCGATCAGTGGTCCCAAGATTGGGAAAAGGCCGATATGAAGGTGGCGCTCTCGGCAACTATTTTCTGCGGGGGAGCTCATATTCACGGAGGAGCCAATGGACGACTTCATGCCGACATGGACTCAAACGGCTGGCCCCAGTCGGGTCGGAGCCGAGCTCTTTCGGCTCTGCGGAAGGGTTTTGCCTTTCATTGTGCTGGAGATCAGCACCTCGCGACGATTTTTCACCACGGGCTGGAGAATCACCGAGATGCCATCTGGTCCTTCTGTGTTCCTTCAATCGCAAATTTATACCTGCGGTGGTGGGAGCCACTCAAGCCTGGGGCTAAACGGGAGGCCGGGTCTCCACTTTATACCGGTGATCACCTCGATGGCTTTGACAACAAGGTTACCAACTATGCGGCTGCTAATCCAGAGAAGAAACCGGCTGGCAATATTCTCAATACTCGCTCCGCTGGGTTTGGGGTCGTCAGGCTGAATACAAAAAAGCGGGAAATTACCATGGAGTGCTGGCCCCGGAATGTGGACATCAGTGATCCAGCGGTCCGGCAGTACAAAGGGTGGCCTCGGACAATCTCACAGTTTGATAATTATGATCCTCCCTCATGGGGCAAGCTTGGGAAGCTGACCTTTGACGTGGAGAATCCTGTCGTTCAACTTGTTGATGAAACTTCCGGCGAGATTCTTTACACCGTAAGGGTAAATGGAAAAACCTTCAGTCCGGGCGCTCCAAAGGGAAGGGCCTTTACGGTTAAGGCCGGGAGGGACCAGGCCTCTGCTGTCGTGCTGGAGAAGGCCGAGGTAGGCGGAAGTGCTCGCAAGATCAGGGTTAAATAATGCGACCTGAAATCAAGTTGAGGAGGGGCGGATCGAAATTTCGACAGCCTTGCTCGTGGGAGTATTGGAGCCCAGGGCAGTAGAATCTATGGGAACTAGAGGATTCGCCTCAGGGAAATATGCTGCGGCACTGCCACGGGGGATTTCATAGGGTATGGCGTAGAAAGCCTGGAGCGTCCGCTCTTCTTCCTGCCAGTAACTGGTAATATCAACTAGCCCTACGGGAGTAATTCCCCGGTCCTTCATATCCTCTGGATTCAGAAAGATTACCCGCCGGCCAAGGCCGACTCCTCGGTAGCGGTCATTGAGGCCATAAACCGTCGTGTTGAACTGGTCATGGCTCCGCAAGGTCTGAAGAATGAGATGCCCCTCGCAGACTTCGAACTGGTCGAAAGGAGCCGCTGAGAAATGGGCTTTCCCATCTTGAGTGTCCCAGCTCCGGTCTTTCGCCCCATTGGGCAAGTAGAAGCCCCCATCTTTCCTCGCCCGCTCGTTGTAGTTCTCGAAGCCGGGAACCACGCGTTCAATCGTTTCCCGAATATGGTCATAGTTATTACGAAACTTCTGCCAATCAATCGAGGTTCTGTCTGCGAGGGTAGTCTCGGCGAGCCGGGAGATGATGTAAGTCTCGGATCGCAGCTCGGGGGAGGCGGGATCGAGCCGGCCCTTGGACCTTTGAACAACCCCCATGGAGTTTTCGCAGGTGACGAATTGGGGCCCGGATCTCTGCTCGTCATGCTCTGAGCGCCCCAGGCAGGGCAGGATCAGGCCAACCTCACCTGTATAAAGGTGTGAGCGATTCAGCTTAGTGGCGATATGGGCCGTGAGGCGACAGTTCTCGAGAGCGGATGCTGTGAAATCAGTGTCAGGGGCGGCCTGCAGGAAATTCCCTCCCAGGGCGATAAACACCTGCCCGGGATTCCGGTGCATGGCATGAATAGCATTAACGGTGTCATGACCGTGGGCCCTTGGGCATTTGATGCTGAACTCCTTGTCGAGGGAAGAGAGAAACGCCTCTGGCATCTTTTCGAAAATTCCCATAGTGCGGTCACCCTGCACATTTGAGTGGCCCCGGACTGGACAAAGACCGGCGCCCGGTCTGCCGATTGCCCCGATTAAAAGATGGAGATTGGCAATTTCCCGAATGGTGGCAACCGCGTTGCGGTGCTGGGTTAGGCCCATCGCCCAGCAAGTGATGAGTTTCTTTTTGCCGCGGAGGACCGTGTCGGCGAGTGCCTCGATCTTTTCACGAGAAACGGCGCATTTTGTGACGAGATCATCCCACGATGAGGCCTCGCACATATCCCGGTAGGATTCTAAATCTCTGGTGTGCTGGCTAATGAATTCTTTATCGAGCACACTTCCAGGCCTGGCATTTTCACGGAGGAATAGTTCTTTGCCAAGGGCCCGGAGCAGAGCAAAGTCTCCGTTGATTCTTACCTGTAGATATTGAGAGGCAAGGGGAGTCGCTTTATTGAAGAGGCCACTTATTTTCTGAGGATGCGCAAAGCCCAGAAGTCCAGCCTCTCTGAGAGGATTAACAGCGACTATCTCAGCCCCGTTTTCTACTGCTGTTTCAAGAGCCGATAGCATACGTGGGTGGTTAGTCCCTGGATTTTGTCCGATACAGAGAATGGTGTCCGCCTCGTAGAAATCTTCCAGAGTGACGGTTCCCTTGCCAATGCCGATTGATGCCTTGAGTGCTGCTCCAGAGGACTCGTGGCACATGTTCGAGCAATCTGGAAGGTTGTTGGTGCCAAAATGCCGGACAAAGAGTTGATAGAGAAAGGCAGCCTCATTGCTTGCACGCCCCGAGGTATAAAAGATCCCTTGGTCCGGGGTGGGGAGAGAAATGAGTTCTTTGGCGATCAGGGCGAATGCGTCATCCCAGGAGATGGGTTCGTAATGGGTAGCATTCTCCCGGAGGACGAATGGTTCGGTCAATCGCCCACGTTGATCGTGCCAGTAGTCTGACTGCTCACGTAGCTCAGTGACCGAGTAGCGGGCAAAAAATTCCCGGTCGGCTCGGCGCAGAGTTACCTCAGAGGCGATTGCCTTGGCTCCATTCTCGCAGAATTCCGTCTTGGCCCGGTGATCGTCCGGGTCGGGCCATGCGCAGGAGGGGCAATCAAAACCATCAACCTGATTGAGCCCGAGGAGGGCCTTGGCCCCCTGAGCTGCCCCGGCCGAACGAAGAACGTGGTTGAGAGAGGAGGCGACAGCTGCTGCTCCGGCGGCCTTCTCCTTGGGGGCAGAAACCCTGGGTGGTTGTTCGGAGGCCATTCTTTTCGCACTCGCTGGATGAAGCTCTGTCGCTGGGGCACTCCCCGATTGTATCAAGCGCTACGGACAGAGAGCTCCGGGCCCGGCTGACCTCACGGTCTGGATGGAGGGCACTGCTGGGGTGTGCCGCCGTTTCCGGCATGAGGGGCTTTCAGAGGAAGGCCTTCTGAATGATCTGCGACCGGTGAGCCAGTGGTGCGATGAATGGCTCCCGGTCTCGTGTCTTACGTCACTCAACCGGAGCCTTTCGGTGCGGGAGAATCCTATCATCGCAGGGCATGTGAATGCTGCCGGCGACTTGGGATTATTTGACTCCCAGTTGTCCTAGGGCTCCGGGTCGGAGTGTCGAAAATTAAAAGGACTCGAATCTACTGGGAGACTTCGTTNGTTTTGCCAGCAACCTTGGCGTTGCCNTCGATTTGAGGAAGCAACCCGGCNGCCAGNGCTTTCTTCAGGGAGTCTTCCGGCTTCCGGCTCCAGCGACGAACTGCNGCCTTGCTGAAGAGGTAAACCTTCTCTCCNTNGACATCNACACTTGGNGATTCNGGNGTGACGATNCGATCNGGGTANACNGGNCAGAACTTNTGCGGGAGGACCTTGATNTCGTCCANGCCGAGCTCTTTCTCCATGCCCTTGAACTGNGGAAGAAGCTCACCCATCACCTTAATGTAGTATTTGGGAGACTGATTCCAAAGTTTGACNCAGGTCCCACAGCAGAAGAGCACTTTCTTCCCCTCGAATTCGACGACCTCTTCCTCGTCGGTCTCATCTTCGATCATTATTGGACACAGCTTGTTGTCCGCAAGGGCCAGAGGACTGAGGCCGAGGGACATAAGGGCAAATAGGCTCAGGAACTTTTCTTTCATCATTCGGTCAAGGATTGAGGTTTGAGTGGCGGGTCTTTTGCGACTCGCCTTGTGTGTTATACGTGTACCAACCATTGATTATTCGGTCAAACACTGAAGTTTGTCGCTTTTTGTATCGATTTCCATTTGTCGCGGCGAAAGCTAGAAAGACAATTTCGCGCTAAACCGGTACAACTGGGGAGCAGACGAGAGACTAAAGTATGTCATTATTACACCATGAATCGAACGTTACTCCCCCTGCTTATCGCCATGGCGGTTGCCCTTGTGTCCTGCAAAANAAGTGAATCGGGACCCAGTGATCAGGCTGCGACCAATGACAAAACTCCGTTGAAGGAAAAAGGGGCTGCGGAATCCGACGTCGTTGAGCACTACGCCAAACTTGTTTCTGCGACCTATGGGGACGCCTTGGCGCAAGCGCAGGCGCTGCAAAGTGACGTGAATGCATTCCTGTCTGGTCCGACAGCAGATCTCCTGCAGAAAGCCCGAGATTCCTGGACGGCTGCCCGGCTTCCNTATTTGCAGACGGAAGTCTTCCGGTTTTACGAGGGGCCCATCGATGACGAGGATGGACCGGAGGGACTGCTGAATGCATGGCCGATGGATGAGGCATATATTGACTACGTGGAAGGGAGTGCCAGTTCAGGGCTGGTCAATAATGTGACTGAGTTCCCGAAGATTGATGCTGCCTTGATAGAGTCCTTGAACGAAAAAGACGGAGAGGCGAATATCAGCTGCGGCTATCATGCCATCGAATTCCTCCTCTGGGGACAGGATCTCTCAGCNGAGGGGCCGGGGAACCGTGCTCACACCGACTACACAACTGCGGACAATGCCAGCAGGCGCGGTGACTATCTGCGGGCGGTCACCAATCTTGTAGTGGAAAAACTGGAAGGCCTTGTTGCTGAATGGATGCCCGGAAAGGACAACTATCGAGCAGAGTTCCAGAAGCTACCGAGTAGTAAGGCCCTCGAAAAAATAATGACCGGAATGTCAATGCTGAGCGGGTTCGAAATGGCCGCTGAGCGCTTGAATGTGGCGTATGACACCAAGGCGCAGGAAGACGAGCACTCATGTTTTTCGGATACAACCCATAATGACATGGTCTACGACCTCACCGGGATCCACAACGTCTGGACCGGTTCTTATGGGGATCTGAGCGGGCCAGGACTGCAGGTGCTTGCTCAGGATCTGAAGCCTGATCTGGCGGGGCAGCTGGGATCGAAGATCGAAGAGTCAGTTGCTGCCGCGAAGGCAATTCCAGTTCCATTCGACCAGGCAATACTGGGAGAGGACACTGCGCCCGGACGGATGGCAATCCTCCACACGATTGAGACACTCGAAGACCAGGCCGAACTTCTCGTTGCCTTGGCTAAGGAGATGGGCTTTGGTGTGCCTATTAGCGAAGAGGAAGAATGAGTTATGCGAGATGGTCGAGCTTTCATGTGCTGACTTGGCTGGTGACAGCCTCGATAGCGTGGAGTGACGATCGTCTGAGCGGNGGGGAGACCACCGTTTTTGTCACCAACGACAAGGCTTTTGCCCGGCCGCTTGCCAACATCAGCCGGCTGACACGCCGCCAGCACACGGTAGGAAACTCCTTTTTCAATCAGAATTGGGTCGCATCCCCGGCCTCCACAACGTCCCGGGACGGGCTTGGACATCTTTTTAATGCCCGTTCCTGCTCTGCNTGCCACGTGCGAGACGGACGGGCCGAACCTCCGGGGAACGGGGAGTTCGCCCTCGGCCTCGTCATGCGCATCAGCCTCCCNGGCCGTCTGGCCACCGGGGGGCCAGTTCCGGACCCCTCCTACGGATTGCAGGTGAGCGAGCGGGCCCTGCCGGGGCTCAAGGCTGAGGGGCACGTCCGCGTCAGCTACGATGAGGTGGACGGCACATANCCTGATGGGGNGCGTTTCAGCCTGAGACGGCCGACTTACAAGATCGTTGATCTAGGAGCAGGCCCTCTCAATTCGAAAACGAGGTTCAGTCCACGGGTCGCTCCTGCGGTTCATGGGCTCGGGCTGCTTGCGGCGGTTGAGGAAGGCACCCTGAGGGCCCTCGAAGATCCGGGTGATCGTGATGGTGACGGAATCTCGGGAAAGTTGAACATGGTCTGGGACTATGAGGGCAAGCGGCTGGTTCCCGGTCGCTTTGGATGGAAGGCCAACCAGCCTTCTCTGCGTCAGCAGACCGCAGGAGCTTTTGTGGGCGATCTTGGGATAACCTCACCCTTGTTTCCCGAGGAAAACCACACGGCGGCCTACGCCGAACTTCATAACCTTGGGGATCAGTCAGAGGACCAGCACCCGGAACTCAGTGCGAAAATCCTACAGCGAGTAACGGCTTACCTCGAAACCCTCGCGCCCCCGGCGCGCCGCNATGTCGACGATCCGGTGGTAAGGCAGGGTCAGCGCCTTTTTGCCAGGATGAACTGCGCCTCCTGTCATACCCCGGAGCTGAGGACCGGTAATGACTACCCACTCGTTGAGTTGCGCGACCAGACTATCCGCCCCTACACTGACCTCCTGCTTCATGATATGGGAGAGGGTTTAGCCGACGGCCGGGAAGATTTTGAAGCGAACGGTCAAGAGTGGCGCACTCCACCCCTCTGGGGTGTTGGTCTTCAGGAGAGAGTCAACGGTCACACCATGCTGCTTCACGATGGACGTGCGCGCAATCTCACTGAGGCGATCCTTTGGCACGGCGGAGAGGCAGAAAAATCGAGAGAGCTTTTTCTGAATTCGACCAGCAAAGAACGTTCGGCATTGCTGTCGTTCCTCCAAAGCCTCTAGGTGAAGTGGTGGCAAGAAAGCGTTCGCTGAAAGGGCCAAGTTCTGCTAAGATATGGAGGCTTCCGGGCAGGGTCAGGGTTAGGAAAGTTCATGTTACCCAAATTACATTTTTTACGCTCTTTGATCGCTCCAGGCATGGTCTGGCTCGCCTCCCTTAGTGTCGATGGGGCGGTCCTGTGGTCAGAGTCGTCAGACGGAGATCTCCCCGGAGAATTTGGCGCCCCCCAGCTCCTGACAGTCACGCTTGGAGAAAATACAATTGCGGGCCGAATGGGGCGGAATGGAGATCTTGGTGCGACCAACGGAAGTGATGCTGATTATCTGACTGTTATTGTTCCGGATGGCCTTGAAGTCGTGGCCATTACTGTGGAGAGCTACTTTTTCTCTGGCGATGGAAACCCCGGAGGGGGATCTTTTCTTGCCTACGGGGCGGGTGCGGAGCTCGCCGGACAGGGTTTCGGAGATATTGANGGCTACGTCATTTTTGCCGCCGACGCGGGAAATCTTCTTCCCGGCCTCAGACAGGATATTTTCGGAAATGGAAGCCAGGATTCTCTCGGGCCTGGGGAACACGCCTTCTGGCTCCAGGAGACTAACCCTACGATCGTCGAATATTCCCTGGCTTTCGAAGTAGTGCCGGAGCCGTCCTCTCTGGGACTTCTCGTGCTAGGTTTTGGGTTCATGGCAGGGCTGAGGTGCCGTCCCCGAAGCTCTTGAGTTATTAGGGGAGGCTCATCGGGCATCACAAAGGGGCAAGAGACCGCTAGCACCAAAGAAGAGTTGGTGCTTTGCTGTATATGTTGTGCACCCTGACGCCAATAGTATCACCGGCGCTCTGTCCAACGAGGTCTGGGAGTTGCCTCCCAAGCTCGATGGGTTTGTTGATTTTTTTGAGAAACTACCTTTCTGCTGGATACAGGTCGTTAATGTTGAAATGGCCTACACCTGGCTGAGCAGGAGCCCCATGGTGCTCTCGCATGAATCCGGGCTTAGCTTTCCGGAGCTGGGCCTGACGCTGAGTGATTTTGAGATCGGGAGTGTGATGGTTTGGCGTCACCCTGTTCATGCGGGCATGGTGAGAGTCTCCCTCACTTCCTCCCGTCGCAATGAGCAGGTTCTTGTGGATGCCCCAGCGTGGGCAGAGGAGGCTATTTCGGAGCTTTCGCGCAACGTGTTGCGTGTTCATGCGCTGGGGGACATTGCGGATGGAATTGAGCGAAAATCCCGAAAGCTCTGTGATTGCTGCAGCAAACAACGCCGTAAGACCCAACTGGAGGGAGAGAGTCACCCACTCTACCACCTTTTATCGGTTGCTAGTTCGAGCGAGAAGGGGCTCCGGATCGACATTGAGGGAGAGCTCTTTTCCTTCAGCACCCGATTTTATCCGCTTAATCACGACCAGGAGGATGGAAAGATGACCTTGGGGGCTTCCCGTTCGAGCCTCACCCTTGACTTGTCCGAGTTCTTCCGTGCCGTGGCACAGATTGATACAGTTGAGGAAGCTCGTTGCTCGGTCATTGATTGCTACCACTCCTATGGAGATCTTCTGCTTTCTGTCTCGCAGGAGGGTGCTGACCTCTACGAACTCTGGAGCTCGATGGCGAAGCGAGCAGGATCAGGGGGATAAATACTCTACGGGATTTAGTGAGATGATGCCCGAAAGATACACTGGACATCGGCAAGTATTGTAGAAAACCATCGAGCCATGCGCACTATCACTGTCCTTTCTCTTTTGGTCTTCGGCATGCTTCGCAGTGGACTCTCCGAGGCCAGTCCGGCCCTCGGTGAGGGCGTGAGTTCATGGCCAGGGTTCCGGGGCCAGGGCAACAGCATCACACTCGATGAGAAATTACCTCTCAAGTGGAGCGAGCAGGAAGGCGTTGCCTGGCGTGCGCCGCTGGAAGGGTTCGGCCAGTCAAGTCCGGTAACGTGGGGTAAACAGGTTTATGTCACCAGCACGGGGGGCGAAAGTAAGGAGCATCTTTTCCTTGAGTGTTTTCATCTCATTTCGGGCAAGCGCCTTTGGCGGCAACAGATTGAGGCCTCCGAGAAAGTCGAGAAGGTCACTAAGATGATTTCACAGGGTGCTCCTACCCCCGTAGCGGGCCCCCTTGGGGTGTATTGTTTCTTCGAGAGTGGAGATTTGGTTGCCTTCGATCATGAGGGAAAAGAGCAGTGGAGCCGAAAGCTTACCAAGGAGTTTGGACAGTTCGAGGGAGGGCATGGGGTGGGGTCCTCGCTGGTGGGAGCACCGGAGCGACTCCTTCTCCTTATCGATCACGATGGGCCCTCCTACCTTCTTTGCGTTGACCGGAAAACAGGTAAGACCGTGTGGAAAGCAGAGCGGGAGTCCAGAGTCTCCTGGACGACACCGCTTTATCTCGACCGTGGCGAGGAGGCTCAGGTGGTGATCAGTTCTAATGGCGCACTGGAGGGCTACGACCTCAAAGATGGCAAGCGGATATGGTGGTTGGAAAATATTAAGAGAAATACCGTCGCGTCTCCCAGTAGCGATGGAAACATTGTCGTGATTGGTTCATCGAGTCCGCGGCAATGCCTTGCGGTGAAGCTAGGTGGAGAGGGTGACATCGCTAAGACTCATATCGCTTGGCGGGCTGAATCGGCGACGTCCAGTTTCAGCTCGCCGCTCCTGCACCGTGGGGTGGCCTATTTTATCAACCGAGCGGGAACCCTGCAGGCGCAGACCATCTCTGATGGTAAACAGCGCTGGGAGTATCGGCTTCCGGATGGCTGCTGGGCGTCTCCTGTCGCAGCGGGAGAGCGGATCTACTTTTTCTGCAAGAATGGCAAAGCGGTAGTGCTGGCCGCAGAAGGTGATCAACCCCAGGTTCTATCGGAAAATTCAATTCGAGTGGCGGAGGATGACAAGGTCTATGGTTTTGCGGTAGCTGGCAATCGATTCGTTTTAAGGATCGGGAGGGAGCTGGTTGCGGTAGGCCCATAAATCGGACCGCGTTTCGGTGGAGTTAATCGGATGATGGTTGATAGGGAAGACTTGATGATGAATTGTCCGCCCCGGAAGCAGGGGAAAGCGACCGTCAATATATAGTCAGTTGTCGTTCAGCCAGATCCCGGGTGCTTACGATAGAACTTTGATATGGATCAACCGCTTCGCCTCAAAAATTGCCACGAGGCCCTTCTCAATCAGTTTCTGCACTTCGATCCCATGCACCTCGTCGTTCGGAGTAGAGGGTTGTCCTTTGTCCGAGAAACAAATTTCGGGGTCTTTACCAGCAAGAGGGGAAGGAGTTCCCGGATGATCCGTGATGGGGAGAGTGGATTGGTCTTGTGTCCAGAACGTATAGAGTCGGTTTATCTCTTTTCCCCAGGAGCTAATCGTCCTCCTGCTTTTGAATTCGACTTTGCTGATTACGGTTTTGGAATTTCAATCCAGCCGAGAGAAACTCCAAGGAACCTTGAGATTCTTGCGCGCATTGCTTCGTTATTCGGTGATGCCGTAGTGCCTGCGTCGGATCTGATTGCCAGAGGGGCTGGGTCATGGCTCGACGAGTGGGGACATCTTGAACAGAGCGCAAGCGAAGGCTCGACGGATGCGAGGGTTTCGGGGACTGCGGCCGAGGGCAAGATCGCGGCTCAGATAGTAACTCCCGGGTTCGAGGCCGAGATCGCAATGCGCCCGGCGTTCGAGGACCGAGATGGGCAGATAAGGAGAATCGCGGCTGCGGGAGGATGCGACGCTATTGTTATTGATGCCGATGTCCTTGTGATAGGAGATGGTCGAGTTGATCAATGGGATGGCAGACAGCTTTTAAAGCGACGTGCTGAGCAGCTCCGCTCCGAGGTAGCCACCTGGTAGGCTATACTAGTCTACTCGCCAACGGACTCCCATCGTCGCCCCCNTCCTTGAGAGANGCTCCCGANGGNNCATCNACACTCAGNANCTCCCCGGATTCCCCGAGGTCCAAAGTGACCCGCTGCACTGTNCCAAGGAATTCAACCCTGCGAATCGTNCCCTTGGCGAAACACCNATNTATATCTGAGTCGAGGANGAGNTGGTCAGGACGAGCGAAAGAAGGCTGAGANNCGTGNTCCTTACNTGGNGGAAGNATNTTGATAGTCCCAAAAAGGGCGGCGACNTCCGGGGAGGCAGGCGNCTGCCAGATCTCTCTTGTTGGAGCNGCCTGCAGAATNCGACCGCCCTGCATCGCGGCAANCCGGTCAGANATCGAAAAGGCATCGTCGCTGTGNTGGGTAACGAAGATNGCAGTGGTGCCCTGCATGCGCAGNAAGTCCGCNGTNAGGGTNCGGAGTGTNTCGCGAAGTTCGACGTCGAGGTTGCTGAAGGGTTCATCCAGCAGGAGAAGCCTGGGCTTAGGNGCGAGGGCCCGGGCGAGAGCAATACGTTGAGTTTCCCCTCCGGAAAGCTCATGAGGNAGNCGCTTNNCAAAGCCNCCAAGGCCGACNTGCTCAAGGAGNTCCTNAACNCTTAGACTTCGCTCAGNGNGCGACCACCGNCGGAGTCCGTAAGAGATATTACGGCGGACGTTCAGATGAGGAAAGAGGTCGCATCCTTGNGGGACGAGTCCAATGTTNCGCNGCTCNGGCCGNACAAAGGTATTTTTNCCAGCTAANNTTTCCTGNCCAAGCGAGATGGNTCCNNTGGATGGGCGGTCCAGTCCCGCGATAAGGCGGAGNAGGGTTGATTTNCCGCTNCCACTTTTCCCCAGAAGNGAGAGNANTTCTCCNTCCTCGATGGTCAATGTTGCATCTTCCAAGGCACGCTGCTTACTGCCTGGATAGGAGAAGCTNAGGCTTTCGAGAGTAAGTTGTGCGCTCACGCTATGCTCGCTGTAGATNGTGAACGGGAGATGGCAAGGCCCACTTGGANCTTNNATCTTCTCNGGGACAAGGAGGCGTTATTGTCGGGTGCTTGAAACGATAGTCAGGACGNAGGAGATCGTCTAGCTTTGAAAGTGAGCACCGCACTTCGGTGNGGTGTTCGTCTGACTCACATGACCTACGGCTGGCGTCGCTTCTGGTGGCGCCAGCCGAATGTTTCCACNAGGGTGAGGCCGAGGAGGCAGGTNAAAATTAACACCAGAGAAGGAGCGGCGGTGGCCCAGATCTGCCCTTGGTCAGCAAGNCCCCATGTCCAGGTGCCAAGGGTTTCAAAATCAAAGGTNCGGAGCATCAGGCAGAGCGGGAGCTCCTTGCAGACATCGACGAAGATGAGGATTGCTGCTCCTGCAAGGGCNGGCCTCATNAGAGGNAGGTGAATCGAGATAAAGCTNTGGAGTGGACCGCGGCCNAGGGTGCTTGCCGCGTTGTCATTGACGATCGGGATAAGAGANTGGGACTGTCTTGCCATTTGAATTGAAATGGCGATGTAGCGNGCGGTAAGTCCAAANCCAAGCCAGAGCAGNGAATCAGAGAGNAGNCGNGCNCCGAGCCAGCTTTCNGGGGGAAACCANNCNCGCAATGCNGCAGCCATTGCAAACACNCCTGCNGCCATCACAGCTCCTGGGGAGGCGTAGCCAGCGATCCCTGACCCCTGNGCCATGACNCGNTCACTCCGGCGNTTGGTAAACCGAGCNACTCCTGCAACGACAAGNCCGAGNAGGAGGCAGGCTAGTGTTACTGAAACGCCGAGGGAAAGGCTATTGCGNGCTGCTGCAAAAATTTCCGGNGCGGAATCGGGNCTGGTNGATGCTCNCCACCATTGGATNAGGATAAAGAGNGGAATAAGGAGGCCNAGGGCTATGGGGATNAGGCAGACCAACCAGCATGAGATGGNTCCNGCNACCCCGCACNTTGGTCGGGGNGGGACACCTTCCTGACCTGANGAGAAGCTGCGGCGGCCTCGCTGCCATTGCTCAAGTAAAACGAGGGTGAAGATCCCCAGAAGCATCCAGCCAGCTAGTCTGCGGGCGGTCTCGAGTTCGCCNAGGCTGAACCAGGTTCGNAAAATNGTCACCGTCATGGTGTTGATGCCGAGGTGATGNACGGCCCCNTAGTCGTTAATTACCTCCATTGCCACCAGGAAGAGTCCGGCGACAAGAGCNGGGCGGGCGAGAGGCAGNTTGATCTTNCGGAAGGTTGCCCATCTTCCGGAGCCGAGAGCGCGGCTGGCTTCTGCAAGGCGTCGGGAGGAACCTGAAAAGGCAGANCGACAGGCAAGGAAAACGTAAGGATAGAGNACTGCAGCAAAGATCAGGATGAGCCACGCGAAGCGATGAACAAGTTCGACNTTGAGATAGGNATCGACGCCCATCTCCANTCGAATCTGAACNAGNGCAGGAATGAAGGCCTCGCGGGCCTCAGTCGATGCGAATGCNGCTACGTAGGGAGGNACCGCGAGCGGCAGGACNAGGAGGACNGAGAGCAGTCCNCGGCCNGGGAACTGCANGGTAGAGACGCACCATGCTGCTGGGACACCGAGCAGGACAGANAAGAGGCAGACTCCGGCAACCAGAATCGCAGTATCGCGTATTNCGGGCCCAAGGAGATTGGATCNCACGTGGTCCCANGANCCCTCGTCACCGCTACTGCTNGGAGCGATTGCCTCCCAGAGGACGAATACAACTGGTGCAANAAGGATGAGNGCACAGAGCCAAGCGAGTATCCGCCAGCTCAGGAGGCTACTGCGGATCTGCTCGTTTCGGGAGCGAACCAAGGTATCAGGGCCCGCTTTCGGGGGTTCTTGCACCCGGCCTAGATCTCACTTCCAGCCCGCAAGGTCAAAGATCTTCACCGCTTCTTCCTGATGNCCTGCAAGTTCGTGGAGNGAGGTGAGGTCTGGCTTGAAAGTNACCCCATTTTTNCTGAAGGGGNTCGGGCTTGATCCCNTCGGCGACGGCGAACTCAGANGTCATTTTCTGATAGCTGGCTTGGANCTTCTTAGANGTCAGAAATTCAAGNANGGCAACGGCNTGNGGACGATTCTTGGCTCCCTTGACGATTCCAGCTCCGCTGACATTCACATGAGCTCCACGACCTGACTGATTAGGGAAGATAACTCCAACAGCGGCCCGTGCAGCTCGATCTTTGGGATCGTCGGCATTCTCCAACAGGCCGAGGTAGTAGGTGTTGACCACAGCTAATTCACCAAGACCCAGTGCAACGCTACGGACTTGATCGCGATCATTACCTTGGGGCGGGCGTGCCATGTTGGCTGTGACTCCCTTGGCCCACGCGAGGGCAGCATCCGGGCCTTCGGCAGCCAGAATCGAAGCGAGGAGCGATTGGTTGTAAGCGTTGCTCGATGATCTGATCAGAACTCGCCCCTTCCACTGACTGTTGGCGAGATCCTGGTATGTTTTCGGAAGATTTTTTCCAGCCCGCTCCTTGGAGTAGACAATCACCCTGGCGCGCATCGTGATCGGCACCCAAGTGCCGTTCTTACCTTGAAGCCCTGCCGGAATCCTTTCCGCCACGGTTTTGTTGTTGAGCTTGTCAAGCAGTCCAGCGGCATCGGCGCGGTCGAGTGCACCGGCATCCGTGGTGATAAAAAGGTCTGCCTGCGGTGCCGCTTTTTCTGACTCAAGCCGGGTGAGGAGCTCGTTAGCTCCGGCCTTGATGACTTTTACCTCGATGCCTGTGTCCTTGGTGAACTGCGCAAAGAATTCCTTATCTGCGGGGTAATGGCGCTGGGTGTAGAGACGAACTTCCTTGGCTTGTGTAAGGGCGCAAAGTGAAAGCCAGAGGATGGCTGAGAGATGTAGGGTTGCGTATTTCATGTTAGATCAGGTGGAGGGTTAGGACTGTTCCCCAGCGACTCTTGGAATCGAAGCGGTGTCGGCCGATGTTTGGCTTGAGAGTGATCGGGCTTTTCCCCGCTCCTTCGAAATGCCAGCCCTTTGCGCAGAGGCAGAGCTTTTCCTTTTCGTGAAGCTTTTACTCACTGTGGAGGTCCGGATTCGGGAGTCGATATTGGAATAATTCATGGACGGGCACTAATGGAGGTAATCTCCAGAAAGGGTGCCATCCTTCCGCCATTTGTGCTTGCGACTGGAGGGCGAAACTTAGCGATAGATTGTCCGCTGCAAAGACAAATCACCCATCAATTGGAGTCCATTTGAATGGCCATCGAGGCCCTCTGAACTTTTAGTGCTTTGCCCTGAAAACAAGGGGCATTCGCTATCGCACCGCGTGGATAGTAAATACTCGAGGCAAATTATCCGATCATTTGCTCATCGGCGCGCACGAACTCGGAGGGCAGCAACCCCTTTTCTACTTCGAAGGCCTTGGAGAAGTGACTCAAGGAAGAATATCCCACCGCGAATGCGGCCTCGGTCACGTTAGCCCCTCCGGTGAGCATCCGGGCTGCAGCATCAATCCGAATGGAGCGGAGGTGTTGCTGCAGGGTCTTACCGGTCTCCCTTTTAACACTTCTGCTCAAGTAAGGTCCTGAGCACCCGCAATTTCCGGCGAGCACATTGAGATCCAGTGTTTCTTCGTAGTTTTCGCGCAGATAGGTGAGGGCGCGGTCGGAAAACTGATTGCTTCTCCGGTTCTGCTGAACTGGGAAAGATTCGTTGTCACTAGCGAAAAGATGAATCGCGAAGAGTTCTCCGATCTTGGACTGATACCACAGGTTTCTCGCGGCTTCGGGAACCGGGGGCTTTCTAAACCATCCCATGAGTCGTTTTTCGTCTGACCACATGGGGCGGACCACTCCGAAGCCAGCAGTGTTCTTCCTTTCGATGAATTTATGAAATTGGGGATGAAGGTGAACCAAATCGGAGCCAAAAAGAGTGCTCAGGTGGTCTCTGGGAACGGTAATGAGCACAAAATTGTGATGGCCAGCTCCGATTCGAGTTGCGATCGGGGGAAGTTCCATTCCGACCGTGAAGAGGCTCAAAGATTGAGGACGTAAGTAGATTCGGGTGTTGCCCTCACCCATCAACAGAGCTTCACCAGATTCGTTGAAGCAGAAGCAAATACTATTAGTCCGAAGTGATTCTGCCCAGGATTGTGAGGCTTTTAGGTCTCCATCGAAGAGCTCGACCTGTCCATCATTCAAGCCAGCGATTTCGTGAAGAACAGAAGGATTCAAAGCTGCCACAGGGCTGATTTATTGAGATTGGGTCTCAATAGCAATAAAAGTATTGATTTATTTTCGCACACCCACAAATCTCGAAGTGATTTAGCAAGATCGTTGCTCAAATGAGTTGCCTGGAGGTCCAACCCATCAAGACCCAAAACACTCCCGAACGGGGTGGAGAATTTTTGGTGTGCCACTGTCACGGTGTGACAGAGGGAGATATTCGGTTGGCGATCGCCGAAACGGGTGCCTCCTCAGTCGAGGAAGTGAGCATCCGTACGCGAGCTGGGACCGGATGCAGGGCGTGTCGGTGCAAGCTGAGCCGTATACTCAGCGGGCTCCCGGCAGACTGTGGACGTTTTGGATTATGCCAGCACTGTGGGTTTGCGGAGGTTCTCTGTGCCTGTAGTAGAGCCGAGCGGGGAGAAGCCGGTTCCAAGAGTGCGATTCAGGAATGGCCTGCGATTGCATGAATAGGAGTGTGAATCGCTGTCGACTGACTTATGGTGAGCCGGTGAGTTTTTACTTCCGACGATCTCGTTCGCTGCGCATGTCAGCATGGACTGTATTTGGTTGCTGCGCCCTCTTCCTGTTAGCTCCTCTGAGAGGGCAGGAGAAAGAGCCAGTGATTGAGTCACTGGATGCCAAGTTGCAGGATCGGACAACGTACCTTAACCCGGACTTCCTTCTTTTTTCGGTTGATGCCAAAAAGGATAAGAAAGTTCCATTGGTGATTTATCTCCATGGAGCCGGCGGTGTTGGTAATGAAATTGGAAAAATTAAAGGACAGGTTCAAAGAGTNGTACTTGGAATACGGAAGTTTCGTAAAGGTCCATGCCTTGTGGTGGCTCCTCAGTGTCTCAGGGATACTCCCAAGGGTCGTGGGACGTGGACTCCTTCTGANCTCAATGTGTTCCTTGAGCACTTGAAAGCTACTCTCCCGCTGGATGAGCGGAGAATTTATCTGACCGGTAATAGCATGGGAGGATACGGATGCTGGGTCTGGGGCGGGCACAGCCCGAAGCATTTTGCCGCTATTGCTCCTGTGGTTGGGGGCATTGGTCGAGGTGGGCCTAAGGCGGTTACGGATGATCTCGAGGAATGGGCGGCCAACCTCGCAACCGTTCCCGTTTATGCTTTTGCCGGGGCGAAGGACCGGGTNGTGCCGGCAGAGCGTTCAGAACGAATGATCGCAGCGATTCGAAAAGCGGGTGGANAGCGGGCGAAAATCAAAGTGTTCCCTGAGGAAGGGCATGGCGCCAGCCGGATCGTATTTTCGACCGAGGAGGTATATAACTGGCTGTTTTCACTGAAACGGGACTGAGGATGGCCCGGGAGGGGCTTGAGAGTGGAAGTTTCAGAACCCANAATATCCATTGTGGGGAGCGATCATCCCANCGGCCTCTCNTGAGAATGACGCAATCAATCGCGCTTTTTTGCAGGAGGGCGGAATATCAGGCTCGGGCAGGAGATTGTTTGATCCTCAGGGGTATGCTAGACCAAGGCAGATGAAAGCTACCAAACGCATGGGACTTACAGTGAGTTTAGCTGGGCTGCTGCTTGGCTCAACATGGGCGGATGAGGAAAAAGGGGCCGAGCCTCCCAAGAAGGAGGATGCGAAGGCTGGGGAGGGCCAATGGATAAGTCTCTTCAATGGCAAGGACCTTGAGGGTTGGACGCCAAAGTTTGTGGGACACAAGGCAGGAGAAAATTATAAGAACACCTTCCGCGTAGTAGATGGACTCCTCACCGTGAGCTATGACAAGTGGGAGCAGTTCAACAGCGTGTTTGGCCACCTCTTCTACAANACCGAGTTCTCCCATTATAGAATTCGTGCGGTCTATCGNTTCGTAGGGGACCAGGTTAATGGGGGTCCGGGGTGGGCTCGACGTAACAATGGGCTCATGCTACACGGGCAGACAGTCGAGAGTATGAGCCTGAAGCAGGATTTTCCAGCATCGATTGAGGTTCAACTCCTGGGAGGGTTCGGAGAGGGTCGCCGGACTACCGCGAATCTCTGCACGCCAGGAACGCATGTGGTCTTTAATGACCGAGTCGATAAGCGTCACTGTCTGGGTTCCAAGTCGAAGACATTCCACGGTGAGCAGTGGGTGACCTGCGAAGTGGAAGTGCGTGGCAGCGAGGGACTTCGTCACTTCGTAAATGGTGAGCTGGCGATGGAATACAAGCTGCCCCAGTTGGATGATGGGACACTGATAGAAAAGGGAACGATTTCGATTCAGGCTGAAAGTCATCCGACTCAGTTCAAGAGTATTGAGGTTCTCGAAATCAAAAAGTAAGCCGAGGTGGGCTGAACGTTCTGAATGGAATCGTGGGCCGAGGAATGGCCCTATCCGTTCAGTTCGATTTCCAAGAGCTGGGTCAGCTCTCGGAGAGCCTTATGGCGCAATCGTAAGGGTGATCTATCAAGTAACAGGGAACTGGCACGCTATTTTGGCGCTGGTTGCGACCGTTAGTGCTACTTGTGTAGTCCCAGCTCGGGATCGGAGCTGGCGGGACTGTCTGGGGGAAGATTCCGAATGGTATGGTTCAGTGGAGGCACAGCGGATCGCAGATAACGTTCTTCTCTATCAGGCAGAGATCGGGGGTTGGTATAAGAATGACAATAGCATCCACCCTTCAGGACATGCTGCCACTGAGGCTTTGACGGAGGAACAGCGCCGGGCTCACCAGGATCTCCTTGGCAAAATGAGATTTCCCTGCACCCTCGATAATGGGGCAACGCACTCCGAGATGCGTTACCTTGCTGCAGTCTGCAAGGCTACTGGGGAAGCCCGGTTCAGGGAGGGGTTCGTTAAAGGGGTTCGTTATCTCCTCAAGGCCCAGTATCCCAGTGGAGGATGGCCTCAGTTCTACCCGCTCCGGCCCGGCTACTCGAGTCGGATCACCTTTAACGACGGGGCTATGATAGGGGCGCTTTCGGTGCTTGATGCGACAGCCCGGGGACGGGCTCCCTTCGATATCATCGATCCGCCGCTTCGTCAGGAATGCATGAGGGCTGTAGAGCGAGGCATTACCTGTATTCTGCGGTGCCAGATCAGGGATGGAGAGCAGCTGACGGCATGGTGTCAACAGCATGAAGAGCTCACCCTGGCCCCGGCGCAGGGGAGGATTTCCGAGTTGCCCTCGATCTCGGGTGCGGAGAGTGTCGATGTGGTCCGCTATCTAATGTCGATCAAGAATCCGTCCGCGGAGGTCGTGGCAGCCGTGGAAGGTGCGGTGCGCTGGTTTCGACAGGCCGCCGTGACCGGGGTGCGGGTTGTCACGGTAGCTGACGCCTCTCTGCCCGGAGGGAAGGATCGCAGGATCGTGGAGGACGCGGAGGCAGAGCCTGTCTGGGCGCGCTACTATGAAATCGGAACTAACAGGCCGATGTTTATTGAGCAGGGGGTTGTGAAATATACCCTTGCTGAATTGAGTCACTCCCACCGGACAGGTCACGGGTGGATCGGGGGCCGCTGGCCCGCGGGACTCCTCGCCGTGGACTACCCGGCCTGGCGTGAGGAACGCACAAAGAACCGAGATTAGGGAGGCGAGTTCCTCAGCTGGGATCCTTAATTGGCTTACGGGCTACCCAGCGCAGGGCCCGGAGCGTAAGTTTCTGGAGGGCCGGATTGGACCAAGCTTTCTCATCGTGACCCAGGCCAGTGCTGAAGAGCCGGCCTTTGCCGTATTCGTGGATCCAGATCATGGAATGCTTCTCATTGCCTCGGTTGATGCGGCCGAGGTGGTGTAGTTTGTCGATCGTCGCCGGGTGAAATTTGTCCCGATATGACTCATCAGTGATCTCGAAGCCTTTCATGCCCTTCGTGATAGGGTGCGTGGTATCGGTGAACTCGACGGGGAAGGTGCCACCCCCATGGCCAATAAACTGGCCCCCAAAGATCTTCCAATAGACATCTGACTTCTTGAAGGCGTCAGTAGCATGGATGCCCACAACTCCTCCCCCGTTCTTCACGTAATCCTCAAACCCCTTTTCCTGAGCTGGATCGGTGAAATCGCCGCCGGAACCGAAAAAGAGGACCACATCATACTTATCGATGGTCCCGGTCCTGAGGTCATCCAGCTTGTTACTGATCACAAGGTCAAATCCCCCCTGATCGGCAAGGTAGGCAGTCAGGAATTTCTCGTAGCCGGGAGAGTCATGCCCTCGGCCNCCCATATAAAGGACCTTCAGCTTGTCATGGTCATCGGCGTAGACCGGGGAAAAGGNGGCCAAAAGGATGAGTCCAGCAGCGAGGCGGNAGAGGAGTATTTTCATTTGTCTNAGTATTGGCGCGGGTGGTGANCCGTATNATCNTGAGNAACACCGNCCGCTTGGTTTCNGTTACNGCTCGGGGACCGGGACTCTTACCAGAGAGTCAACNACGGAGTGCATTTTGACNGATTGNGACCTGGGGTCGTTATAGAGGAAAACGAGGCCACGTGCCTTGGGGAGAATTGGCCAGTTGGTCGAGAAGAAGGTNCGCCACTTGGTGGCNCGCTTATACTTCAATGATGCGAAGCAGAGATTATTGCCACGGTCGGCCTGCGGCTTGATGATGGTATGCTTCCCGGGATTGAGCCGAAACTGTTTGCCCCCCACTAATCCTGCCACCTGTTCCCGGGCGAGATTGACAAAAAGCATCTGAGAGGGACCGAATGACTTCTTGTTGTCCTCCAGAGATAGAATGTTGAGTCCAGCAGCCGGGGTAGATCCCTTCAGGACGAAGACGAGGAGCTGGTTTCTTGCCGTCCCGGGTTTGAGCTGTCCGTATGTTTTGAAGGCAAATTCGCCCGCCGCGTTCGTACCGCTCTTACCAAATCGCCATGACTGGAGCCTAGGAACTTTCACTGGCTCGGTAAGGGTGTGGCTCTGGAGGGTGATGGGCACTGTTTTTCCCGGTCCGATGAGTAGCTCGATGGGGGCGGGGGCCTGCTTGGGGAAGGAAAGACAGGTAATAGAGATCTCCTCTGCCACGGAGGGCGAGGCGATGAAGCACCATCCAGCAGCGANGCTGATAAGGCCTGANAGGTGGGANAGTCGCTTCANGAACATAAGGGCTTATATCGCCCGGTCGGTCCCACTTCGTCAATGCCGGTCACAGAATCTCTGGAGGTCACCTATTGNCTCCCTGATTCCTNTCGATAGAAAGAGATCCGCATTGACAATGTGATTACCATGGATCATACTAAAGTGTGAGTGGAGGTAAGCAAAATCGCAGGAACCTTCCCGTTATGAATCCGAGCACCACATCGCGGCGTCCTTTGGGGTTGACCGCAGGAAAAAAGGGTTTTTCCCTCGTGACGACGGTGATGGTGCTCACCCTCCTCGCCCTGATCGCGATTGGGCTTCTGAGCCTATCTTCTGTCACACTGCGCTCNACGGGTGCTCTGGACGCCCAGGCAGAGGCTCAGGCTAATGCTCGCCTTGCCCTGATGCTGGCGATTGGAGAACTTCAGCGCCAAATGGGTCCCGACCAGCGGATTTCGGCTCCGGCCTCGATTCTGGACCCTTCAGCGGATTCGGCGTCCTCTCAAGGGGTGACTCATCCGTATTGGACCGGCGTATGGGACGCGTGGTCTGCAGGGGCAGAAAGCTTTGGGAGCGATGAATCAAGTGAGCACCGGACCATTGCGGGTGCTTCGAATCGAGGTTTGGCTCCTTCGTATGAGGTGAATCGAAGGGATCACTTTCGGTCATGGCTTGTTTCGCTAAGCCGGGAGCAGAGAGAGGCGCTCGAAACGGCCCGAAATTTGCCTCTTCGNGGGGAAGCAATTCCNGAAGCGGATAGCAACGGAGTGATTCTGATGGGCCGTGGTAGCTCCGGGGAGGACTCTGCCGATACGGATTTTGTTTCAGGGGGGTTACTGGGAATTCGTTCGGAGCCCGGCGGGGGAGTAAACCCGAACGGTCGCTATGGATGGTGGATTGCTGATGAGTCGACCAAGGCTCGCATCCTTCCGGACGCCTTCGACGCTGGTGACCAACTTCAGAAGTCTGACTTGATAGCGAGGGCGATGAGCGCTGGCTCGACGGGTCATGACTCGATCGACGTGCTTGAGGAGCTGACGGACGAGAGTGATCTGCGGCGAATNCATACGCGGCGTTCCCTTGAGCTGCCCACCGATGATCTGAGCGGAGTGAGAGAGGCCTTCCATGATGTCACGCCCTACTCTCATGGAGTACTTGCCGACGTCAGGGAAGGCGGATTAAAGCGCGATTTGAATGCTCTGCTCGAGCGGCCGATCCTGCTTCAAGAGCAGCGCGACGATTTCATGCTGTATCGGTTCGGGAGGAGCTCAGACCGGGTTCCCTTNCAGGATCTTGCCGCTTATTACCAACTCTATCGGGAGCAGGTTGACTACGATGGAAGTAAGGCGAGAAACCCCCTCGGACGGAACCGGCTCCAGATCAACAATCCTGACTTTACGCCTGGATCCAGTTTCAAGAGGGAATATACCAACCTCTACCGGATGCCCGTCCCGGTGAAGGTGCAGTTCCTGCTCAGCTACATTGGAACACAGCGCCAGCGCCCCGCGCGAAATGATCCGAACCAGAGCCGATATAAGGTGCACATCGGAATTACCCCTGCGGTGACTCTCTGGAACCCNTACAATGTNCCGCTCGTGCTGAACCATGGCCCGGATCGCTCGACTCAGATTCGCTTTTTCAATCTGCCGATCGCCCTGCGCTGGAAAAAAGTTGGAGCGAGCGGGAGCTACGAGTCCAACCGGCCAACCTCTCTCTCGTGGATTACCAACCGGGATCGCTACGGTGCGGGGACGTTTCGCGCTGGGAACGGTGACCGCCATACTGGTTTCGAATTGTTTGTCGGNGGTCAGAAGCCTATCGTGTTCTCCCCCGGAGAGGTGAGGGTTTTCTCTCTGCGGCAGACAAGTGGGCCTGAGGGAGGGGCCCAGCTTGAAGATACAAACCAGTATCGTCCGATCCGGGAGGTGGATCCGGGTTGGGATCCCACCAATTGGCTTGAGCTTCCGCGTTCAGACCGGAATCAGGATCTCGCTCATGTGGAGCAGGAGCGGGACAGTCCTCTGGGNCGAAATGANGATGGGATAGGAGGAGCGTTATCCTTCGATGCTAACGACCAGATTTCCTTTAGTATTTCCGCTGCAGAGAATGTTGATCTCGCGAATGGGGCTGCGCTGCAGTTTTTCTTTCGCCAGTCCAGCGTCGTGAGGCAAGGCGAAGGNGGGGCGGGCGATAACAAGTGGATGCGTCGCCAATTCCAGATGATCTCCCGGATGCATGACTACGGGCCGGGTGGCAGGGAGAGCCAGGCAGCAATTGACTTCCATCGTGAATTGATGCGGAAGGGTTTCCCTGGCCAGAGGGATGAGATCGAGTTCCCTCCAATCTCAGGGCGTGAGATCGTCGGGCAGACTCGCCCATTCCTGCTGGTGAGCCTTACCGCCGGCTGTGAGGTATACCATAGCACTGCAGGTGATGCCCATGGGCGCCGTTTCGCGTCCCGACCATTCCTACATTCCACGCCGATCGTGGCATGCCCCTTCGTGGACCGGGACGATTATGATTCCTTTTACCATCATGGATGGAACTGGTGGGTGCAGGATATCAACTCCGTGCTTGAAGCGGCTGTGCAGGTCGATCCCAATAATATGAATTCGTATTATGGAGGGGGATACTCTGCAGAATACGGGACAACTCATATTGTTCAGCAGGAAGTTCCGCTGACTCCTATCCACTCGATTGGTGCCCTGAGTCATGCGCGCCTTGGCGGCTACAGTCTTGCCAACGAGCACCTGGGTCCGGGGGCAGGTGAGACGCGGGTGAGTTATCAAACTACTACCGCGACTGGAGCAAACGGACTATTTCCGCACATGGTTCAGGCTATCGGCAATTCCTACGCCCACCCGTATCTCGGGCCGGCGGAAGCCGTTGGATCTTGGACCCGTCAGTATAGCCAGTCAACGGGACCCAAGAATATTCCGATGGTGGATCATTCCTATCTCGCGAACAAGGCGCTCTGGGATGATTACTTTTTCTCGTCAATCGCACCCCACCTCGTTGACGTCTACGGCCGGGATCAGAAGATCACGGCTAAAGAGCTCGCCCAGGGTGCATTCTTTGGGAGCAGACAACTTCCTAACCGTCGCATCATACCGTATCGTCAGGGGCTCACCGAAACGTCGCTTGGGGATCTTTTTGGAGACGATGGCGCCGCATTGGAACGTGCGGAAACGATGGCGTCTCATCTTCTGGTTAAAGGTCCCTTCAATGTGAATTCTACTTCCGTGGATGCTTGGCGTGCACTGTTTTCGAGTTTGAGAGGNAAGGCGGTGGCAACCCTTGGCTTGGAGGACTCGCTTGAGCCCAACGCTCCCATCAGGGCCGAGAGTTCGGATGGTTCCATGGTTNCTGCGACAAGCGTGTCCAATGGTGAGGCCTATGAGGGGAGTCCGGCGGATCCAATCGAGGTTGAGCAGTGGACCTCTTGGCGATCCCTTACGGACGAAGAAGTGGATTCCCTCGCTGAGGCCATGGTCAGGCAGGTCAAAGCCCGAGGGCCCTTTCTCTCTCTGTCCGAGTTCGTCAATCGAAGGCTAGGTGGGGGCGACCGGCAACTTAGTGTGAAGGGCGCTCTTCAGGCTGCTCTTGACGACCCGGATGTGAGCATCAATGAGGGATTCCGAGGCCCGGTCAGGAGCTTTTCACAGGAAGAGGTCAGCAGAATGAACCCGGTCTTTCCCGAAGCGCTTGAAGGCCCGGTAGCGTATGGCAGTTCAGCCTATGTTGATCAGGCAGATATCCTGCGCAACCTTGGGGCTCAATTGACCCCTCGAGGAGATACATTTGTTGTCCGGGCTTACGGTGATTCCCTTGATCGAACCGGGGCTGTAGTGGCGCGAGCCTGGTGTGAGGCGGTCCTACAGCGGGTTCCCGAATACCTTGAGGCCACCGGAGAAAGTGCAGACGACCCTCACCGCAGGCAGGCAGAGCTTTTGAATGAGGCAAACCGGAATTTTGGACGCCGGTTCCGGATCGTTCAATTCCGCTGGCTCGCTGCTGAAGAGGTGTAGAGCGTGCCAGAAAGTCCCGGCTTCATCGGCTCGCTGAACAGAGAGAAAAGATAACCAGCTGAAGGTCAACAATTAATGGCTACCAATGCCCCTTTCGAGCGTCCCGTTTAGGGTGGAACCTTTACTTGCAGTGGCCACTGTTTTCGAGTCAGCTTGAACGCTCAACACACACGGTCACGCAGTCGGACGGTTAATCTTTCAAAAATCGGCCTTTCATTGCGGATCTCTACTCAAACCTACCAATATAATGCAGCTTAGTCGAAGCCTTCGTCAGGCACTGAANCTACCGATCGCAGCTTTCTTGCTCGTGCTCACTGTCGGCCCTCTGAACGCTCAACTTGCAGATTCCGGCACGCCGGGAGATCGAGCNGTNTACACCCTNGGCACNGGAGCNACCNTNGCCTCNGGNATNGGNACCAGNGTNATCCATGGATTTGACNCGGTGACAGTTGATGACACTGCGGACAGTTTCGAACTGCAGGCAGGAGGCTTGGTCGGCCTGACCGAGGGCCATCACCTCGTGCTTTATGGAAGCCGCTACATCAACGGAGCGGGCGGCACCAGATCTGGGCTAGACAATACGATTGTCATTAATGGGACCGACACTCTCGTTTACGGATCGAGCTCTACCTACACGAGAGATGGAACGAATAATAATCACTTCGTCAGGGGTGGCGCGATCGTGGAAGTAGCGCAGGGTGATACGCTTGAGATCCAGTCGCAGAGAACGGATAACAATGCACAAACTATCATTCAGCAAGATGCGGATCTCCAATTGGTAAAGCTCGACGATAATCTCAGCTATGCGCGGCTTGGAGTTCTCTTCGATTTTCAGAACTTCATGAGTAGCGCCTCTGCGGGGCCAGCTGCGGTGCCCTACGACATTCAGGATGAGCTGGATCCGGCCTTCGGCCACAACGAGGGAGAGAGTCAGATTACTCTGAACACTCCCGGGCGCTACCTCGTCTTCGCGAACACAGGTGTGCGTATCAGTGGTGGCAATCGTCACCGGCAAGCGATCGCACAGCGACTGACTCTGGATGGAAGTCCGGTTGAGGATTCTTCGACGGTGGTCTATGTGCGCTATGCGGGCAGCGCTGATAGCCTCGGTGGACTGCTGGAGTATGGTTCCACCTCATTGGGAATGATCGTCGAAACCGAGTCTGCCAATTCTGTTCTGGAGGTTGAGCTCCTTCGAGATAACGATGTTGGGGCCACTAATACGGCCGTGGCCTTGGAGGCTGCTCGCAGTGGAATTACGATTCTCAAACTGCCGGCCTATGGGGATTACCTCTCTCTTTCCGGCCCTTCTCAGAATATCAATTTCAACCAGGGTGACCCTGAGACTCCGCTCAGTCTGGCGGGCGGGCTACCGGTTTCGAATCCCTCTTTTGGCTACGACCCTGCCGTCAACAGCTCTCAGGTCACGGTAAACCTCGATGGTGACTACCTTTTTCTTGCCTCACACTTTGCCGATAACTTCAACACGGCTGGGGCGAGCGTCAGAACGATCTTCCGGCAGGGATTCCAAACCATTCCCAGCGGTGGAGTGGCGGGAAAAATTCCCTACGGAAACGGTGGAGCCTACAACCGGGATGATGACGCGGGTGGAGACCGTGCCCGGGACTCCGGCAGCTGGGCAGGGGCCATCTTGCCCCTCAGCGCTGGGGATGCAGTGGAGACCACTTCGGCCCGCTACGGGGGAAATCCCGCGGCTTTCAATGCGAATACAGTTGGGTTTCAGGCGCTTAACATTGGAAGTATATCAGCGCCTCCTCTCGACCCACAGATCAGTCTGAACGGACCTTTCAATATTCTTGTGGAATCACTGGGGAATGTGATCAGCGGGGAGAGCGATCTCCTGACCTCCGATGCAAACACCGGACCAGAGGCGCTGGTTTACACCGTCACGGGGGCAGTGACAGGTGGAACGCTTCAGCTTGGAGGAGTCCCGGTTTCCCAAGGGGCCTCCTTCACTCAAGAAGATGTTAATAGTGGTTTGCTGACATTCGATGCAGCAGCCTCGGCGCAGACCGGCGGCTTTGAATTCAGCGTGGCAGACGGAGGAGTAAGACCTGACGCAGGGACCTTTGTTGTTAATGTGGGTATTTCGACCACTCTCGCTGCAGACTCCGCAACTACCGACGAGGATACGGCAATATCTACCCTTGATCAGGGCGCTACCAGCGTGCTTGCCAACGATGTGGGAACGAATCTCACGGTAGTAGGCCACGACTTCCTGAGTGCGCAAGGGGCTACGGTTACCGTGAGCCAAGATGGGACGTTTACTTATGCTCCAGGTGCTGCTGCGGCTCTTCAGGCTCTCGCGATCGGGGAGACCCTGAGCGACAGTTTCAGCTACACGGCAGCGGATTTCCAAGGCGCGACCTTCGTCGGGACGGTCACAGTGTTTGTTACGGGAACTAACGATAATTCTCTCGTGACGAACGAGAGTGTCGTCAGCATTAACGGTTCTGGGAGTAGTCTCAACCTGCTTTCCAACGAGTCTGATGTAGATGCTTCCGATCTTCTTTCCATCAGTGAGGCAACCCAGCAGGTCTTTGGCGGGGGAGGGGCGGTATCCGATGACATCTTTAATTTCAGTCTCGTGCCTCTGGTGTTTACGTCCCAGTTTGGTGCTACGGTCAGCGTTTCCTCAGATGGAACCTTTGACTACGACCCCAGTACCTCAGCTATTCTCCTGAGCCTGGCTCCCGGTGTCACCCTCTCCGAAAGTTTTATCTACGACGTCTTTGATGGAACTGGCACGGTTTCGGGAGTTGTGACGATTACTTCCGGTGGTGCCAGCCTGCCTACCATGGACTATGGCTCCACCAGCGCGGAGAGTAGTATCACCATCGATATACTTGAAAACGATTCGGTGGGGGGAGCCGCAGGGACGGCAACCCCAGGTGCCGCCCTTAATTTGAACGCGGCTGGTGCTGCCAACACGAACTCGAATTGGGCGAACACGGGTTCCGGTGGGGGTGCCCTTACCATGGAGGGAGCTGGAACAGCCTCTGTGCTGATCACTCCGCAGAGCGCTCCGGTGGGAATTACAGCGACCTACGATCTCTCCGGTAGTGGTAGTGGCGACCAGATTCTTGCCCCTGATGACGCAAACAATCTTTATGGAGGAAACATCAGTGCGGGCTCCTTCTCGGTTGAAGTCGCTCTTCGTCCCGATGATCACGTTGGACCGGAGCCGATCTGGGGTGCGGGAGGAAATGGAACCGGATCCTCTCTCGTCCTGATTGACGATCGGCTGATCTTCACCATTGGAAACAATGCGCTAGTTGCGCAGGCGGTTGCCGCCATCCCCTCGAATGCGATCGCTGGCGGAGATTACGCCCAGGTGATCGGAACGTTTGACATAGTCTCGGATGTCGCTTCGCTTTACGTGAACGGGATTCTCGTTTCGCAGGGGAATGCGATCAATATCACGACAGGGAACGCAGCCAATATTGTCGACTGGTCCGGCACGGACGATGAAGGAATCGGCCGCTCGGCGGGAACCACCGGGGGTGACATCAACATAGCACCCTACCTTGGCTCTAATGGGACAGTCGATATTCCCGACTTTAACGATACCAATGACCGTTACGATGGGGAGCTGGCCATTGTCCGGGTCTATTCCAGCGTCCTTTCGGCAAGCCAGATCAACGCCAACTACGAGGCGATCTTCGGGGCCGGAATTCCCGCTACTTCTGCCGATCTGGCAGATCTCGCAGGATCTGGCGCTCCCGTGGTGGGTAGTGCTGTAGCCCTGCCTTCGGGCGCCACCGTGACCCTCGAGGCGAATGGAAGCCTCACTTACGATCCGAACGGAGCTTTTGAATTTGTCGGGGTTGGTCTTTCAACCCGTGACTCGTTCACCTACACTCTCAACACTACGACTAACGGAGTCGTCACCGTAAATGTTGATGTGGAGGGAACGAATCCCGATCCTCAAATTTCGATTTCGGGAGGCCCAGAGAGTGTGGGAGAGGGACAGGCGATCACGCTTTCCCTTGAATCAAGTGCGGCGGTTGCTGGTGCTGTCAGCGTGGAGCTTAGTTTCAGTGGCCTGTCTACTTTGGGCGCTGACTTTTCAGCGGCAACCACAGTTGAGATTCCTGACGGAGCAAACTCTTCGGAAGTGGTGATCAACACCTTGACTGATAATCTCTACGAGGATCTTGAGAACATCATTGTTTCCGTTGAGAGTGTGAATGGGAATGCTGTCGTGGGAGCTTCAGCGGTCACCGAGGTTCTCCTCAATGATGGTGACCCGGAGCCTGAGTTTTCCATTGCGGCTAATCAGGTTGAGGGAGCGGAAGGAACCACTTTTGAATTCACAGTGTCTCCAGATGTGGTCTCTCAGGCGAATCGTTCTGTGACCCTAAATTACTCAGGGACTGCAGTGAACGGAGAAGACTTTTTCGGTGAGACCTCTCTGGTAATTCCGGGCGGCAATCAGTCTGTGAGCATTAGTCTCCTTCCCTTCGACGATGGGCTTCCAGAAATTTCTGAAACCGTGACAGTAGAGTTGGTGGCAGTTGATACCGGAACAATCGGAGAGGATTCCTTTGCATCGAGTGATATTACCGATGGGTCCGGTGCTCTCCTTTTCTTTGCCGACTTTGAGAACGTGGACCCCTTCGGGGATCCTGGAACTCCGAATTTGACCAAAGTGGGTTCCGATGCCCCATTTGCCGCAAATCTTGGAACTGCGGTGGGCTCATGGGAGGATATTCCGGAGCAGAACGTGTCTGGGGATATCCCGGGAATCTATCTCGAAGTTGACGACTCCAAGGGAGACGGGGTTGATGAGGCTCTGGTGCTTGACCGGCCATTGCCGGGGGAGGGCGACATTACTGCTCGCCTTTCGGCTCCCGCCGACCTCTCGGGAAATAACGCGGCCTTCATCTCGATGGATCTTGGAAATCGTCGGACCCAGAATACTAGCGAGGCCAAGAGTTGGAGAA
>PBTP01000068.1 GCA_002729275.1 Roseibacillus sp. | reverse complement strand
GCCCTCACCCTGGCCTTGGCCCTCACCCTGGCCTTGGCCCTCACCCTGGCCTTGGCCCTCACCCTGGCCTTGGCCCTCACCTTGTCCTTGGCCCTCACCCTGGCCTTGGCCCTCGCCATCTCCTGGACTAAGTCCAGCCTCGGCCAGAGAAAGCACTGCCGCTGCTTGCGAAAGAGCATCCTGGGCCTTCTCCGCCTCCAACTTGGAATTTGAAGCGTTCCCCGCATTGGCTTGCGCAGCCGCATTCGCAAGGGATTGCTGCGCATTCTGCAGCGCGGTTTGTGCTCCCGCGGGAAGAGACCCTTCAGATCCTGCCGCCAACGGACTGATCTCGCTATTGGCAGACTGTAGGGGACTAGCTGAGGCCTGCGTTGCAGCACCGAGCTGCTCTGCCAGCTCCTGAATCGCGCCCTGTTCCTGCGCCAGAGATGGCGTGCCCTCTTCTCCACCAAGAGCATCCTGCGCTTTCTGCATCTCTCCGATCGCCCCTGCAACATCTCCCTCTCCCAGTCTCTCGGCCGCCTCGGTCGCAGATGGCTGCGCACCAGCAGCAACTTCCGCCGCGACAGGGTTTCCAGAATCCTGCGCCGCCTGGTCTAATGTATCAGCCAAAGCCTCTTGGCGACTTTGGAGCTCTTCGAGAGCCCCCGACCGGGGCTCCAGCTGTGCCTGCGCCTCCGAAACCTGCCCCTGCGCCGCTTCGATTGCCGCCAGGGCCTCTTCCAGAGAGGCCTGTTCCGACCCGGAGTCTTCGCCAAGCTGTTCCTGCAACTCCGCTATCTTTTCATCAATTTTCCCGCGGGCTTCCTGCAGGGCTTTCAAAGACTCGCCCTGCTCAGGTTGAGCCCCAAGAGGATCAGTCTGCTCCAGGTTTGACTCCGCAGCTTCCATTGCCTCAGAGGCCCTTCCCAGATCCTCCGCGGCCTCAGGTGCTGGACTTTGCGTCTCAGTCTCTAGCTCCTCTGTCTGCTTCGCAAGCTGGTCCTGACGCTCGGCCAGCTTCTCAGAGGTCTCCTGCGCTGGCTTGGCAATTTCGTCGATCGTATCTTTCTGTAATTCCTGCTGGCTCGTAACAATCTTATCCAGTGTTTCCCGTATTTCCTGTAGGGCCTCAAGATCACGCTTTGCCTGCTCTAGCCCCTCAACCTGTTCCTGTAATTGCGCCTCTGCCTGCTCCAAGGCATCAAGAGCAGCCTGCTGGGCTAGCGGATCATTCTCACCCTGCGCGAGGGATTGCTGCGAAGCCTCCATCTGGTCAGCTGCCTCCCCGATGGCCCGGGCCGCTTCCGGGGCGGGTGACAGGGCGTCATTGGCAACCTTGCGGGCCTGCCGCTGCAAATCTTGCTGCTCGGTAGCCAGCTTTTGCTCCAACTGCTCCGAGTTTCCCTCCTGTTCAGCCCGGGCACTCTCGAGCTTGATCTCCTCCTCCACTGCTTTCAGCTCCTGCACCTCGGCCAGTAGCTTCTTGAGATGCTCCAGTTTGTCGAGGGGCACATCCTCGACGAATTCCGCCTTCTCAATTTCCTTGATTAACTTTTCCCGCGCCTCTTCCAGCAAGGCGAGAGCCTTTCGCTCAGGCGGCAGGGCCTTTTCCTTGAGACTCCCCGGGCTGCCTGATTCGGCAAGGATGGTCCTGACCTCCTGCATCGGTGGAACCGATCGCGATAAAGCCTCTGCCACTCCTGAGGCGAGCTCAGATAATTCCCGTCTAAGAAAATCCGTTCGATCCACCAGTTCTGCCTGCGCACGCTGCAATTGTTCTGCCCGCCGTTCGTCACTGAGCTCGGGGCCATCAATTCCAAGGCCCTCCCTCACCTTATCGATTTCCTTGGCGAGGCGACGCAGGGTATTTTCTAACTGGTTCGTAATCGATACCTGCTGCTCCGGGCGGGCGGTTTCGAGGCGTCTCTCAAGGCTGGCCACTTGCTGCTCAAGAATCTGAACCCGCTCGTTTTTCAGAACCAGCTCCTCCGCCTCCTCCCGCTCACCGTCATCAAGATCATCGGTTTTTCTGATGACCTCTTTTTCTCCCGCGATAAGGCGGTCAAGTTGCAGCAACCCCCTGAGGAGTCTGTCCAGTGGGTCCTGATCTGGCTGCAGGATCGTAACCAGGCGCCAGAGGGTATCACGGGCGCTTTGCTCGTAACCAGCTGCGCTCATCATCCGGTTGCTCTTAAGGTCAAGGAGCGCCGACTGCAGGGACGAGGACAGTTTATACTCCGCTGCGAAGGCAAGCGCCTCGGCCGGACGGTTTTCCAGAGATCCCGCAAAGGCGTCTTCCATCGCCGCAAGAGCAGAAATGACAAGGCTTACCTCCTTCTGCAACGCCTCCTGTTCTGTCTCCTGCAGACGCTGGGAAATCGCAAAGTCGTTTCTCCTGCGGACCGCCGAAGGCTTCCGGGAGGCCATGATCAGCGCCACGGCTTCATGAAGGTTCGCAGACTGGCGGTCCCCAAGCTCCTGCATCCGCTCAGCTAATTGGTAAAGCACAATTTGGCGCTGATACTCGAGAAGGACTTGCCGCATCTGATAGGCCGCTGACTTCTGTCCGGCATAAGCGTTGAGAGCCTCCACTCTCCTGCCCGGCACATCAGGGCGGGTCCGAGCGGCATTGAGCTGCCCAACAATCTCAGGCATCAGCTCACCGGACACATCCCCAATAACCTTTTGGATTCCTGCGAGAATCTCGACATCTGTTCCCTTCAGGTCATTGCGCTCAAACTCGTCAACCAGTTCCGCAAGCAGGGCCGCACTGGTCGCAGTTGACTTTTCGATACGCTGCTGACCCTGCTCCTGATTAAGAAGATCCGTCTCCCCAAGGACCCAAGAGGGAGCAAGAAGCAGGGCGCAGCTCACAAAGAGCCCCCTGATTAAGATGCAAAATCTGACAAACATTATTCCCGCTTCTTTTCTATTTTGCTCCCAGGCTCTTCAGGGTTCTCGGCCGCCGGTTGATCACGCCGCGCACGAATCCAATCGGCGAGGGCGGTGTTAAGGCGGTCCTGCTCACTGGTTGCTCGGTCGATTCTCCGAAGGGAATCACCAGCCCGACTTAGCAAATCATCACGTTTTTCGCGAGGAGTAACAACCTTGAGAATTCGCGAAGTGCTCCTTCCCTCTTCCGTCCTGTCACTCTGGTCGTGAGCCTCGATCCAGAATTCAATTTCATCTCCCTCCACCAAAGTAGGTTCAACCTGATCCAGTCTCCAATCAAAAGTCTCAGATATTCTGGCAGCCCCCTGCTCCGTCAGGGGTAAGTTAAAAGTCTTCACCTCCCCCTCTTTGCCAAGCTGGTAGCAGAGGGCAACTCTATCGACTCCAAAGCGGTCTTCCGCCTCATAACCAACCAGCAAACGGGCCTTCGCAGTCACTAACTCGCGCTGCCGAGATGGTCTTACCAGTCGAACCTTGGGCGGCTCATCACTAAGCACATCCACACGGTATACAGTGGCATCTCTCGACTCCATTCCCTCCTCATCGAGCAGCTCCACGGTAAACCCTGTCAACCCCCCAGGAACCGGCAGGACAACCTCCGCTAGCAACGGATTCTCTGGGGTCACTACCGCCACAGCTGAATCCTTTTGCAATTCTCCCAGCAAACGGACCGTCGCATTGGCAAGAGGTTGACTGGCCGTGATGCTGAGCAGAAGTTCACTGCCTGGATAGAGCAGAAACTCTCCCGGGCGGTGATCGCTGGGAGGCAGGCCCATATAATCTGGATAGCGCTGCTTGCCAACCAGCTGCTCTACCGACGGACGGGGCAGGGTGATCACCTCCTGGCGGTCGCTTCGCCCGTCCTTGATTGCAACTTGGAAAGTGAACGATTCCTGTATGTTCTCGAGGGTAACAACGTACCGGTTCCCCTCCTTACCGCGCTCCATGCGAATGCTTTGGCGACGTCCGGAGGAATAACGAACCCGGAGGGTTCCCGCCTCCGGCTCGAACCCTTGAACTTGCGCCTCCAGAGTCACGTCGTCCCCAATCCCGACCCTGAGATCCCCCGATGTCCAGACAATGTCAGTAGCCCGTGGGATTGGCACATCTGAAAGAAAGGCCCGTTCCAACAGGCTCTTCGTCAGGGAACCCCCGAGCTGGTAGCCTCCCCCCGCAAACGCTCCAAGCAGAAGAAGAATCACAAGCGCGCGTTTAAGGCGCTGGGTCTTAACTACTTTGGTGAGCCTGAGGGGACCGGCATAGGATGCCGTGTCCCTCACCGTACGCTCTACCATGAGCTGGCCTACGCCATCGGATACGGTTGCTTTTCCCCGCGCAAACTGGACCGAGGCGATCAACCGGCTTTGGAAGCCCGGCTCCTCCTTCTCTACCATCAGGGCCAGAGTTTCCTCATCGCGCCTCTGGGTCACCAAAGCCACGAGCGCCCGCAGCAGCAGGAACGACACTACGATCACCAGCCCAATGAGTATTCCAGCCCGTGCTTCAAGGGGTAGTTCAACTAGCCAGTCTACCGTGGGGATCAACGCAAGCCCGAGGAGAGCCGCAATCAAGGCTACCGCCATCCGCCGCATGAATTCCACTCGGACCAACTTCCGGCGCACCGCGCCCAGCTTCCGGCGCAACTGAATTCCCGGTTCATTGGGAACAGCGTTCTGGGATGATGCCGGGGAATCACTCATTTACTTCAACTCCGAGAACTTTCGAACGATCCACTCGGCGACAAGGACTAGGATAATCAAAAAGAAAAACAGGGGAGAGGACCAGAGCTCTATTTCCCTGAGACTGGTCAACTGGGCACTCCGCTCCGTAATAGAAGCCGGCAACTCCTCAAGGCGGGCAAGGGGGAAGTAGGCTCCACCAGTATCCCGGGACAAGTCGCGGAGCAGCTCATCATTCAGCGAAGCCCTGGTGTATTCACGATTGTTCTCCGTGACCTTGAAATCCAACGTCGCAATCTCATCCCCGGCCACGGCGAGTCGGTAGTTGCCGGGTGGGCCGGCCGACAATTCTGCACGATACATCCCCGGCTGACTGGGAATGGAACGAAGGACCACATCCTGTCGACGATCCGGATCATCTCCTGCCGCCAGAATCGCCTCAACCTGCTCATCCTCGCGAGGATCCCAGCTGGCCGTGAAGAGCCTCGCATACACCTGCACCCGGTCTCCCTGTTCAAAACGCCGACCATTAGAGCGCAGGGTGACTCGAGGGGCTTCCGTCAGGAGTCGGGCTCCCGCCATACGCTGGATCATCTGCCCCCACAGAATGGTGTGATAACGATCACCAACATTGCGGCGGAAGCGCCAGAAATTATCCGTCCCAACAAAAAGAACCTCCCCGGCTCCATAACGATGCAGGGCCAGCAAGGGAGCCGTGCCCGAGCCAGAAGCCGGGTCGGGACGAGTCAGAAGGACTTCCGCCGCAGGTTTCGCCCGCTCTACTTCTGCCGCCCAATAAATCGGGGGAAGACCTCGCCAGAGCGCCTCGCTGGTCTCAAGGTCGTTTCCAAGGCGTAACATCACGCTTTCCCTTCCCGCCGGGGTAAGACTGAGCCTTAGCGGGCGAGCGGAGGGGGCCTGACCCGAGCCGATGGAAGCCCCCCCAAGCTCAACCGGCAGGAGTTGCTCCAGCTCTGTCCGGGCAAAGGCAGACGGCATGAATCGCTTGCCTGCGATCACCGTCAAGGCCCCTCCCGCAGTAGCAACATAGTCGCCCAGCAGAGAGAGCCGGTCCTCCGTAAGAAGGCGGGGGTCGATATCTCCCAGCAAGATCAGGTCAAAATCAAAGAGATCCTCTGCTCGCTCGGGAAACTGCTCAAGATAGGGGCTGCCAGGAATGCGGGCGATTTCCCGATCTCCTTCGAAAAGAAAGCAGGAAAGAGCGACCCGTCGTTCCCGGAGCAGCATCGCCTCGAGATACTTGAATTCCCAACGGGGAGCCTGATCCAGCAGGAGGACCTTCAGTCGACGATCAACTACCCGCAGACCGGCGCGGCCGGTATTATTCTCGGCCAGGGCCTCGACTCCATTATCGGCTTCAAACCGGGCTTCCATGACATACTCACCCACCCGCTTAGGGACAAACAAGGTGGTAACCTGTTGAAGCCCATCCTCCTCGATCTTCACCTTTTCCTCTGCCACATCTACTCCCGACAGCGAGAAGACAATACGGCCGGAGTCTCCCTCCATCCCCTGCGTCCGCAACTTCACTGTTACCGGCACGGCATCATCTGCCAGCAGAACCTCGCGCACCTCCACCCCTTCCACCGCAACATCGCGCACCTCGGACTCTCCCACCCCAACAGTATAAAGGGCAATACCCGAGTCCTTCAATTCCCGGGCGATAGCGCCAAGCGGCGCCCCACTGTTCTGACCCCCATCGGAAAAGATCAGTAATCCTGCGAGGGGCGCTCCCTGATAGCGTTCAAGGGCCTTGCGAACGACCTCTCCCATAGCCGTCTTTTCCCCAGCCGCGACCAGAGGGAGCTGGAGGTCTTCCCACTCCTGAAGCGAACTCCCATAAAAGGTAAAGGTTGGGACACGCAAATCTTCCTCCAGGCCCCGAAGCACCTCCTGACCACCTGGGGAAGAGAGGGCTCCCTGCGCCTTCTGGAGCCGAGTCAGTCCGTCCGATTCCCGGAGAGCCATGCTTCCACTTCGATCCATGAGAATCGGCAGGGTCCGCGACACCTCTTTCTCAAGGGTCACAACAAGAACCGGTTGCAGAAGGATNACNNTAAGGAGGCCGAGNAAAATTATNCTNAAGGTNGCCAGNAGGAANCGGCGGCCTCCCGNGACCTCTCTGGGACTCCGGCGNTAAAGCTCCCATGACAGCAGAGNCAGNANNACCATGAGCACAGCCGCAAGAACTCCCCACTGAGCTGTNTCCCANCGCAGGGACCAATCAGCCATCCCATCNACCTCGTCTACNTCGAGGCCAAGAGCCTTCTGGATCAAGCCTGTCATCGTTTAGCCGTTGTCCTCCNTCCCATCACTTTGANCGGCTGAACCATTGCGCGAGAACGATTTCTATTGCNCCAAATAAAANCACCGTAAGAAGAAGAGGCCACCACAGTTCCGCTCCCTGGCGCTCCATTCCAAAGGAACCCTGCTTACTCATGGATTCCCACCGGGAAAGCTCCACGAAAGCNCCAAGGCGGCCAAGCTGCTCAGAGCCGAGNAACTCNGGNCTCGACTCTCGCACGCTGGCACGGGTCGAAAAAAGCAACGGCTCAGACTCCCCCTCAATAGCAACCTGATAGGCTCCCGCCCGGCCGGTACGGTCGAACTTAAGAACTGAGCTACTTTCTCCCCCGGTAAGGGTAGTCAGGTATCCCAGAGCTTCGGGATCTCTCATCTCGTAGATCGTTGCTGGCCGGCCTGCCAGACCCACATCCAGACGATGGCGCAGGACCTGTCCTGCTTCGAGGTTCAACCCGGTTTCACGATTCTGGACGATTTTTCCCAGCAGCCTGTTTACAAAAGGGACAAAGGCGGGACGAATCGCAAAGTCGTTCCACTCCAGATCCGCACTACTATTAAAGACAAAGACCTTTCCCCTTCCGTATTCACTCTCGGTCAGAGCGAGTCCCCCGTCATCATAACGCAAGGCCGGCCGATACTTCATTTCCCCGGCCTCCAGGCCCAGCTTCTCACGAAAAACCACCCCCGCAAGAAGATCGCTATCGAGCCCGAGAGGGTTGGTTTCGGCAGGAACCACCGTGCGCGACCCAACAGCGCCCTCATCACCGGTAGAAAAGGCGACAGGAAGAAGGCCATGTTTTCGGTGGAGAAGAGTGTTATAGGATTCTGGCCGGAGATTTCCACCAGCAAAAACAATCAGGCCTCCACCTGCCTCCACATAACGGGAAAGCCGGTCCGCAAATCCTAAAGGCACGTCCGCAACATTAGCCAGAACTACAGCGTGATGACGATTGAGATCCTCCTCGGCAAGATCCGAGATGGAAACAATTCTTGGTTGCACCGGATAGTCAGCCTGCTTCTCCTCAGGAACCGGTGCCAAGGCGTGCCGAAGGAAGAAGGTTTCCGAATCCCGGGCCTCCTGCCCGGGGTCTCCGTCGACCAGTAACACGCTCACCTCCTCCCTTGCTTTAATCACCACCGTACGGCGATCGTCAAAAGGCATCTCATCGCCTTTCAAAGCCACTGTCACCCGGTGGTAACCCGGGGTGGGAAGAGTCGCATACAGGGTAGCACTCTGGCCGTCACCTGGCTGCAATTCATCAATGATCCATGCTTCGCCCTCCGGCTGGCCATCGACAAGCAGTTTAACCGGCACCGCCGACATCGGCACATCACCATGGTTGGTGACATCGACATCGATCCGGAACGGCTGATTCACGGAAGTTAGCGTGGCAGCGGGCCTGAGGTTACTGATGGCCAGGTTGGAACGNACCGGCGCTCCCACCGTGACCAAGTGCACCTTTATCCCCATCGCGATATCCCGCAACCGGGCCTCGAGAGCCCCGAAGCTCCCCCACTCCGCCGCATGCGCATCAGTAACGAGATAGAGCTCCTTCACAGATGCCGCCTGTCCCTCCAGGCCTCGGGCTGCCACCTCCAACGAGCGCTGGAGATCGGCATGGCGATCAGTCTGCGGAATTCCATCTATACGCGCCGCCACAAGTTCAAGATCATTGCTCGCTTCGTGAGTGTGAAAGGCACCTGCAAGAGCGACCGAAGTTCCACCCGGGAACCCGGAGAGAATCGCATGAGCCGCCTCGCGGGCCAGAGAGAGCCGGGTAGATTCGGTCTCACGGGTTCCCATGCTCGCTGAATTATCCACTATAATAGCAGCAGCAACCTTGGATCCTGGGACCCCTGACAACCCCTCCATCACCGGCCGGGCCATCAGAAGAGCCAAAAGAGCGATCATGGCACAACGCACAAGAAGCAGAACCCAGTCCTCCAGCTTCATGCGTCTCTGGTTCTGCTCTACGCTGACTTTCAGAAAGCGCATCGCCGCCCATGGCTCCCGCCGAAAACGCCGGCGATTCAGAAGGTGAATGATAATGGGGAGCGAAACTGCCGCGAGGCCCCATAGTAATGCCTGGTTCAGGAAGTTCATGACAATCAGCCAGCGGTGCTCTTCCTGAAGGTGAGATAATTGGCCAGGACCTCGTCGAGGGGTTGATCCGTTCGCACCCCAACAAAATGGCACTGGTGCCGCTCTACGTCCGACCGCAGCCGCTCCCGGAATTCTTCGAACTCACGGTGGTAACTTTTCTTGATCTGGCTCGGACGCGTCCGGATCAGCGGAAGATCCTCCAGACCCTCAAATTCCACGTTTCCAGTGAAGGGGAAATCAATTTCACAAGGATCGAGAACCTGCATCATGATCACTTCGTGACCCTTGAACCTTAGATGCTGTACACTCTGCAGAAGCTCCTCCTCGTCATCAAAGAAGTCACTGATCACGATTACGATTCCCTTCCGTTTAATCTGGCCAGCCATTCCATGAAGGACCGGGGCAAGGCGGGTCCCCCGAAGCGGCTTAAACCCGGCAAGCCGGTCCATGATCCGGAAAAGATTATCACGGTTGTCGCTGCGAGGGAGGTATTCCTGGACCTCTTCATCGAAGATACCAAGTGCCACTGAATCCCGCTGATGAAGAATCAGATAGGCAAGGCAGGCCGCCATCATCTTGCCATACTCCAGCTTGCTGATCTCGCCCGATCCGTATTTCATGCTCTCGCTACCATCAAGCAGGAGGTGGGCGACAAAATTGGTCTCCTGCTCATACTGCTTGATGTAATAGCGCTCCGTCTTGGCCTGAACCTTCCAGTCGAGGTGCCTTACGTCATCTCCGGGAGCATATTCCCGATGCTGGGCGAATTCTATGGCGAAGCCCCGGTANGGAGACTTGTGCTCTCCTGCCATGTAACCTTCCACAATGAACCTCGCATTCATCCCCAAGGCTTCGGCCCGGGCGATGGCGCGGGGATCAAGAAGTTTTCGGGTTTCGGCGTCCACGGGAAAAAGGCGTTGCCGGGGGCATCAAAATAGTGACCTGCGCTAGTATAAGAACACAGCTCCTAGTCNAGTTTCCTGTCCTTCGGCACGGATTCGAGAATCTTGGAAGTAATATCGTCCGCTGTCAGCCCCTCGCTCTGAGCGCTGAAATTCGGGATGATGCGATGGCGAAAAATGGGAGGCGCAACCGTAGCCACATCGTCACAACTCACATGACTCTGCCCATTAAGAAGCGCGTTGGCCTTAGCCGCCAGCACAAGGTTCAAGCCCGCCCGGGGGCCCGCCCCCCATGTCAGCCACTTGGAGCAGAATTCAAGTGCTTCGTCAGAACCTGGCCGCGTAACCCGCACCAGCTTCTCGGCATAGCGCAGGATATGATCTGCAACCGGCATANCNCGGACGACTCGCTGCATTTCGAGAATTTCTCCTNCCCCGAGAACCGGGTTCGGGCGTGCCCCTTCATTCCCCGTATAAGCCTTAAGAATCTGGAACTCCTCTTCCTCACCGGGATAGTCCACCTTGATCATGAACATGAACCGATCCAGTTGGGCTTCCGGGAGAGGGTAGGTGCCTTCCTGTTCGATAGGGTTCTGCGTGGCGAGAACAAAGAATGGCTCGGGAAGCTGGTGATCTTCTCCCCCTATCGTCACCTTGCGCTCCTGCATGGACTCAAGCATGGACGCCTGGGTCTTGGGGGGCGTCCGGTTGATCTCATCCGCCAAGATAATGTTGGCGAAGATCGGTCCGGGCAAGAACTTGAACTGCCGCTCATTAGTTTCCGGGTCCGAGTAGATGACCTCGGTTCCTGTGATATCGGAAGGCATCAGGTCCGGCGTGAACTGAATACGCTTGAAGGATAAATCCAGAGACTCCGCCAGACTTGAGATAAGAAGAGTCTTGGCGAGACCGGGAACACCCACAAGAAGGGCGTGACTCCGCGTGAGGATCGCGATCATCACTTCGTTGATGACCTCGTCCTGACCGATAATCACCTTCCCGAGTTCCGCTCGGACACGCTGGACGGCATCTTGTAGCTGGCCCGGATTTTGGGGGGCATTTTCTGCACTATTGCTCATTAATAGGAGGGTCTTATGGACTGCAGGCTGAAGCCTTTTTAAGTGCGGTGCAATCGTGACAATTCCTTTCGGTCAACTTTGACCCGGCCATCACCCCCTACGATGAGGGGACCCCTCTTCCCTGGATGGGACAGGATCCACGTAGGTTACGCCCCCCTTGGGGCCACCTGGCCCTACTTGGCTTGGGGAGCCGCTTCCAGTTTCTGTGGACTTTCCGCCCCCTGCTCCTCTGCCTCGCCGGGACTCTTCCCATTCTTGGGAACGTCCCATGCAGTCAGCCATTCCTGTCCGNCTTTGGTGTAGCCCATCTTGAAGAGACGAGCCTCAAGATCCGGATTATGAGCCGCTCCGTAAAAGATCCCGATCCTCTTTCGCCCTTTTTTTACCTGCTTGCGAAGGACCTTGATGCATTTCGCATTGCGATCCCCGATGATCACATTGTTCCCTGCGAGAGCTGCAATCTCGTCGTCCCCGTTGCCGAGATTTTTCATCATTTCGAGTTTCAACATATTCGAATTCCCGGAAAGCAGCGCAGCAAAAAGCTTGGCGGGGCTGGGTTGCTCCACGCCTTCATTCTGCGCTTGTTGGGCCGCTGACATTGCGAAACTGAGAAGAGACTCCCCTTTCGCATCCTGCTTCTTCTCGAACTGCTTTGCCGTCAGGTCTGCATGCACGAAGTTCTTCGCTGAGTAATCAATCATCTCCACCTGGCTGGCGAGCTTTAGAAAACGTGACATTCCCTTCACCATTCCACGCAGAAGATTTGCCTGAAGGTCTCCGCCTCTCTTCTCCTCCTGCTCCGGGTTGGCTGCCTTTTTCTTGTTGATATTCTCACCCCCAACCATTTCGAAGAGCAGAGCATCATACTTGGCGAAAGACTCGTTAAGGATTTCGTAATATTTCTTGTCCGCGATATGTACCGCCCCAATCAGATGGACAGTAACATCCCCTTTCTGGTAGCCTGTGACTGAAGTCTGCAGGCGGGCGACCTGCTCGTTTTCATCGATCCGGATGAAGTCCGTGGCTGCTACTGCCTGTTTTTCCCCACTCGGAGCCTTCTCAACTGGAGTGGCAGCGGACTCGTCCTGAGCCACCAAAGGGCTGAAAAGGTGGGCAAGAACCACCGTAACGGAGAAAAAGGGAATAATTCGGTGCATTGCAGTAGCTTGGGGTCGTTTGAGCAGCGCGACAAGAACAGGGATTTGTGTCTGTTGTGAAAAAAAAGAAGGAAAACATCCGGTGCTCTTGCTGGGTAAGCCATATTGATCCACGATAAAAAGGCCGCGGATGACCGAATCCTCTCATCTCAGTTACTGCCAGGACCTCTTTCGCTACCAGCGAAGAGGCTCGCGCGAGGTGATGGTTGGGGGCGTCGGCGTAGGAGGGGGGAATCCCATCCGGGTTCAGTCCATGATAACCGCGGACACGCTCGATACCGAGGCCTGTGTTGCCGAGGTTCTGGAGCTTGCAAATGCCGGGTGCGAGATCGTCAGGATCACCGCTCAGACCAGAAGATATGCCGCAAATCTTGAGCATATCCGTCACGGGGTGAGAGCAGCAGGATGTGATGTTCCTCTCGTGGCAGACATTCACTTCAAACCAGATGCCGCGTTGGAAGCGGCAAAGTGGGTCGACAAGGTCCGGGTCAATCCCGGGAACTACGCAGACAAGAAAAAATTTGAAGTCCGCGAATACTCGGACGCCGAATACGAGGAAGAATTGGAACGGATCCGCATCAAATTTGTTCCCCTCGTAGAACTTTGTAAGGACCTGGGTCGGGCGATGCGCATCGGAACCAACCACGGCTCTCTTTCCGACCGGATCATGAACAGGTATGGGGATACTCCTCTGGGCATGGTGGAGAGTGCACTCGAGTTTGTCCGAATTGCCCGCGATCTTGATTACCACGATCTCGTCTTCTCGATGAAGGCCTCCAACCCCAAGGTGATGATCGAGGCCTACCGCCTGCTGATTGCCCGCCTTGATGAGCAGGGCCCGGACTGGAACTATCCGATCCACCTGGGAGTGACTGAGGCAGGAGATGGCGAGGATGGCCGCATCAAATCCGCGATTGGAATTGGTTCGCTGCTCAACGATGGGATCGGTGATACCATCCGCGTTTCTCTAACTGAAGACCCCGTCCACGAAATTCCAGTGGCTCAGGCGATCGTCCAAAACCAGGATCGAGACTCCANCTCTTCCTCTCTCCCAGCGGATACCACGGGCCCCACCTGGGATCCCTTCTCATACCAGCGACGCGCNAGCAGTGTGCTCGAGATCAATGGCCACGAACTTGGTGGAGNCAAGGTATACAGGGTTCTCACCACAAAGCACAAATGGGATGCCCTCGCCCACAAGCTCGACAAAATGGGCGATTTCCAACCCGAGATCATCATTGAGGAAAGTGGAGTCAGGGCCATCGATCCCCGAGACTCCGCGGCGATCGAGGAAGTCGATGCCCTTCCCGCCCCGACCCTGATAACCGTCCTCGACGGCATTGATATGGAGGTGGTCCCGGCCTTCCGGCTCCTAGCATCAAGGATGGCTACGGCTCACCCAATTCTTCTCAAGGACACCCTCCGGACAGATGGAGAAACATCGTGGGATTTCCTCACCACCTTACTCACGGCCTCGCGCAATATCGGCTCTCTTCTATGCGATGGGATAGGAGACGCCATTATTATCCGAGGGGAAGAAGCTCCCGGACAGAGCCTGCGCATTAGTTACAATATTCTCCAGGCTGCAGGGGCGCGGATTTTCAAGACTGACTACGTAGCCTGCCCCAGCTGTGGTCGCACTCTGTTCAATCTTCAAACCACAACTCAGAAAATTCGCGCGGCCACTGGTCACCTCAAGGGCGTTCGAATTGCAGTGATGGGATGTATAGTAAACGGCCCCGGGGAAATGGCCGATGCCGATTTCGGCTATGTCGGCGGGGCTCCCGGAAAGATCAATCTCTACGTTGGAAGAGAAGCCGTGAAATTCAATATCCCAGAGGAGGAAGCCGTCGCTCGTCTTATTGGCCTCATCAACGAGCACGGGAAGTGGGTCGACCCTCCAGTCCGGGAGGCTGCAGAAATCTAGTCCTTGAACAACTGGACGGACCATGCGTGCCATCCACACCTGCTCCGGCTCAAACCCCAAGCCGCCTGACATGAATACCCTGTATGAAACCTCAGCCACCACTCTTACTGAGGAAGAGACCAGAACTTCAACAGAGCTTGCCAGCAGATGGAATGTTCTCGTGTTCGACGACCCCGTGAACTTGATGGAGTATGTCACTAAAGTTCTTCAAAAAGTGTTTGCCTACCCACGCGAGCAAGCCGAAGAGCTCATGATGACCGTTCACACCGCAGGCAAGGCTCTGGTATGGACTGGCGCCCGGGAACCCGCAGAGCTTTACGTCCAGCAACTGCATGGTTTCCAGCTTCAAGCCAGTCTCGAGAAAACCAGTTCATAATGAAGATCGTTCCCACTCTGGAAGGTGGTCTTCGCATTGAGATCGAAACAGCCACCGACTGGCTTGTGTTAGAGCAAATCGCCCCTGACGCATTGAAGATGGAACAGGAAAGCCTTCCTTCCCGTCTCAGCGCTCTCATGGATGAGGCCTCCGACTGGGACGAGATGGTCGTTCCGGAGTTAAGCGACCTCTTTCATGAACAGCTCTGCTGTGTCCGGGAGATAGTCCAAGAAGCCCGGAAGGGCTCCGGGGACTCGAAGCTCGGGCACCTTTCCATCTCCCAGAAGGATGGGGACAGATGGTATGGGGCGTTAAATCAGGCCCGAATCGCCCTTGAGGGCTACTACCGCTTTGGGCCCAGCCAGGAAGTCGAGGAGGTAGAATCATTCCCTGCGCCAAAGAGGTCCGCCTTTATTCGNAGCCAGTTCTACTCTGCGCTACAGAGCGTTCTGCTGGAGCATGTCATTGAATAGAGGCCTCACTTGGACGGCATATCCTCCCGACGCCACTTCAAGAAGTGATCGGGCCGGTGGAAATCCGGTGAGCCTTCCCCGAGGTCTGCCATGCTGAGAAAACGCTGCACTGGAGAGCTGAGAATAAACGTCACGTTCATTCTGGTTTCCGCACCAAAGTGAAGGTGCTCACTCATCCAATCCCGTGGCAGATCAATCCTGGCCTCCCATCCGTCTCCCCCGCATATGCCCCAGGACCTTGCCCCGGAGTCCCTGACCTCGGCAACTCGGCGGCGTGGAGCATCGAAAAGACAAGCCCAGTGCGCCCCGTTGGGCGAAAGGTTCACCTCCAGATAATGGCCCATGTCCGGATCGCTGATGAAGAACTCCGCTACGTCATAGATCCACAAACGCTCCATGAACCGGCCTGCATGGGCTTCCGGATGACATCGCGCTTCCGCCTCGCGGCGGGCCCGAAANACAAATTGATCATCTTCGAATGCGAAGCTGAAGCAAGCCGGCGGATGCATGGACTTGCCGAACCAGTCCCGACTCAAATTCGACATGGGAGGAGGAACACCGCCGCAGGCTTCGTGAATGATCAATTCATTGGTGTTCATCTGATCTATTTCAATTTGCTAAATATTTAATAATTGTGAACAATTTGGCTCGCCGGCTTTGCCTGAAGATAATACAGTGTAGCTTCTCCTAGGTCCTTCGATCCATGCTGAATTTGCGCCCCATCGAATATGTCGGCAAATCGCCCCGCGCCAAACCGCGGGCCAGGAAGAGAAGCGGCGGCTTTTTTGGGGGATGGTTCCTTCTGATGCTGGTAGTAGGGATCGGCTTCTTTTATTTACGGCCGATTATTCCCTTCCTTCAATCCCAGCGGGCAGAGGCTTCTACAGTTAATAAAGTTAAGGCCATTGAAGGCCTCCAGAATTCTGATGAGTTCTCAAAAAAGCTCGCTGCTGCGGCTCTCAAANGGACCGCGGAAGATGTCGAATATGACCCTGGNTATTACGATCTTGCCTACCCTGGAGGAGACCTTCCTGACAACAAAGGCGTCTCAACTGACCTTATCGTGCGAAGCTATCGTGCTCTTGGAGTAGATCTTCAGCAGCTTGTCCACGAAGATATGTCCGAGCACTTCCGGCTCTACCCACAGCTCTGGGAGCGTAAAGGCCCTGATCGCAACATTGACCATCGCCGTGTTCCCAACTTGCAGCGCTACTTCTCCCGCTTTGGCAAGGTCCTCGATAATTCCCACTCACTCGACGACTACGACATAGGAGACGTTGTCACCTGGAGTCTCCCTTACGGAGCAGCTGAACAGGCTGGGAGTCACATTGGCATCATAGTCCCCGGGCCAGGTGCGCGCAGCGGCGAAAAATGGGTCGTTCACAATATTGGGTCCGGACCTAAATGGGAGGACAAGTTGTTTGACTACGAAATTGCGGGCCACTTCCGGTTCGGCCCTATCCGTGAGAGCATGACCGCTGCTGCCGACACCAAGTCCGGAGCACCTCTCAAAGCCGGAGCACCTCTNTCTAATTGAGCGAGATCTCAAGTGGTGCCTCCCGAGTTCNAACGGTCAATTCTTGAACATCGGATCATCNCGGTCNCCGGAGGAAAGAAGNTAGGCTAGGAGNTCCAGAATATCACTATCTNCCATCGTGGAGAGNAGCCCACGAGGCATCATCGAAATNCCNGANGGCTCGATGGANAAGANNTCTTCCGCTCTTATCGCTCTGGTNTCGTTCGGCCTCATCATGTCCGTGGTGATNCGGTATACATCGCCACCTGTTNCGNCCCTNTTCCTGTTGAGATTCATAATCCGCCCCACNACCTGNCNCCCATCNCGGAGAGTGAACACACTGGCGTCGTACTGGTCGCTGACTTCGGCCCCCGGATTGACGATTGATTCCAGCAGGTCATAGGGGCTGAACTTGCCATGGACAGATGTCAGGTCCGGCCCAACCGCTCCTCCCTCTCCGTCAAACCGATGGCAGGCATGACAACTGCCNATCCCGAACATCTTCCGCCCGTTTNAAAAGCTTCGACCTCCCTCCAGTCCCGCGCCCAGCAGTCCCTGGAGATCTTCCATGGACCAGTCCTTGACTATCTGGCGTGGCTTACTGCTGAACTGAACTGGTCCCTTTCCCTCGAAACCCTGAAATAGCTTTTTTAGTTGGGAGGTCCTCTCTCCTGCCGGGACGGAAGCGATCGCGTCTCTCCGAATGTCGGAGAGATAGGCCCTGAACCGCGGTCCCCCGTTATAGTTGCCGGACCTGGCAAGCCACTGAAAATACTTATGACGCAGAGTCGGACTCCATCCCTCCTTCATAAAGCGAAGGTTCATGGCGTAGGTGATTTGCTCTTCCTGGCTTGTAGAGGTCTCAAGGAGTTTCATGGCCCTGGGAACCAGCGAGGGACTTTCAAGCGCCGCAAGCAGGGTCGTCAGACCGCGATTTTCCCTCACCGAGGCTACCGGATAAATATTTTCCAGCCACCCAAGAAGCCGAAGGCGGATTTCCGAGCCGGGTTTCCCTCCACGGGCCAATGCGAGGGTAAGAGCCCTTATAAGGTTGAGTCTATCCTGCTCGGCTCCGATCGCCGCGTAATCAAATCCTACCACCTTATCTATCACCTCTCCGGCAGACCTCGGAGCTCCAGCCCGAGCCAGCGCAATCAAGCCGAGACCGGCCCGATTACAGTTCNCCTCCCCGAGNACAAGATCCTTCCACATTTCTACAGGGTGCTTCTCCAGCACGGCTCTTNCCGCATGACGCAACGCACGATCATCACCGGAAGAAATGCTTCGCCAGAGGTCGACGAGCTCAATCCGTGAAAGGCGCCTCGCCCCCTTGAAAAGCAGAGNCTCAAGGGCAAGNCGCTTCTCTCTGAGGTCCTNCCCCGGAAGGCGCGCGGACTCCTNCACCTCTGCCGCGGCATCCCAGTCACCACGATAGGTGATTCGATAGAGGCCGGACTGCACCCTCCTGCCTCCGACGATACANTACATTGCGCCGTCTGCGGGATTAATGACGATATCGGTCAGCGGNAAAGGAGCTCCGCTGGCGAACTCCTCGAACCTGCCTTCGTAGGTTGATCCCTTCTCACTGAGATGCACCGCATACATTTTACCGTAGGACCAGTCGCATACAAACAAGGCCTCCCTGTACTTTCTCGGAAACTTNGCTCNATACCCGAAACAAACTCCCGTTGGCGACCCCGGTCCAATATCCACAACTGCACCAAAGCTATCCCGGACATNGTCAGCAAACTTAGCCGATCCAGTTCGCCAACCAAAATCTGCTCCACTGATGACATGNTTAATCCGGGTGGGACGATACCAGGGAGTATTCANGTCNCCCTCCATATCCGCGTCATAGGTGAAAAGCTCGCCCTCCTTGTTGAAGGCTCCATCATATTGATTCCGGAACCCAGTAGCAACGACCTCCCAGGTCTCTCCCTTGGGGTCAATCCGCGCAATGTGTCCAACCGGAGCTCTTGCCCCCTTCATAAAATGCTCCATGGGCGGCAAAAGCTGGTCCTCGCCCCAGAGCTCAGGCACGCGGGAGTGCGTATAGTCGACGGGAAGCCGCGTCTGGTTTCCCATGAGTATTGTGAGGCCTTTNCCATCNGGTGAGGGAAGGATTGCGTGAGGGCCNTGCTCNCCGCCCACCGAGTCAAGCCTCCTGACAANAACCACCTTGTCGAACTTATCATCGCGGTCAGTATCCAGNAGGCGNAATANGCCTGAACCCGTCTCGCTGTGACGTGAATTCACAACCACGTAGAGACTCTCAAAGGCGTAGCAAAGCCCCTGAGCATGCCCAACAGGAAGATCAATCCTCTCAATAGAAGCAGGATTGAGTTGCTGCCCNNGCGGCGGCGGAGTAAATCGATAGAGACTCCCGTATTGATCACTGGTGATCAGCCTCCCCTTGTCATCCTGGCACATCGCAACCCACGAGCCCTGCTTCGCACGGGGAACAGAATAAAGCCTTTCGACNGAAAACCCCTCCGCAACTCTGATCCTTTCCACCGGCGTAGCCGTCCGCTGTCCGTTGAGAGGTGCCCCAAGCAGGTGACCGAAAACTAAAAACGTAAGATACCGGGTCATCAGAGGGTCCGCCCTAGATTCCAGATTTATAGCTTCGGCGCCAGTGTAATTGTCCCCCTGTATCCTGGAATCCATGAACCTGAGGGTGCTTCCAGATTTGTAACTTGCCGAACTACACTCTGCCCGCTCCTCTTCAAGTCTGACCTCCTGCGCATGGACCCAGACCCCCCTAGGATATCACAAGAGCTCCTTGATGCCGTCAAGNANGGGGATGAATCTGCAAACCGTANCCTTGTAGAAATTCTTTATCCTGCCGTTCGCGCCAACGTGCGTAACCACTTGCGCAGGCAGGCAGATCACGACGATGTCTCCCAGGAGATCTTCCTGAAAATCTTCCTGAAAATCGAGCAGTACCGGGGGCCTCAGCCATTTGACCATTGGGTGTCCCGCATCGCGGTAACGACTTGCTATGACTGGTTGCGNAAACAACGTGTCCGCCCTCTGGTGGCATATTCTGATCTGAGCGAGCCCGAAGTAGCTGTCATTGAAAATAGCCTGAAAGCAACCACAGCGGATACCTCCGATACTCAACGAGAACTTTTCTCAGGCCTTCTTGAAAAACTCATCGCCACGCTGAAGCCACGAGAGCAGATCGTCATTCGGCTTCTCGACCTGGAGGAACGCTCCGTTCGAGAGATCGCGACCCTNACTGGGTGGGGNCCGAGTAAGATCAAGGTAACCGCGATGAGAGCACGNCGCAAATTGGCGGAGCAAATCCAACAACTCGAGAGGCAATCCCAAGGAGGGCCTGAAAACCTCTGAACTACAAACTCTCCAGCAAACCAATGCCTGACACAGACAAAGAAAATCAATGGCGCCGTCTCGTGGACGCTGCCAAGGACGCGGGGGCCACAACAGNGGANGAGCAGCAAGACGCTGCACCCTCGACCTTCGTCTCCCGCGTTATTACACTGAAGGAGGGCCTCTGGAAGTTGGCAAGAACCGTGCTCTGGCGACGTTGGTCACTGGTAGCAGCTCTTCTGGCCCTGCTCCTCTACCTGACATTCTTCCTGATCCTGCGATCCAGTTCGACCAGTCCAGATCAAACCCCACCACCCTTGANCCTTCCCCAACCACCTGCTCCAGAATAGATGAAGCCCACTTTTAAACACTATCTCAGTATTGCCTTCGCCCTGGTGGCGATCTTCCTTAGCGGATATGGAATTGGATTCCTGCTAGGCGAGCGGAAAGGCAGGCATCCCCAGCCTCTATCCCAATCCAAGAATCCCAGCAGTTCCACTGGCAGCGATTTCGACTGGACGGCCTGGGAGCACTCAACCGGTCAAATAATCGAAGATGTGATCCGCGATTTAACTCCGGAGCAACTGCAGGCAATCCGTCTTGAGATTACGGAAACCTCTGCGCGCATCAGGGCCGCAAGACAATCAGGGCGAAAGGAGTTCCGAGATCTCAACGAGCGCCTTAGGCAACACCTGACGCCGGAGCAGCAGGCCAAGCTTCCGGGGGCCTCCCCCGATTGAGGGAGAANTCTCAGAGATTCCTGCCCTTCCTGAGGTCTACATCTAACTCCCTCTATGAATCACTCGTCAGCCTTATCTGAGGAGTTTTTCTACCCTTTCGGCTAAATCCCCACAAATGTTGAGGGGGTAGAAACTCTCCCACGCAGTCCTGATGAGGCTNTCCGGTTTACAAAACCTTAACGCAACCTGTCCTCGACAGTTGGGCTCGATTTAGGCAATCATTCAGATCCCCCTAACCGATGAAGCTTAGTAATCTCATATTTGGCGTGGCCCTGCTTCTGGTCGCAGCCACCTTGGCTCTAACTATCACTTTCAGGAACAATCCTGATGACGAAAACGAAATCCCTTCGAAGGGAGGAAAGACGGACTATGCGAAACGCGGAACAGCAACACCTGCTCTGAGGACTTCAGCAGGTTCGTCGACAGGGCGCCCTAATNCAACCCGCGGTNCGCAGCGGCGACTTCCCGAAGTCGAAGATCTGGAAGTGACGATCGATGATGGNCCGGCGACTCGTGGCATGACNCCCACGCAACGACAGGAAGTAGCCAAGCGCCTCCCATGGGTAAAGAAGAACGCTCTCTTACGCTTGGACCGGATGACAGATCGACTGGATCTCACCCCCTCACAGCGCCAGAAGGTGTTCCCCCAGCTCCTCCGGTCGACCAACGGCTACCATCCTGCAATGATCATCAATTACCCTCCTCAAGTTGCTACNCCAACGGAGAGTATCGCAGAGANCGAGCAAACCCCGGACGAAATCATCCACGACTCCCTGGAGCCCGAGCAACAGGACGATTTCATCCAGCAAAAACTGGATGACCAGGCCTGGTGGGAAGAAATCGTCGCTCAGTTGGAAGAGGATTTTGATGCCTCAGTGCCCACCGAGGAGAGCCCGGTCGCGGCGGGACAGGCCCCTCCTACACCCGGTGAGACCAGTATTCCTCAAGGAGAACCCCAGCCCCAGCAGGGGATAAACCTCTTTGACCTGCTTGACGAATAAGTCGATTTAAGGTGTAACCAAGGGCCCTTAGGCCCCGTCAGGAGGAATAGAGGACGTAAATTTTCCTAATTACCATGAAACTAAAGTACCTAGCCCTTGCCAGCCTTGCCTTTGGCCTTGGCCTTGCCAACGCAGACCGCGACCGGACGTTCGGAAACGGTGAATTACCTGAAATGCTCGAGCAGTTTGANCTCAACGAAGATGGAGCTATCGATGAGGAAGAGCGCCAAGCCGCCAAGGATGCCCGCAGGGCTGCCCGTGCAGAGCGTCGTGAAGCACATATCGCCGAATTCGACACCGATGGTGATGGAGAGCTCTCCGACGAGGAGCGGGAAGGAGCACGGGACGCTCGGAGAGCAGCACTGCAGGAGCGAAGAGAAGAAAAGTTTGCCGAAATCGCCGGTGAAGATGGCTGCCTTGACTCGGACGAGTTTGCAGCCCTCCCCCCACTTGAGGGCAGAAACGCCGAGCGCGTAGCTGCAATTTTTGGCCGGTTGGATTCTGACGAAGATGGCTGCATCAACCTCGAGGAATTCACCGCCCGCCTACGTCACCACCGGAAGCCCAGAGGACATGGCCCTCAGCCCCCCCGCCCTCAATTTCCCCCGCGTCCGGGCGGAGATGATGGTAAGGACGATAAGCGCCCTGCTCCCCCAGAGCGCCCTGCTCCCCCAGAGCGTCCTGCTCCCCCAGAGCGTCCTGCTCCCCCAGAGCGCCCTAATGGCGGCGAAAAAGAGTAAGGACTAAAATTCTCAGGTGACTCCGGCGAAAGACACTCAGATTTTCTCCGATTCTCTACAACCACTTTAGGAGGCAACCTGGATATCAGGTTGCCTCTTTTTCATACTAACAGAAGCACTTCTCTCCCCCTATGCCACAAGCAGCTCCATTGCGCCTTCTTGCAGTGCTCTTCGCACTTCTTCCGAGCTTGGCGAATGCAGACTTAATCTATTTCACTGATTTTGACGACTTTCCTGCCGGGGATAATGCTTGGAACGACTTTGAGGGGTGGCAGGCAAGCGACCGCACTAGTGGCGCTCAGGCCATTATCCCAGATCTTCTTGGTGGAGCGCTGGGCAATACAGCTACCCTTGGATTCAACCGGCCAAACCGATCACTGACGACGGTTGCCAAAACCATCAACTATGATCCTGCCACTGGAAGCTCGCCCATTACGGCCTTCGCCCTTCTCTTTGGCATAGAGGATTCTACCGAGTTCACAAACTACCGCCGCGACGACTTCTTTGTCACCTTCTACAACAGTAACGGTGCGGCCCTCGCATCAATTCGCATCTCTAATACTGATACCGACTACGGCTTCTGGTATCGCAATGGAAGCCCACAGGCGCAGGCTTATGAGGAAACCGATACTGGTCTCGATTTCGTTCAGGGTGAGCTTCAGGAATTAACCGGTATGATTGACTTTGCCTCAAACCGATGGAGTGCAGAAATTGATGGAATCCCCCTTTTTACCGATACAGTCTTCAANGGCACCAATCGGGCCCTTAGTTTCGGCTTTATTGCCATCGAGTGGCAGATCGCTCAGGGAGGGACCAGCAATTACGGAGACAACTTTATTCTGGTCTCGGACCTTCGCATCGAAACCGTGGAGGACGATNCTCCTCCGGTAGAGATTGACTCCATCACAAGAGATCCCGCCGGGAACATCCAGATCTCGTGGATGCCAACCGCAGGCTACAGCTACAAGGTTGAGTATTCGGATGATCTCTTCACTTGGCTGACCGACCTGCCAGAATCGGATTTTCCCTCGCCACCCGGATCCGACNCTCTCCTTTTTATCGACGTGGGACTACCCCAGACGGGTAGCAGATACTACCGCCTCGTCCAAACCAGTGGTGATTAGCTGCCCGGCAGCTATGAGCAGCCATCGAAAACAANCGAATCGGGGTAAAACGCCTTAATNTATGCCTCTCCCGCAACGGTCCCGCGGCGCTGGTCTGTGCAATATGGACCCATTCAATCCCCTATCCCCCTCTCCCCCTCTCCTCCACTGTCATTTTTTCAGGGAGGCCCCATGAAGTCTTGTTGGGCTTCTTCACGGAAAAAAGTCTCTAAATGAAAGTAACTGCTCTATTATCTCGGCCGTCGTTCCCCTAGGCGAGAGACTCCTCTCCCGCACTCAAACCCCTAAATAATTATGAAGTTTAAATACCTCCCCTTCCTCGTGATGGCATACGCCTCCGCCTACGGTGCGAGCCTNACGGTCACAAACACCGAAGGTCCCATCGCCACAAACTCAGTGGTCGACAACGAGGGAAATGCAGTGGATGGAGGATTTGCCGCGATCGGAAATATTTCTGATGAAAGCGCCCTCGCCACCCTTTCCTCGGGCGCGGAACTCGCTTCGCTTTTCACCCTGTTCGACGGAGCCTCCGGCTCAATCACAGCGGCGCCTTTTGCCGGGACCTTCAGTGTCTCTGCCCAGGGAGATGTTCCGCTCAACGNCCCCAATGAGTTTTCAGGTAATCCGATCTATCTCGTCCTCGCCAACTCCGGTGACTTGGAGAGCTCGAGTGCTGCCGCAGTTGTAAGGCTTAGTGACTTTCCTAGCTCCGAACCCACTGTCTCGACGATNTATGTCAACAGTGAGAACGGGGACGTCCTNCTGGGCGACTTCGAAACCTTCACCCTCCAGCCAGGACCGATCGAAGTTGAGAACCCTGCTCTTTCCCTGATCTCCATGGAAGACTTTGGTCCACCAGATGGTGACGCTGGCGACAACGACGGNGATGANGCTGGTGACAACGACGGNGATGACGCTGGNGACNANGACGGNGATGANGCTGGCGACAACGACGGNGATGACGCTGGTGACAACGACGGCGATGACGCTGGNGACAACGACGGNGATGACGCTGGNGACAACGACGGNGATGACGCTGGNGACAACGACGG
>PBTP01000067.1 GCA_002729275.1 Roseibacillus sp. | reverse complement strand
CGGCCAGAGCCGGAGCTACAAAGGCCAGCGGCAGAAGAAAAACGAGCAGTGTTACTCTGAATAAATTCATGGAGTGCATTGTAGCGAGCGCAGCGAAATGAGCTAGTCCTCTCTTCATAGGGCATAAACCGCAACGTGGCGGCTTCAACAGAGTTTCTTCAGCTGATTCAGAGAGGACTCCTCAGCCTACCCTTCCCTCAATCTGGCAGGCAATTTCCCGCTCAAGCATGGAGGCCAAATCCCCATAACCCCCTCGCAGTAGCCGCTCCGAGCATGACGTTGCCTGCGACACAGCCTCGTGTAACCATCACTCGTGCTCCCCGAGATCAACAGTTACCTGCACCAGATCAGAACGATATCTCTCGGTGGTAACAAACCTGGAATCTGGTGCAAGCTGGAGTATCTCAATCCAAGTGGCTCTCCGAAGGGTCGCATTGCTCTTCATATTCTCGAGAAGGCATGGCGACGCGGACTGATCTGCTCAGGTAGCCCCCGTCTTCCCGGACCGGATGGAGCGGTATTTCTCTCACAAGGTCTTTGAGGAGATCCGTACCCACTCATTATCACTCGGAAGCTCCGCTTGTAACCAGAGCTCAATCAAAGTAGGATTCCTCACAGTCCAATGCGTATCGCGGACCGTTACATCGGCTGGCAGGTTCTCTATGGCACGATCTTCGGGGTCTCCCTGCTCACCGTGGTCCTCGTGCTTGGGCAGCTGTTCAGGAAAATTCGACCCCTCCTCGTGGAGCAGGCCGCTCCTCTTGAACTAATGGGGCAGTTCATCCTCCTGATCATCCCGTTCACCTTGATGTTCACCCTCCCCTGGGGGTTCCTCGCCTCGACCCTTCTCAGCTTTGGGCGCCTCTCCAGCCACAACGAACTCCTTAGCCTCAGAATGGCGGGCCTCAGTCTACCCCGGCTCGCCTTTCCCGTTCTTCTGGTAGCGGCAGGTCTCTCCGGACTGTGCTGGTGGCTCACCGGGACTGCCGCCCCACAGGCCAAGGATGCCTCGCGCAACCTCCTCTACGAAGCTGTTCGGAAAGACCCTCGCAATTTGATTAAACCCCGGGTCGTGATTTCACGGTTCCCAAGCCAGAGAGTCTACGCTGAAGCCGAGGACGAAACCGGACTTCTCCGTGGGCTTCACATCTACAAGTTCTCAGGACAGGGACGAGATGCAAATCTGGAGGCCTATATGTTTGCTGAGGAAGTTGACCTCTATGTCAATGAGGAGGAGAAGCAACTCCGGCTCAAGCTCTCTAACCCCTTCATCGAGATCTCCATGGACAAAGACGAAGTTTCCCCGATCCCCATCAGGGCAACGGAAATGGAGCCTGTCCTGATCGACTTTTCCGCTACTAGCAAAAAAAGGAATAAACCGTCGGACATCACCAACGACGACGCTCCAATTCGCATCTTGGAATCCCGGAAACGAGAAGAGCTCTCTCGTATGGAACTCTCAGGAGAGATTCCGGCCCAATCCCCTGGCCTTCCTGCCGGGACAACCTTTCCATCAGGTCTTGATAAAGATGACGAACTGCCGGCTGAAACTCTGACCCCGAGGAGGGTAGAGGAACTAGAAACCGCGATTGCCCGAGAAAAGCGATTTCAGGCAGAACTTAATATTGAAATTCACAAGCGGCGCTCGATCTCTCTGGCTTGTCTGTCTTTCGCCATGATTGGCATTCCCCTTGGAATCTCGGCGCGCCGTCGCGAGACCTCTAACGGCCTTCTCATCAGCCTTTTTGTGGCTGCCGCCTACTTTGGCCTCTTGATTTTCGCCCAGCAGATTGAAGATGCCCCATTACCCTTAGTCCTCTCCATCCTCTGGCTTCCCAATGCCCTCTGCTTCATTATTGGGATATGGCTCTTCCGACGTGCCAGCTTCCGCTGATTCTCACTCAACTAAATACAAATGCCTAAGCTTTCCCTGCAGAATCTTCTCCGGCGTGCCCGCTACACGCGGAAGAGAAACAGCGAGGAAACAAGGCGGCTTGATCCCCTGCCGATTCGCGGCCCTTTACGACGATACAACTCAGCGAAATTCACGCAGGACTTTCGCGCTGCGATCAATGTAGCCCTTCTTGCTCTGCCACAGGGCATGGCCTATGCAGCGATTGCGGAACTTCCTATCGCCTACGGGATCGCATGCTCTGCCGTTGCTGCGATCGTAGCGCCATTTTTCTCCGGGTCACGGCACACCATTCTAGGTCCAACAAATGCGACCGCCTTCATGATCTTCTCCTTCTTTCTCATTCCGGGAATGACTTCCTCGAAAGGAGAGATGATCGCGTTGATGCCCCTTCTCTGCCTCATGGTCGGCGCATTCTGTATCGTAGGCGCAATCCTGAGAGTCGCAGACCTCCTCCAATTTGTCAGCAGAAGCGTCCTGGTCGGATATATTGCAGGAGCTGCCACGTTGATCATTGCCAACCAGTTCAAGCACATCCTCGGGATCACCGAGTTGATGGAGGGCGGGGCTACCACCTTTGTCACTATTCTTCTGAAACTACTGAGCAACCTTTCCTCACTCCAGTGGCAGCCTCTTATACTCGGAGCGGGAACTCTCCTGTGTTATCTGGGGCTTCAATCCCGCTTCAGACGCATCCCGGTTTTCGCCGTAACTCTCGTTCTGTTTTCATTTTTTGCCTGGATCCTCGGAGAGAGGACCAACCTTGGTTTTGCAGAGGTCTCGAAATTCGAAGCATTTTCCTTTCAGGACCTCGCCCCGGAGTTTGGCATTTTTGCGCAGCCTGGACTTCTCGACAAGGTCGCCCAGCTCTCCACCATTGCATTCGCCATTGCCTTCCTCGCGTCCTTGGAGAACACCGTGATGTCAAAATCCCTGGCGTCCCGCACCGGGGACCGCCCTGATGTGAATCAGGATATGCTGTCAGTGGGCGCCGCAAACATCGCAGCCGGTATCTTTGCCGGCATGCCGGCATCGGGCTCCCTCACTCGCTCTGCTCTTAACTACGAATCAGGAGCACGCACTCGACTTGCTTCCCTCTTCTGTGGAATCCTCTGCCTCGCTGGCATCTTCCTGCTCGCAACCTTTCCTCTCGTTCAGCACATTCCCCGGGCTTGTCTTGCCGGACTCGTCATCGCTGTTGCCGGATCTCTGATTTCTCCGCGTGTTATTCGGATTTGCCTGAGATCCACCCGCGATGACGCACTCGTTCTTATCGTCAGCTTTGTCGCGGCCCTGTTCGCGCCACTACACACCGCCATCTTTATTGGAATCGCACTGTCCATCTCACTGTTTCTCCGCAAGGCCTCCCGCCCTTACCTCGTGGAATATGAAGTGAACGACGAAGGTGACCTCAGGGAGCTTGGAGAAAAACGGAAGCGCCCCAACCCTTCCATTTCAATCGTTCACGTGGAAGGCGACCTCTTTTTTGGCGCTGCGGAACTTTTTCGAAACCAGATTCAGCGCACCTTCGTTGACGAAAACCTGAGAGTTATTATTCTACGATTGAAAAATGCCCGTCATCTGGACGCCACGAGCGTTCTTGCTCTTGAAGACCTGATCCGCTCCGCACGAAAAGAGGGCAGGCATATCATCATATCAGGTGCCTCTCGCGAGGTGTATCGCGTTTTGAAATTCTCAGGAGTCCTTGAGGTCCTGCAGGAAGGTTGCGACCGTTCCAGAGGAGAGAGCAACCTCTACCTCTTCATGCCAAGCAACCCCAACATCTCGACACGTGATGCCCTGAAGAGGGCCCAACAGATTCTCGGCACCGACAAGGCCGACATTAAGATTTTCTATGACCCCGAAAAGGGGAACTGAGAGAAAAGCTGCTTATTCCGAGCAGCGGCAAGAAGGCTTCAAAAATCAGGAGACAGGCTCAGCCCACCCGGTAAACGATTCGCGCCTTGGTCGTATCGTAGGGAGACATTTCCATCTTTACCTTGTCGCCCACGACTAATCGTATGAAGCGCTTTCGCATCTTACCAGAGATGTGCGCGAGGACCTCATGGTCACTGGGCAACTTGACCTTGAACATTGTCCCGGCGAGAACCGATGAAATGGTCCCCTCTACCTCGACAGCCTTATCCTCCCCATCCGCGCCCTTCTTGGGCCCGCTGTAGTCCGTGCGGCGCCTCCGGCGGCCGCCCCTTCTCCGTCTTCTTGGTGGTCCTGCGATAACTTGCTATTGGGTTAACCGAAGCCGCATTCACAGCCCCGTGCCCCCATCATTGGCGATATTCTCTTCCCCGCAATCGAAATCTGTGCCCGAAAGCCCTTATTTAAAGTCTTGGGGCATCATCCCCTCCTTCATCGCCACCACGGATTAGCGTTGACATGAACTGGCCTCGCTCCTAGCGTTCCGCCCCTTTCCCATCCCGGCCTGACCTCTACAACGCCCGTAATGAAGACCTTTTCTGCAAAAGCAACTGAAGTTGACCGCAAGTGGCACGTGATTGATGCTGCTGACCAGATCCTTGGCAAGGTCGCAGTGGAAGCTGCCCGTCTTCTCCGAGGAAAGCACAAGCCCATCTTCACACCCCATGTCGATACGGGAGATCACGTCGTAATTATCAACGCAAAGAAGGTTCGACTTACCGGCAACAAGGAAACTGAGAAGATTTATACCAGCTACTCCGGATACGTCGGCGGCCAAAAGGTGGAAACACCGAAGAAAGTTCGAGCTCGGAGACCTGAGCTGCTCGTCGAGCGCGCAATCCGGGGCATGGTTCCTCACACTCGTCTTGGAAGAGCGCAATTGCGGAAATTAAGAGTTTACGCAGGTGCTGAACACGAGCAGGAGGCTCAGAAGCCTGAGCCCTACACGATCTAATTACCTACCGGAAGCGAATACCCTTTTCCAAAATGCCTGCTACTGAAAACACCTACACTGCCACTGGTCGAAGAAAGACTGCTGTTGCCCGGATCTGGATGACAGAAGGCACTGGAAGAATCGTCATCAACAATCGATCGTTCGAAGAGTATCTCCCAACAATCCCTCTTCAGAACGAAGTTCTCGCCCCTTTCCAGACCACCAACTTGGTCAACAAGTATGACCTCAAGGTAGTGGTTCAGGGCAGCGGAATACCAGGACAGGCTGACGCCATCAAACTGGCAGTGGCCAGAGCACTTACGGAAATGGATTCCGAACTGCGCGGAAGCCTCAAGGCTGCAGGACACCTCAGACGTGACCCACGCGCCAAGGAGCGAAAGAAAGCTGGTCAACCCGGCGCTCGGAAGCGCTTTCAGTTCTCCAAGCGATAGGGTATTCCAAGCCTCAGAAACCAAAGCCGCTCGTCCAAGGACCTGGGGCTTTTTTCTTTTTTTGTTTAGCCTCTCATCTCGGTTTGGCCTTGAATCTGGGAGGTGAGATTACTCTCTTGGAATGTTAATGGAATCCGGGCTGCGCTCGGCAAAGGAGCAGCGGAGTCCCTCCTTGAGGTAAACCCGGATGTCTTCTGCCTGCAGGAGACCAAGGCCCGCCCTGAGCAGGTGGAGCTTCCCCTTGAGCTGGGAGGCTACCGCAACTACTGGAACTCTGCCGAAAAGAAAGGGTATTCAGGTACTGCGATCTTCTCGAAAGAAGAGCCCTTGGATGTCCTCATGGACATGGGTATGGACGAGCATGACAATGAGGGCCGTGTGATCTCTGCTGAGTATTCCGACTTCATGCTTGTCAATGTTTACACCCCTAATTCACAGGACGGACTGCGTCGCCTGCCCTATCGGATGGAGTGGGACAAAGCGTTTCGGAACTATTTGAGGCATCTGGAAGACACCCGGGACAAACCGGTTATTTTCTGCGGGGACCTTAATGTGGCCCACCATGAAATTGATATTGCCCGTCCTNGCCAGAACCGGAGGTCAGCAGGATTTTCAGATCAGGAGCGCGAAAGCTTCAGTGAGACCCTGGGATCAGGCTTTACCGATTCCTTTCGCCACCTGCACCCCGATACTGCAGAGGCCTACTCCTGGTGGTCTTACCGGGCACAGGCACGACAGAGGAATATCGGTTGGCGTATCGACTATTTCGGCATTTCGGACTCCCTTATCCCCCGGCTTGAATCAGCCTCTATCTATCCTGAGATCCACGGCTCCGACCATTGCCCGGTCGGCATTGTTTTTAAGTAACCCAAGAGAGGGTGGGCGCGATCCTAGAGCCGCTCTTTTCTCTTATCCCCGGACCCAATTACAAGGGCAGGTCGTAGCTTCGACCCGAGACTCCATCTCTCCAGTTTACGAAAGCAGCATTCACGGTCGCATACCCGCCCGGCGTAGGATAGTTCCCAGTGAAATACCAGTCCCCACATGACTCCTGCAAGGAGTTGTGAAGGTTTCCGATAGTCTGGAAAATCACTTCAACCTCACCCTGCCATCCATTTTCTGGATTTACCATCCGGCTGATCTCTGCGGAAATTTCTTCGGCCGTGAATGGCTCGTAAATCTTCTTAACGCAGTTCTGCATCTCATCCCAGGGCTTGCGGAGTTCTTCCAGGCAGTCTTGGTGCACTTCCTCTATGAGACCCTGACGCCCGTTGCGCTCTAGCAGTCGAACAGCCGCTTGGAATGCGATGAACTTCCCCAGTTCCGACATATCAATCCCATAGCAATCTGGGTATCGAATCTGCGGAGCGGTCGAGCATATGACAATNTTNCTTGGNTTCGTCCGACCAAGAATCTTGAGGATCGAAGTCTTNAGCGTTGTCCCTCGGACAATCGAATCGTCAAGNGCTACNAGGGTATCATCTTCTCCCACAACGCCGTAGGTAATATCGTATACGTGCGATACCAGCTGGGCCCGGCCCTTCTCCTGAGAAATAAAGGTCCGCATCTTGATGTCCTTGTGCGCAATCTTTTCCCCCCTCGGCCAGTTGGCCATGATGTGGTGGTTGAGCAAATCTTCATCCAGATCTCCGGAGCGGGCGGCTTCCAGAATGTTTGCTCTTACCCGATCCCGGCGATACTGGCGGAGACCATCCATTAGNCCATACCAGGCTGTTTCCGCGGTATTTGGAATAAAGGTAATGACAGCCGCACCGAAATCTCCATCGATGGATTCCACCACCTGTTCGGTCAAGGCTGCGCCCATCGCCTTGCGCTCCTGATAGATAGCTGGGTCATTCCCTCTCGAAAAATAAATGCGTTCGAACGAGCAGTGNCGCTTCTCNGCGGGAGGAGCAAACCGCTCNTCGCTCATTGTCCCGTCTCTCTTGATNGTTGCTACCACCCCCGGCTCGAGCTCCTCCACTTCCTGNTGCGANGCNTCAAANACGGTCATCAAGGGAACGCGCTCCGAGGCNTAGGCAACNACTTCATCCGTTACCAACCGGTGACATGGTCGGATTCCATGCGGATCNCGCATGACAAACACNTCTCCATTTCCGATCACCCCNCAGATCGCATACCCTCCATCCCAGCCCCCAGCAGNCTCAGTGACTATTCTACTAACATCCAATTCATCCGAGATCCGCTGTGGTATCTCTNTTCCNGGGACTCCGTCGTCGCGCAAGCGGCGGTAAATATCTGAGTGAGCTTCATCGAGATGAAACCCNACCTCTTCCTGGACAGTCTGGGTGTCNGTTCCGAATACNGGGTGCTGNCCNCGCTCAATTAANTGCTCATTGAGAGCCCTGGCGTTGGTCATGTTNAAGTTCCCCATNACCATCAGGGTTCGCGTGGGCCAGTTGCTCCNGCGCAGGTAGGGNTGGCAGGAACCAGAATCAAATTCACCNGATGTTCCGTANCGAAGGTGCCCGATGAGGACTTCTCCGGCAAAATCGAACCTTTGCTTCAAGGCCTCGGGATCATTCAATTCCAGNTCTCCCTTTCGCGCGAGTTGATTGACCTGCTTNAGCTCAAGCTGAAACAGGTTTGCAAGCGAATCACGAGAAGAGTCTCGACGACGGAAGATGTAGGGCTGTCCCTTCGGCATATCGAGCTTAGCACAGCCAATTCCGACGCCATCGTGCCCCCGGTTATGCTGCTTTTCCATGAGCAGGAATAACTTACGAAATCCCCAGAGAGCATCCCCGTAACGGTCCTGGAAATAGGCCAAAGGCTTGCGTAGGCGTACCACCGCAATCCCGCACTCGTGATTCAGGTGATCGCTCATCCAGAACTTACTGCTTGGAGCTCACCCGAATTCCCGGGGTCTCATCAACCACCCCAAGAATAGTTCCGCCCGGACCAGCCTCAACTGCGGCACCAACCTCAGACTCATCCACTATGACTACCCAGCCAAAACCCATGTTGAACGTATGCCAGCAGCTGCTCTCATCGACAAAGCCCAGGAGCTTCTGCACTGCTGCAATTTCCCATTCTGGAACCAGAAGAGAGGAACCGTATCCCTTCCCCGCAAGCAACCTCTCCAGATTCTCCGGAAGCCCTCCGCCCGTGATATGGGCCATCGCTCTGGCTCGAATACCCTTCGCTTTCAAATCACTCGCCACATCATGGTAGAGCCTTGTGGGAGGAAGAAGAGACTCAACCTCGTCTCGCGAGAANTCCNCACTATTTTCGGCAAGGACTCGCCGAACAAGACTCCAGCCATTTGCGTGGATTCCGTCTGACTCATATCCTACCAGCACATCGCCAGGAGCGACCGTCCCTGCGTCCAGCATTTCGTCTTTCTCCACGCAACCGACACAAAATCCAGAAAGCTCAACGACNCCCTCGGGAACAAGCCCCGGCATTTCCGCCGTTTCCCCACCGGCAAGAATACATCCACACTCTTCCAGATAATCCGCCATCCCTGCAACCAATCGCGTGATCCGGCTCTCGTCGAGCTGTGCTATCCCGATATAATCGAGGAACATAAGCGGATCTCCTCCTGTCGTCAGGATATCGTTGACGCTCATGGCAACAAGATCCTTACCTGCATCCTCGATACGATCATACTCCAGCTGGACCTCGAGCTTTGTTCCCACTCCGTCACAACCGGTAACGATCACGGGGTTCCGATAGTCCTTGAGCTCAAGCGCGGCGGCAAATAATCCGTATCCCCCCATCAACTGCCGCTGCCTCTGGGTCCGCTGAACGTGGGTGCGAATATCACCGACCAGGGCCGCCGCCTTCACCGTATCAACGCCTGCCTCTGTGTAGGTCAGCTTGTCGGCCATTCGATGGTTTTTTAACAGGCCCGCGCTTGACCGCAAGCCCAACATCACCGGCCTCTGGCACACACGCCTTTATCTCGAGCTCGGTCGCTTATTTCCCAAATTTACGCTCCAGCTCCGATAGAGCAAACTCAACCATAATCGGACGCCCACCTGGAGTGATGTAGGGCTGGTCACATTCGAAAAGCCGTTTAAGNAGAGCTTTTCCTTCATTTTCCCTGCAATGCCCCCTCTTTGCCCCGACCTTGGCCAGTTTCGCTGCGAACTTTTCAGAGGTTAGCTCCCGGCTGCTTTTTCCCTCGGCGCTGTGAACAAGCTCATCGACGATATCGAGGAGCAGAGCACGAGCATCCTCCTCACCCAACGCAGAAGGTATGCAGCGAAGCTGCACTGTCCCAGAACCAAAGGGCTCTAGCTCCATCCCTGCCGACCTGAAGTTATCCACATTCCGGAGAACTACATCNAGATCACGGGATTCCAGCTCCAGNAGCAGCGGCACNAGCANNCCCTGTGACTCGGCAGCTCCTTTCCCCATCATTAGAAAAAAGGTTTCAAATAGGATCCGCTCGCGCGCAGCCTCGCCCTCGAGAAGAGCCAGCCCGTCGCTTCCCTCGAGAATAAAATAGGAGCCATGGAGCACCCCCATCACTCGAAACGGAGGCTCTTTGGAGCTGCTACCCTCAGCTGTGAGTTCAGACTGCACCTCCACTTTCCATGTTCTGGGACCAGCCAAATCCGGCTCNCCCTCTCTCACGTGGATTTCACCNCTGGCCGGATGCGTCCGGTCAACATTTTCACCTGATCCATCACCCAGNCCCTCNCCCCTCGGATAGGTATACTCTGACACCTTCTTCACANTGGCTCCCTTCGCGGACAAAGAGTCAGCCTCTGAAAGAGATGACGAACTCGTTCCGGCACTGGCCTTTCCGGTAATAACTCCACCGATAGCCTCCAACAAAAGAGCTCGCAAGTCTCCCGGGCGATGAAATCTTACCTCTCTCTTGGAAGGGTGAACNTTCACATCGACTAGCAAAGGATCCATTTCCAGCCAGAGCCAGGCAGCCGGATGGTGATCACCCGGAAGAAATCCCCGGCAGGCTTCCCCCAGCGCCCGCCAGACAACCTGATCTTCAACCGGTCGTCCATTAAGGAATAGATACTGGCCCCTCCTGCTTTTTCGAGCAGCGTCCGGTGATCCGAGGTATCCGCTGACTGCCATCCCGGGATATTCGAGGCGGGAAACTTCCCGCAANTTACCGAGGTTCTGTCGNCCTCCAAGATCTGCGATGCGAACTCTCCTGTCGTCTGTCGCTGGAACGTCAAAGGAAACCCGCCCATCTTTTCGGTATATAAACCGAGTCCCCGGACTAGAGAGCGCATGAAGCCTGACCTGGTAATCAACATGAGCTGCTTCAGTGGACTCGCTTCGTAAAAACTTCCGACGGGCAGGGATGTTGTAGAACAGATCGCGAACTTCAACCGTTGTCCCCGGGGGGCATCCCGCCTCAGAAACCTCCTGCAACTTTCCTCCCTCCACCGTGATTGCTGTTCCAGAAACAGAATCCTTCGTCCGGGTGATCAGACGGAATCGGGACACACTCGCAATCGAGGGCAGCGCCTCTCCTCGAAATCCAAGCGTTGTAATCGCATTGAGGCCTTCTTTCTCCCTGAGTTTGCTGGTTGCATGCCGTTCCAAACTCAAGACCGCATCGTCCCGTCCCATTCCGCACCCGTCGTCAGTCACCTTGATGAGGGNTACTCCCCCGCGTTGACTCTCCACCCGTAATTCACTTGAACCGGCATCGAGGCTATTTTCGACCAGCTCTTTAACCACACTCGCAGGACGCTCTACGACCTCCCCCGCGGCCACCTGACTGGCGAGAGCATCGGGCATGACTCGGACATCCGGCATGGGGATACCCTAGGCNTTTTCAGGNTGCGCTCCGAACCAAATAACAAGCTCCGCTCAACNAGGATATTCCGCCGCTCCTGCACAAAATTAATGAACCTGTTACCCCACATCACCCCCGGTTTTTTAAATTTTACTCTTTGCATCCCGAGGTTTAAACCAAAGTTGCTCATCGGTTCTTNTCAAATATTCCGCCTATCCGGCACGTTGACAAAGTAGCGCTGGCGCATTTCTCCTCCCTCCCCCATCTTTTTCTGGCCCGCTAATGATTACGCTCACAGATATCGCCGTTCAGGAACTGAAGGCTCTTCTGGCCGAAAAAAAGGCTTCCGATGAATCCGGCCTCCGGCTTGGGGTGCAACGTGGAGGATGTGCAGGTTTACAATATACCATGCAGGTCTCCGGCAGGGCAGAGGGAGATGAGGTGATTGAACAGAGCGGAGTGAGGGTCTTTCTNGCTCAGGACAGCCTCGAGCACCTGAAGGGATGCCACATCGACTATTCGAGTGACCTTTCCGACGCTGGTTTCAAGATTGTAAATCCGAATGCGGCCCGCTCATGTGGGTGCGGCACTTCTTTCGAGGCGAAAGAAGAAGGGGCTGAGCCTGATTATGATCCAGCTCTGGACGGAACTAACTGCTCCTGAATGCCACTAGCGATGATTCCCCCCCTTCCGCTCCCAGACTCCCTCGTGGAGCCGGNGAGGGTGGACTCCTCCATCGCCCTTGGTTTTTCATGGACTGGCATCTCGCCTTCGTTCCCTATCCATTCATCCCAGTGGTTCGCAGCTCAAACTCAGAACCATTGATGCCCAAGTCTCAGGAGTTAAAGAAATTTATCACAGGCCGCCCCCCCTGGTTCTGGTGGATGCTTGCCCAGCTCCTCGCCGGTGCATTTGCAGTGGCCAGCTGGAGTTTCTGCCTCTTCCTCTTCAGCGTACCCGAGCGGCCTTGGAATTATGAAACCCTCCGGAAACTCGGCAGAATCACCCCGGTGCAATCCTATGATCCGATTGAGGCCCCGGAAGGGACTAGTTCTGATCCTCAAGTACTCCTTTCAAGATTTTACTCCCTTCCAAGGGCTCAGTTAGCCGCTCACAATCTCCATTTCAAGCGGAACTACATTACTAACTTTACCAAGCCGGAGGTCGTCCACTANGTCGAGGGGACTTACCAGCTGACCAATACTCGTCAACTCACGAAGGAAGACTTGTTCCACCCGGGGCTGGCCTGCCGGCTTGAAGCTATCGTTCGAGCCGATGAGCTTGCGGAACCGAGTCCCTATCCAGTGATTCTTGAGCTACTCCTTCCCCTGGATACACCTGTTGCCGACTCATTCTTCCCCATCGGATACCAGCTCACCCTGAAATACCTTGAGCACAGGGCCCTCATTCTGCACGCCGCCACAACCGGCACCGAAAAAGAGCCTCAATTGTGCCTGACAGTAGTGCCCCTTGCCTTTCGAAACTATCAGGATCCAGATGGGAAAACCCTCCCGCTCGCTGCACCCGATCCCCTCCGAGTATCAGCGGAATTTCCAGTTCTAACGGAAAATCGACCTCAATGACCCTCTGATGGGGAGACTTCGTAGTTTCCGGTACCCGGTAAATAAGTGCATTACCTTCCCCTGAGGCGGAGCACCTCTGATGGCCCCACAACAAAGTTTTCTGTTCCAGCGGGCCTCACCTTTTCACCCTCCTGCACCTGATACTCAAAAACCTTCAGCGGCTTTACCCCGTCCACCTGCGACATCAGGTAAACTCGAACCGCCAAAGGCTCTTTCCCCTCTCCCCCTGGAAGCTTCCGCGCCGTAAACTGAACCTCATTTAATCCGTCTCTCGCACCCCCGACAATCACCTCCGAGGCCTGGGTGTTCTGATACAAATGCCGGCTGACCCCATTCACCATGACCTTCACCTCCCGTCCGGGGCAATAGACATAAGTCTTGGCGATATATTTGACGGCGCCACGGAGCACGATGGAGGGCTGCTCAATACTTCCCTTCGGGGAAAAATCCGGCCCCTCGAGATAATCAAGCTTGCCTGCTTCGAGCTGTTTCCGGGCCTCGGGAATGCTCGCAAGGTTCATATAATCTGCTGAGTCATACTTCCAGCGCTTACCTTCTTTCGTAAACGACAGCACCAGAAGATTATTGGGCGGAGCCCCCCCAACTCTGAAATCCACAGGCCCTAAGTAAATCATGTTAGCGGTGATCCCTTTCACTTTTACAGCCAGCAATTTCAGCGAACGGTTATCAGGCGGACTGGCGGAAAGGCTCGAGAGAGCATACGATACCGGGCGGCGCTCCGAATGAATCCTGTTCAGAATCGAGACCCGACGATGGGAGGCTGTATGGACCTGCCANTTCTCGATGTCCCGCCTTATCACAGCGTCTCTCCAATGCTGGTAGACGGCATCGAGATGTCGAACGAGGGCGGAATCGGCCTTCTGCGGAGCGGCCGGCATCGTTCCCGCAATCCCGCTAACGCTCAAACAAGCTAAAACCATTCGGATCATGACGTAAACTATGGACATCCTCGATCATGAATGAAAAATAAATCCACCCGCTCCTCCCTTTTTCACGTGATCGACCAACTCCTCAAAGCTCCCGCAATAGGTGAGGCGCGCGAACAAGAACTTCTCAAGAAGGCTCACTCCTTCATCTACTTTCACTCACCGGAGAAGGATCTGGCTGCACACTTCTTTTTCCCGCCCGGGCACGAACCACAATCTGCGAACGCGCCGGTAATTCTATTCCTGCACGGAGGCATGTGGGATCTCTCCATGGCAACTCAGTTTGTGCCTCACGCACTGCACTTCGCGGCGCGGGGCGCAGTCTGCATGTGCATTGAATATCGGGTGGCCGGAGAGGACAATAGCAATAGCCCTGTAGACGCTCTCGAGGATGCCGCGATGGCCATGGTTTTTCTCCGNAAGAATGCGGCCATTCTCGGCATCAACCCAGAAAGAATCGTCCTTGGAGGGTCAGGATCAGGAGCTCACCTTGCCCTGTGTTGTGCAACCCTCCCGGAAATTGGAGAGGAACCTGGAAAGGACTTTCGACCCTGTGCTCTTTTTCTTTTCAGTCCCCTTGTCAACACCACCCGCAAAGGTGTCGGCGGAGCGCGCTTTATTTCTGATGATGAAGCCAAAAAATTCAGCCCCTCGGAATATGTGCCACAGGCAGGTCTTGCGCCCTGCATGCTCTACCATGGCAAGAATGATCGCCTTCTTCCCGTAGAGGTAGTCGCAAAATTTGCCAAGCGATACGGGAAGAAAAAAAACCATTGTGAACTGATCGAATTCGAGGGTGCTGGCCATACCTTTTACAATTACAACTCTCATCAGCAGAATTACGAGGTGACCCTGCGTTCAGCAGACGCCTTTTTAGTCAGCCTCGGCATCCTCGAGCCCGATCCCCTCGCCAACGACCTTTGAGGAGCTCCGCCCGCTGAAACGCGATCGGGCACCGCTCATACCTGAGCGATACATTGCCAGCTTTGCTCCGTAGAAGTTACCGGTAACCCCGCACCTCCAAGCCAAGGATTACTCTAATTCGATAGCGAGGGGGACAGGACTTGCACAAACTTGGGTCCCTCTGTATTTTTCCGCTACCGCGACTCGTTATGTTCAAGAAACCACTACTCACCGCCTTTGCCATCATCGGATCTTTGCTCACCGCCACTGGCCAGGATGACGCTCCGAAGCCACCTAACCCCCTCGAGACCCCTTCCCCCAAGGGAGCCCGGGTCTATGTTCAAGGCATCAAGGACGGGCGGACTTTCAAAGGGCCTGTTACCATTCGTTTCGGTCTTAAGGGGATGGGCGTATGCCCTGCGGGGACCTACCTTCCTGACACAGGACATCATCATCTCCTGATNAACATGGATGCCTCTGAACTCGACAAAAAGCTTCCAATTCCGTCGATTGAAGGGAAATGCCTTCACTACGGAAAGGGGCAGACTCAGGTCACCCTCGACCTGCCAAAGGGCAAGCACACCATCCAGCTCGCTTTTGCTAATTTCGCGCACATCCTGCACAAGCCCGCGGTGATTTCGAAGAAGATCACCATCACGGTTGAGTAGAAGCTCCCTGATATTAACCAAGCCGTCAGGGGAACCACGGCGCCCCTGTAGGCTGGGAGTTGTCTCCGACAGTTTGTTCGGAGACAGAAACTGTCTCTGCCCGGACTCCTTGGGCCCTCGGCCTCGCCTCGGCACCGGCGCAAGCCCCTTTCAGGGGAGTTGCGTGCTTCCCATGAGATAGCGATCACATTCCCGCGCTGCTCCCCGTCCCTCATTGATTGCCCATACGACCAAACTCTGACCGCGCCGCATGTCTCCAGCCGCAAAAACCCCTTCCACATTAGTAGTATAGTGTTCGTGCTCAGCCTTGACGTTACTCTGAGCATCAGTTTCGAGTCCGAATCCTTCCACAACCTCCTTCTCCGGACCCAGAAACCCCATTGCGAGAAGAACTAGCTGACTGGGTAGAGTACGGAGCGTCCCTTCCGTCTCCACGGGCGAAAATCGTCCGGCTTCGTCCTTCTGCCAGGTGATGTCCACCACCTCGATGCCTGACACATTACCATCCTGGTCCTTGATGAACCTCTTGGTCATGACGAGATACTTACGAGGCTCTTCCCCCTGCAGGGCCTGTGCCTCTACTTGCCCATAATCGAGGGTATAAACCTTTGGCCACTCGGGCCAGGGGTTGTCCGGAGCACGCTCCATTGGCGGCATCGGCATGATTTCAAGCTGTATAACACTTTTACACTTCTGGCGAAGGCTCGTGCCAACACAATCTGTGCCTGTGTCGCCCCCGCCTATCACAATCACATCTTTCCCCGTCGCATTAAAATCTTCTGGATTTGTTCCGTCGAAATCATGATCAAGCTGATGACTGGTATTGGCTGTGAGGAAATCCATGGCCATATAAATCCCGTTTGCGTCTCGATTATCGATCGGGAGATCCCGTCCCTTGGTTGCTCCACAGCAGAGGACCGTCGCATCGTAATCTTTGGCCAATCGCTCCCTTGACCACTCCGAGTCTTTCCCAATATCGGCGCCCGTCACAAACTCAACTCCTTCTTCACGCATCAGATTAACCCGGCGGTCAACGACCTCTTTCTTATCAAGCTTCATGTTGGGAATGCCATACATCAGCAATCCCCCAATCCGATCAGCTCTCTCAAAGACGGTAACCTGATGGCCCGCGAGGTTAAGCTGATCCGCACAAGCAAGACCTGCAGGACCGGAGCCCACCACGGCAACCTTCTTCCCTGTCCGCTTGGCTGGAATCTGGGGCGTAAACCAACCCTCTTCCCAACCCCGATCGACAATAGAGCACTCAACATCCTTAATCGTGACGGGAGGCTCTATGTAGCCGAGAACACAGGATCCTTCGCAGGGAGCCGGACAGACCCGGCCGGTAAATTCCGGAAAATTATTGGTTTTACGTAAACGCTCAAGAGCCTCCTGCCAACGATTACGGTATACGAGGTCATTAAACTCCGGGATCAGGTTATTCACCGGACAGCCACTGGCCATGCCGGAAATTAGAAGGCCTGTATGGCAATAGGGAGTCCCACAATCCATACAACGCGAACCCTGCTCCATCACTTTTTCGTCTGAGCGATGAGCATGAATCTCCTTCCAGTCCATGATCCGCTCAAGCGGCGGACGATTCGGAATGGTTTCCCGTTCGGTGTCTAAGAATCCTGTTGCTTTTCCCATTGCGTCGAAATGTGTCTATGTGGCGGGAGTATGAATCTTCTCGTGCTGGAACCTGGAGCCTTTGATCGCACTACTACCGCGTCGTATTAATATCTACTTCAATTCCCAACCTTTGCGTTTTCTTCGAATGCCGCAAGAATGACGGCATCTCCTTCAAGCCCACTTTCTTCGGCTCTTTTGATAGCGTTGAGAACCCTTTCGTAGTCGGCTGGCAGCACCTTGAAGAACTGCGGCAAGATCTTGCTCCACCCATCCAGAAGCCTCTTCCCCTTCTCACTCCCCGTGAGCTCAACGTGCTTCTCGATGCGATCTTTCACCTCCAAAATCTCGCTGTCACCACACTCGATCAGGGGGTAGAGGTTGACCATTGCGCGGTTGAGCTTGGACTCAAAGTCCCGGTTTTCATCGTATACGTATGCGACCCCACCACTCATGCCTGCCGCAAAATTACGC